>CAZOTR010000332.1:0-3495 GCA_964582755.1 uncultured Methylococcaceae bacterium | reverse complement strand
CGCCCGGCAAATGCGGGTCCCCCCGCAAGCGGTGCCCCCCGCATTTGCCGGGCGCGGGCCTTCCTCATTCCCCGTAACGCTAAGCGTAACGTTACGACAATTCCCCCCTTGCGTCAGCCTCATCAAGGAAAGCCCGAAGTTGCCGGTTCAAATTGAGAAGCAGAACCCACGCCGGTTCGTCGGTTGACACCAAATCGGCCAATGCCTCGTAACAGTCAGCCAAGGCGGCCAGGCCGTCACAAGGCTTGAGGGTGGTAAGATCGTCTGTAGCCATGATTTAAACTCCTATCGTTCAAGTTATGGTCAGGCTTGGCCGAGTGTGACAGCACCCGCCCAAGCCGCTTTATTTACCGGAATCCCGGCATTTCCGGCACAAGTTAACGACTGTATAAGAGCCATCATCTTGAAGCCGCAAAGACGTTAGAAAGTCCTTAGGTTCGGCGTGATTACCGCATATCGGACATTGTGTATTAGGATTTTTGTCCATTAACTTCGCCTTGAATAACTTATCAATGATGTCCTGAGGATTCTGGCTATAGTACGGAATCAAGATTATTACCTCCTATTGAAATAAAAGCAGAATCCGGCAAGGACAGATAGTATCTTGCATCGCAGGAAAGCCCTTCCCAATCGTTTTCAAAATATTCCCAGTAATACAGATCGACCAAGGACAGCAGGAAAGCCCTAGCCCCCTCCGCCCCCTTCTCCTTTGCTTCAAGAAGCAGCCTTGCACGAAAGTCCTTCTCAGGAACACCAAAAACGAACGCCCAAGCACCGGGGGGAACATCGAGGAGGAAAGAAGCCTGTTCCGCTCCTTCCTCGGCGTGTTGCTGGTCGCTGACTTCGGCGAGATCAAACCGCGCCTTGAGGCCACCAGACCAGAAGACTTGGGCGACCCCCTTGAACTCTTCGATAAACTCAGCAAAGAGACGGCGATAAAACGCCTTCTTCTCCTTGGTCTGTTCCGGGTTGTACTGCTCCCGCAAGAAATCGAATGGCGTGAAGCGACCCGGCTTGCCCCGCTTGGAGTGCGCCTTAACCAACTCATCATCGACTCCCCACACCGGCGCGCCCACATCCTGCTCCAAACCACTCTTCGCCATATATTCGGCAAGACGCCCTCTGATTTGCTCTTCAGTCTCGGCAATCTTGATGACAAGTCCCCGCTCAAAAGAAGGAGCCGAAAGACCTGAAGCCACAACAGCAGACTTCCAACGGTTGAAGAGGCGAAAGCGAAGATCAAGCGGATCGAAAGACTCACCCGGACGGATGAACCAAATCTCATGCGAATGTGGGTGGAAGCCATTGACCTCGCCCCAAGTAGTCTCGACAGCCCTAATCACTCCCTCGTAGCCAATGGAGGCCTTGATGCGATCAAAGGAAGCCCCCTTACGAAATCGCGCCAAAGAGCCTTGAAACGAAGCGACCAATTCGGCAAGCGTATCCTTGCGGTAATGTGGAAAGGTCAACGTAACGAACAGGCAAACTCCGCCAGAGGCGACCCACTGGCGAACGGCCTGCCGAATCTCCCCGGCTCGCTTCTCGCCGATCTTAACGGCGCAATGAGGGCAGGCCCGCCCGGCCGCGCAAATCTGGAGGCCTGCGTAGAAAGTGTTACCCGTCGCCTTGTGCTTGAAAATGGCCGGCTTGAGAAGCTTCCCTTTCTCGCCCTTGACCGGACGAAGCGAACGACGGCAATCAACCACCCTGTGAGGATGCTTGGGGCGGTCTTCCTTGGGGATGCGATAAAACGCCTCAAACATCGCCTTGCGGGCCTGAATTTGGAGCGCGTAACGCTCAACCAAGGCTGCATCAGCGTCCCAATTCTCGCCCTTCGGCTTGGCTTTTCTGGACTCTTGGCCAGCTTGCCCGGACGTGAAAAAATCCTTAGAAATCAGCAGGGGGGAAGATTCTGCATAAGTACCAAGGGGAGCGCCGCCGCCCCCGGCCATTGCTGGCGATTTGGAACCCCTAGGAAAGCTTGGCATGGCCGCCCCCTTGGATAGCCAGCTTCTGTTCTCTGTGTGCGCGTCGCCCGCTCCGCGCACACAGAGAACAGAAGCTGGCCCAAGGCGGGAAGCCTGAAATGTCTAAATATGGGGAAAACAGATGGCCGGGGATTGCCGGTCTAGGATTGCGGACAAAGCCCGCCCATGTGATAAGATGAACCATCGTTTGCGCACCGGTAATGCGTGAATGAAAAGCCCCTAGGTCTCCGCCGCCGCAAAGCTTACGGAGAATACCCTAGGGGCTTTAACTTTACTGCACTCTTTATGCATTGTCTATAAGGGAACGCTTTTCATACGGTTCCATCTTGAACTTACGCGCCACCAAATCCCAATATTTCTTAGACGCACTCACAACGCTCCACGCATAAGATCGGTCTATGTAGTAACCATGCTGCGGTAGCAAATCTTCAAAGGAAGCACCCAAAAACTTCTCATACTGCCGCAACGTCTTGGAAGAATGCAAAATGCGCAAGATGCGTACACCATACATCTGCCCCAAAAACAAAGCCCCTATTGCCCCTTCCATCACAGACAAGTCAGTCACGCCAATCTCACCCGGCGGCATGCGCATACGCTCCACAACAATTTCAACCAACTCTTGATCCGTTTTCAAACAAGGATCAATTTTAGTCACCGGCTTATATTCGTCAGATTCTTTATGCGCAGTCATAGCTAAACCCTATTTTGTTATCTAAATAGTTACCTTTCAAAACCTGAAAAACGGCTTCTTAGGGCGCGTGGGTGAATGGGTGAAACGGGTAAGCCAGAAATCGCGGGAGGAACCGCCGAAACGGCTGGCTGTGCTTTCTCCGATCGACCATCCCGAAAAACTGGTAGGGCCTTTTCCGTAGGCTAACTCCACCCCGCTCCCGGCGGGGGCACCGCACTCTGTCACCAGTCCCGCAATGCTCGTCCCTCGCTTTGGAGGGGAGCAACTTCGTTCAAACAAACCTGCGCCCGGCAAATGCGGGTCCCCCCGCAAGCGGTGCCCCCCGCATTTGCCGGGCGCAGATAATCTAGGGGTGAGTCTCAAAAATGAGACAAAAGGACAGTACTACGGAATCGAGAAAGCCCCGGCCCGCCCGCTCCTCCGCCTCCTCCTACGTCGTCGTTGTCGTCACGGGCGGGCCGGGTGGCACTTCATACAAAACAATTTCGCCTTTCTGCACACCATCACGCAAAAAACAGCCGAACCGATCCCCGATCATTTGAAGAAAACGCCGCGATGGTTCGTCTTGAGGCATCAAATCAAGAAGATCGTCATAAGACGCCTTGATATCAATCAACTCTAAAAATGCCTCATCTGATTTAAGATAGAAAACAGCCATTGCTTGAACCTCTTTTTCAAGTTGTGGTCAGGCGTGGCCAGGTGTTGACGCACCTGGTCAAGCCGCTAACGCGCCCAGTCTTTAGGGTGGACGCTTCCCCGAGCATTGGCCGCATGTGCATTCAAGCTCATCAAGAGTCGAACGAAACAACATGCCGC
>CAZOTR010000331.1:0-3524 GCA_964582755.1 uncultured Methylococcaceae bacterium | reverse complement strand
TCATGATCCGCCACATCTACCGGCAGACGGCCATCAATTGCAGGCAGACTTACATGGAACGGTGGACTATCTCAACAGCCTAGACCGTGCCGAACACACCGACAGGATGGCTTTTTGCGAGGCCAAAAACGGCTGGGAAAAGGCCGCTTGAGCCAGTCCGCCACGCCGAAACCTTGCGGCAAGAAGCGCTTCCCGCTTTGGGATTAAACGTAGCCCAAACCCCGCGCAACGGCCTATGCCTAGCCACCACGCCCGGTAAAGCCGCAACAGGCTTGATATTCCGATTGCAAAACTACGCCTAGCCTTTGGCCGGGCGAATCACAACCACGGGCATCGAAGCAGAAATGACAAATATCGCCCCCGGCGCGCGGGAACAAATGTTTGTTTCTTACGCCAACATCCCGTGACATTGCCCTTTCCAGCATGGGAGAATTTCCCGAAGGAGGAACCCATGCCGAAACGTGAATATACACAAAATCAGAACATCAAGATAAGTCGCGGCTGGTTTGCCCGCCTTGTCTATGGCCGCACGAGGGCCGTACTCTTATTGGAAGAAGACGGCTTTCATTTTGGCGGGGGCAAAAAGGAATACCTAGTTCCCATCCCCGAGTTGATCCAACCGGCGCAAGTGGTCTCCGGTTGGTTTTGGGACAGGTTCATCTTACACCGAGCCAAGCGGGAACTGACTTTCAAAGGTTTCAAAAAAGGCGGATTAAACCGGCTGGCGGGCGGGGTGAACGCCCGCTTGAAACGCCACGCGGAAAGCCTGCTTGAAGCCGAATCCGCCCCCCTGCTAACCGTGGCGGCAGGCATCGAGCAAATCCTCAGCGGACAACGCTACGCCCGCGAATCCCAGCGCAGGCGCTTGGTAGAGGCCGCAATCCAAGTTTGCGAGATACGGCGGCATGGTTATTGGGACTTTTATGCCAACGAAGCCCAGCGGCAAGCCTTGGCGACGGCATCAAGCTTTGTCCAACAATCCGAACCCCTGGCACAACAAGCCAACGCGGTCTTTGTGAATCAAGAACTGGCAAGGCTCCAGATTTTTTTTGACACCATCGAAAGCAAGCCCCTCACCCATGCCCAACGGAAGGCTTGCGTCATCAACGAAGATCATAATCTGGTGCTGGCAGGGGCCGGAACCGGTAAAACCAGCACGATGATAGGCCGGGCGGGGTATCTGTTGGCATCCAGGCAGGCCCAGGCCGACGAACTGCTGATGCTGGCCTTTGCCAACAAAGCCAAAGGCGAAATGCAAGAGCGCCAAGACACCCGCCTAAGCCCCTTGCTGCAAGGCCAAACGCCCGCCATCAAAACCTTCCATTCCCTTGGCTTGGAAATCATCGGCAAGGCGGAAAGAAAGCGCCCTGCCCTTTCCCGCTTGGCCGAGGACGACAATGCTTTCCATCGCTTCATCGACGGGCATTTGATGGAGCAATTGCAGGATGCCGCCTACAAAAACAAGGTTGTCCAATACTTCACCCGCTATTTTTACCCCTACCGCAACCCCTTTGATTTCAAATCCATGCAGGAATACAACGACTATGTGCGCAGGCACGAGTTGCGAACCTTGCAAGGGGAGGCGGTGAAAAGCTACGAGGAATGCGAGGTTGCCAATTTCCTCTTGCGGCATGGCATCCGCTATCAGTACGAAGCCAATTATGTCGTTGACACGCGGACCCCGGATTACCGGCAATACCGGCCCGATTTCTTTCTGCCGGATCATGGCATCTACATTGAGCATTTCGCCTTGGACAAATCCGGCCAGCCCCCGGCGCACTTCGACCGGCAACGCTATTTGGACGGCATCAAGTGGAAGCGGGAGCTACACAGCAAACATCAAACCTGCTTGGTGGAAACCTATTCGTACTTAAAACGGGAGGGGAAGCTTACAAGCACCTTGGAAAAATCGCTGCAAGAGTTGGGCGTGATTCTTGAGAGAACACCCGACGAAACCCTGTTGGCTGGACTCAGGGAACAAGGCAAGGTCACGGATTTTTCCAAACTGCTGGCCGAATTCTTGAAGCTCTTCAAGCAATCCTATCAAACATGGCCGTCATTGCTGGAAAAGTCGGAAAGGCACCAGGATTCCGAGCGGCTGGGTTTTCTGCTGGGTCTGTTCAAACCCATCTTCGAGGCTTACCAGCGGCATTTGGCCGAGCGCCATGAAATCGACTTCGCCGACATGATCGGCAGGGCCATCGAACATATCGAGGCCGGAACCTATCATTCCCCGTTCACCCATATCTTGGTGGACGAATTCCAAGACATTAGCTTGGCGCGGGCGAGGCTGGTCCAAGCCCTGTTAAAGCAACGCCCGGAAGCCGTGTTGTTCGCGGTGGGCGATGACTGGCAGTCCATTTATCGCTTCACCGGCAGCGACATCGGCCTGACCAAGCACTTTGGGAAATGCTTTGGCGCAACAGCCATTTCGGCGCTGGATCTGACCTTCCGCTTCAACAACCAGATTGGCGAAGTGTCTTCCCGTTTCGTGTTGAAAAACCCGGAGCAAGTTAAAAAATCCATCGGTTCCCTTGCCCACCTCCACGAACCGGCCATTTCTCTGGTGAGGACACAGGACAAACAAAGGGGGTTGTTTTTGGCTTTGGACGCGATCAAACAACGGACGCGGCCAATGGCAGGCCGAAGGACGAGCGTCTTGGTATTGGCCCGGTATCATTTTGTCCTGGAAGAATTGAAAGCCCCCAAAACCAGCCAAGCCCTGCAAGCGGCTTACCCCGAGTTTGACATTGACATGATGACCGTCCACGCGGCCAAGGGAAAAGAGGCGGATTATGTAATAACCCTAGGCTTGGAGAAAGGGAAAAGCGGATTCCCCAGCGAAAAAGAAAACGACGCCTTGCTGGAATTTCTGCTTCCGCCTAGGGAAGCCTTTCTTTACGCGGAAGAGCGGCGCTTGTTTTATGTGGCCCTCACCCGCGCCCGCCACCGGGCTTATCTGGTCTACAACCCCTTGGTCGCTTCCCGTTTCGTCAAAGAACTCATCAAAGGCGAATATCCCGTCTGCCAAGACGAATTTGACGAAACCTTGGTGGATGCGCCCCTGGAAGACGTGCCCTGCCCGCTTTGTAAGGAAGGCAGCCTCATTCCGAAGCAAGCAAGAAATGGCTCAAAATTCATCGGCTGCAACCACTTTCCCTATTGCAAATACACCGAGCGCCCTTGCCCCCGCTGCAACAGTTTGATGCGACGGGAAGGCCGGTTTAAAGTCTGCACCCAAGTCCGGTGCGGGGAAATGCAGCCGGTATGCCCAAAATGTGGGGCGGTCATGGTGCGCCGGGACGGTGCTTATGGCCCGTTTTGGGGGTGCTTGAACTACACTCGGAATACAGATTTTGCGTGTACCCACACTGAAAAGCACGTTCAATTTCCCACTAGAACAAACCCATCAACCCAAGGCAAGACAACGATATGGACATAGATAAAGGGCGGTCACTGACCCAGGGCCATAGGATGCGCTGAGGTACGAAGCGCATCATTCGTGGAACTCAGTTGATACGCCT
>CAZOTR010000330.1:0-3538 GCA_964582755.1 uncultured Methylococcaceae bacterium | reverse complement strand
TGGGCGGTTAATGCCATGCCAGATTTTTCCCCTGAAACCGCCAATTTCATCAGCGAACTCGACGCCGCAGTCGATGAGCATATGGATTGGGCGCGGCGGGTGTTGCGCTGCGCGGTGTTGCGCGAGCCTCCCGGCGGGGATGTGCTGGCACCCTTGGCGCATAACTTCTGCCGCTTCGGCCGCTGGTTTGAACGGAACAAGGCGTGTTTCGGGCAATTGGACACCCACAATACGCGCTTGCTTGAAACCGCGCATCAAACCATGCACGATGCCATCCGTTCCATTTGCATCGATCTGCTGGCCGGACGGCTAGGGCAAAGCGCCGACTTGGAGGTTTTTGAGCAGGCGCAAGGCGAAATGATCAAATTGATTGGCAAGTTCAAGACGCAGTTTATCGCCGCTGCGGCGCGGTGCGACCATTTGACCGGATTGCCCTTGCGCCACGGTATTGAAAATGACTTTGAACTGTTGCGGCGGATGGCCAAACGCGACCGCTTCTTGCTGTATGTCATGATGATTGACATCGACCATTTCAAAGCGGTCAACGACACTTATGGGCATCGGATAGGCGATCTTGCTTTGTGCCATTTGGCCGAGGTGCTGAAGCGCATCAAGCGCGACAACGAACCGCTTTATCGTTTTGGCGGGGAGGAATTCTTGTTGCTGATGCAAAGCCCGTCACCCGAGGGAATCGCCCGAACGGCGCAACGGTTTATCGATGCGGTGCGCAATACGCCGGTGTTGATTCCACAGGGCCAGTCGGTGGCATTGACTATCAGTTTGGGCGTGTCCCGCGTGGGGGAGGATGAAGATTTAGCCAGCGCGGTCGAACGCGCCGACCAAGCCCTCTATGCGGGCAAGAGGGCCGGACGTGATTGTTATGTCATTGCCGATGATTGATAAGGTGTTGATATGAAAGCCATGGTATTGCCACGCATCGCCAGCCTCGACATCTGTGCCACGCCGCTGGAATTGGCCGAATGGCCGAAACCCGTTCCGGCGGCGGGCGAGATACTGGTAAAAGTGTCTGTCTGCGGGGTCTGCCATACCGAGTTGGATGAGATTGAAGGCAGGACTGCGCCGCCGCGCTTGCCCGTGGTTTTGGGCCATCAGGTGGTCGGGCGGGTGGAGGCGGCGGGGCAGGGGGCTTCGGGGTTTGCCTTGGGCCAGCGGGTGGGCGTGGCGTGGATTTATTCCGCTTGCGGCCATTGCGTCCATTGTCTGGAAGGCAACGAAAACCTGTGCGCGGAGTTCAAGGCGACGGGGCGGGATGCCAACGGTGGCTATGCCGAGTATATGACGGTGCCGGCGGCTTTCGCTTATGCCATTCCTGAAACCTTTTCCGATGCGCAGGCCGCGCCGCTGCTGTGCGCCGGGGCCATCGGTTACCGTTCGTTGCGCTTGGCCCGGCTGGAAGACGGGCAGCGGTTGGGGCTGACCGGCTTCGGCGCGTCGGCGCATCTGGTGTTGAAGATGGTCCGCCAGCGCTTTCCAAATGTGGAAACCTTTGTCTTTGCCCGCAATGCCGAGGAGCGGGCTTTTGCTTTGGAATTGGGCGCGGCGTGGGCGGGCGCGCCGGAGGAATTTTCGCCGGAACCGCTGGACAGCATCATCGACACGACGCCGGTGTGGAATAGCGTGGTCGAGGCTTTGAAGAATTTGCGTCCGGGCGGCAGGCTGGTGGTGAACGCCATCCGCAAGGAGGAGGCGGACAAGGCGGCGCTGTTGCGCTTGGATTATCCGGCCCATTTGTGGATGGAGAAGGAGATCAAGAGCGTCGCCAATGTCAGCCGGGCCGATGTGCGCGAGTTTTTGGCCTTGGCCGCCGAGATTCCGTTGCGTTCGGAGGTCGAGGAATTCGCGCTGGAGGATGCCAACCGCGCCTTGGTGGAGTTGAAGACCCGAAGGGTGCGCGGGGCGAAGGTGTTGCGGATAGGCTGATCCATGCCGGGCGAGTCTTGCGCCGAGTTCCGCTTCTACGGGGAGTTGAACGATTTCCTGCCGCCCGGACGGCGCAAGCTGACGCTGGCTTACCGTTTCAACGGGCGTCCTTCCATCAAAGATCCCATCGAGGCCCAGGGCGTCCCGCACACCGAGGTGGAGTTGATTGTTGCCAATGGCCTGTCGGTGGGGTTCGATTACCGCCTGCAAGACGGGGACCGCGTCGCGGTATATCCCGTTTTCGAGAGTTTCGATGTCACGCCCCTGGCCAGCTTGCGCGATGCGCCGTTGCGTGGCGCTGGGTTCGTGCTGGATGTGAACCTGGGCAAGCTGGCGAAGCGCTTGCGGCTGTTGGGGTTTGACGCGCTGTACAGCAATCGCTACACGGACGCCGAGGTCGCGGATATTGCCGCCGCCGAGCAGCGCATCGTGTTGACCCGCGACCGCCGCCTGCTTCATGCGGGGCGCATCACCCACGGCTATTGGGTGCGCTCGGTCCAACCGGATGGGCAAACCGAGGAGGTGTTGCGGCGCTTCGATCTATATCGACAAATCCGGCCATTTTGCCGCTGCCTGGTGTGCAATGGCTTGCTGAAGCCGGTGGCCAAGGCGGACATCCTGGACCGGCTGGAGCCCAAAACCAAGCTGTATTACGAGACGTTTTTTAGCTGCGCGGGTTGCGGGAGAATTTATTGGGAAGGCTCGCACCTGGATAAGATGCGGCTGCGCTGGGACGCTTGGTTGTCGGCTTGAGTGGCCGGCCCGTTGCCCAGGGCCGGCGGATGGGGGTCAATGTTGTTGCTGTATCAGCAGTTGTTGATAGAGCGTGGAGGCCGGGTCGGCGCCTCTCTTCGCGGCGTCCCGCAGGGCTTTCACCGAGGTTTCTTGTTTGGTGGGGGCTTCCTGTTTGCGGTAGTTATAGTTATACGGCTGGCCTGCCCGGCCGCTATAACCATAGCGGTCGTTATAGCCTCTCCCGCCATAGCCGCCACCATAGCCACTGTTGTAGCCGCCGTAGCCGTAGCCGCCGCCATAAGAGTTGTAGCTGGGATACGAAGCGCAGCCGCCGGCGGCGACTGACAGCAGAGCGATGGCGGCGAGTAAGATGATTGGCTTGTTCATGGGTGTGCACTCCTAATATGTGAGCATTCATTTTAGAGCAGGATCAACGGTGCTGCATGCGCCATATCTGCTGGAACAGCTCGGCGGATGGATTGGAGGAGCTGCTTTGCCGGGACTTCTCCTGCTCTTCCTGCTCTTTTTTGCGCCGCTCATATTGCGCGACGGCTTGTTGCTGCTGTTGCTGTTGCTGTTGCTGGTATTGTGTCACAGCCTGTTGCGCTTGATATTGCGCCGCCGCCTGCTGCTGTTGGTATTGTGTGGCAGCCTGTTGCGCTTGGTATTGCGCCGCCGCCTGCTGTTGCCGCGCCTGATATTCCTGGGCGGTTTTTTGCAGTTGCAGGACGGTTTGTTGTTGCCTCTATTGGGTGCGCTCGGTCCAACCGGATGGGCAAACCGAGGAGGTGTTGCGGCGCTTCGATCTATATCGACAAATCCGGCCATTTTGCCGCTGCCTGGTGTGCAATGGCTTGCTGAA
>CAZOTR010000329.1:0-3541 GCA_964582755.1 uncultured Methylococcaceae bacterium | reverse complement strand
CTTAACTTAATGGCAGTGACGCGCCGCGTAGGAATGAAGCCGTGGTGCGCCGCGCCGCCGATCCGCAGCGCGGATCGCTGGGTTCCCACGCGGCGCGTGGGAATCAGAAAGGAATTATGGGGCTGGCGGGGGGGCGGCAAGACGGCACCTATGGCGTAGCGCTTATTTTGATTATTACACCAGGACGAAGCGACGGGAGGGTTTCAATGACCCGAGGCATCAGCGGTTCAAGCGCTTCGATGGCGTTGCTGGCGGCGACCAACACAATGACGGCGATGTCGTAGCGTTCGAGACTCTGCTGAAAACCAAGATTGCGATCTACGGTCAAGAACACGTCGAATTGTGCTTGGGCCAAGCCCAATAAATGGCCGTTTTTGCAGCCGGCCCAGCCGCATTCAGGCACCGTTTTGACTTCATGTCCGGTCAAGCCGCGCTTCAGCTTCTTCGGCAGGCAGACACTCATCAAGCAGCAAGCGCATGGGCCAGCACCGCGTCTTTGGCTTCCTCCAAGGCCGCAATGGCCTGGACTCGGCTCACCGTCGGGAAATCATCGAGAAAATTCTCCAGCGGGTGGCCTGCTTCGAGATAGTCCATCAAGGTTTGAAAAGGAACCCGGGTACCGCGAAACACCGGCGTTCCGCCCATTATGTCAGCATCGCTATGGATTACGGAGGGTTTATTCATCATTGTCACCTGTTTGTTGGCGGGTGTCAGTTGCGGCACGTTAGGGGTTTCATCACTACGAGCAACCCGGATTCCGCGGCGCTGGAGCGCCGGGGTAGGCATTCCTACGCTGGAGCGCGGGAATGAGAGCATATTTCAGGCCGGTCATGCCAGGGGCAGACGGCTGTCCGCTTGGCACAGCGCGTCGTGCAGTGCTTGCACCGCCTGCGCCGCAGGGTCGGCGTGCGGGCTGCCTAGCGCCGCGACGAAACGGCAGGAGGCATGGCTTCGCGCCGCTTTTTCATAGGCTTCGATCCAGCGCGCCCGCTCGGGCAGCTTTGCCGGATCGACCGGCCACACGCCGGGGCGCGGCCGGATGTGCTGGCCGATGCCGATGCGCCAAGGCTTGGGGCTGACGCGGGCGCGAAAGCAGCGTTGGCGCAAACACATGCGGGCATACACCGGGTCGGCCCCCAGGGCTTTAAAACAGCGGGCGACCGCCGCTTCGGCGGGGTCGAAAGTCCGTTGCATCGCCAATACGCGCAAGCCTGCCGGTGTCCGGTACAGGCGCAAATGCCAATCGGGATGTTTGCGCAGGAAGGCATCCACACGGGTCCGCGCACACCGTTCCGCACCGCCACGGACGAAGGCGTATAGTCGGCGCAATTGGGAAGCGATCAGGCCGGCGGCAAACGAAGCCAGGACGAAAAAGAGCGCGACCGTGTAGCCGACGGGCCAAGTGGCGCAGTCGGGGCGCGGCGGCAGCCAGATGGCGAGGTCGGCGGCGGCCCAAAACAAGGCGGCGGTGGCGAACACCGTCGAGACGCTAGGCCCGGTGTCGAAATCAATGTCCACGAACAAGACATTCGGGGTGTTCAGGCAGTGCGCGCCGTAGAGGTTGCGCGTGACGACCGCGTCGCCGTGGCGGCTGAGGATTTCCTCGCGGATCGGAACCCCCTCCGCGCCATTGTAGGGGCGTTTGGGTTCGCGCCGGAGCAGCCTCTCGCCGGTGGCGATGCGGTCGAACGCCTCGCGGACGCGGGCATCCGCGTGGGCCTGCGCATCCTCTTGGCTGTAATCCGACCAGCCAAAACGCCGCACCGTCACTTGGCGGCCGAGGGTGCGCTGCCGTATCCGCGCTTCTGCCCAAAACTTTGGAACGATCATTTCACATGGGGTTGCTATGCAAGGGTCTAGCTGGATGTCTGTATCGCGGCATCTTAGCAGAAGACCCCGGAATCCCTATAGAGCCAAAGTATTTTCTCGTTCCCACTCGGCGCGTGGGAACGAGAAAAGTTCGACTATTTTCCAGCACGAAGATGCAATGTTTGTGATGCATACGGGTGGAAATCAGGTAGCAAGCTTACAATTTGTCCGTTTTCAAAGCGATGATGTGCTATAGATGGAAATAGTTCCTGCGGTACCGGATGGGTTGCATTTGGATTGTGGAACATTGATAAGCCTTCCCCCCATGTTTCATTACAAGTTTCGTCAACCAAATACTTGAACGGCTTAGGCATGTTCGCATTTGGATTGTGGTCGTGATGAGTGCCAAAGTGAAACATTAGTACGCCGGGCGCGACATACCCCGCTTGTCTTCCGAGTCTATTAAACTTCGATATCGTTCCGCTTGCCGAAAAGAGTATCGCACTAATATTTTCGGCATCAGGCTGAAAGAAAAATCCTGATGGTATCGGTGCTTTTCCCTCCACATCATGCGTCTCAATTCTAATCGGGTCAATAATCAGTTGACTATTTTCATCGAAATGATGCTCATGTCGAACCGCATACAAATACTCGATGAGTGCGGTGGATGTCCATAGCATGGACTGGTCATCGTGAAAATCCGCAATAGCGAAAACCAAAGGTTTTCCTCTAACATGACCGAGATTCCAATATTGCTTTTTTAGCTTAGAATACAATGAACTACCAAATTTTCTTGGCATCTCATGCGCTTGTCGTTCCTTTATCTCTTGGGGGTGTATAAATTTAGGTTCTGTCTTGAAAAAGGAAATAGGGTTATTTTCACGACGACCAACTGTTGTTACTTCTATGGCAACAGATTTTCCGTATTTTTTTACTATGAAGTCTGGTCTATCGTGTTCCCGGTCAATGAATAGCTGTTCTTCAGTTAAATAGGAAAAGATGTAAAGCTCCCAAAGTCGGGCATCAAAACCTGTTGTCTGAAATTGCTGGATAAAATTACCGTCAACGTCCTCAAAGTGAGGCATTATTTCCGTGATAATGCGCCTCGCTGGCAAAAATGAATCGTCGCGTTTTACTTTAACAAAACTAGGGTGAAGTTTCTCCGTGGGCGCTAAGGGGGTAAACAAATCTAACGGCCTGTCATTTGATCCTTGAGGAAAAACCTTTGCACCCTCTCTTGAGTGCCACTTGATAGCGCCATCAATCCATGTATTTGCTTCTTTCTCTGTTGGTATGGATGTTTGAAGGTCAAAGCAGCGATATTTTCCGGCCTCGTCACGTCCAAGAATGATCCCGGAAAAGTCATGGTCTATTGTGCAACGCAGAAGTACAGCAATTACCGTTTCGTCATCGTTTGTGAACCACAAGCTAATTCTTCGCTGAAAAATGCTGCTGCTGGGCTTCTAGAATGGCCTGCGAGCGCATCAAACCGCTTTTGGTCAAGTAATTTTACCGTTATTGGCTTCATGGAGATTGCCTAATTTATGCGAATTGATAGCCAGCGTAGCCCGGATGGAGCGTAGCGGAATCCGGGATGATCGTCGACACGAAACCCCGCATTCCGCTACGCTCCATCCGGGCTACGTTTCCCGACAGACGCAAGTTTTACTCGCGCTACCCATCACGGCATTCTGACTTCATTCAGCAGGTCGGGATGGCGGTCTAGCACTTT
>CAZOTR010000328.1:0-3590 GCA_964582755.1 uncultured Methylococcaceae bacterium | reverse complement strand
TCCCGCCGCCTTCCGCCCAGGCGGCTTCGGGCAGCACCGCCAACAACAGCCAGGGCAGGCAGCGTGGCAACAGTTTGGACATCGATAGCCAATATGCTTTCGAGGGAATGGTCAAGGGGGCCATGGGGTCGATGAACCCGACCTTAAAGGAGGGGATTGAAGACACGATAAATCTCCATTTTGATGGGGCAAGCATGACAGCGGGCTATGGGGATGGACTGTCCAAGGGCGGAGGCGGTTCCTTCAAAGGCGGGCGTCTGTCGCTATTTCCGTGCGTAACGCATAAAATTATTGTCCATGCAAAGCACCCCCTGCGCAACCTTGGATCATTTTTCTATTTTGCAATGTTGCATTTCACTTTTGCGGCGAGCGCGAAGGCATCCCTCCGCCCTCTCCCCAGCCATTTTCGCCGCCACCCCGCAAACATCCGCCGCCGCTTTTCGATGGCATCATAATTGCGCTGACTGATCCAGCACACGCTGCGCGACTGCGCAAGCCACCGTGCAAATCCGCCAAACCTTTGAGAACCCGTCCCATGTCAGCCTCCGAGCATTCCGAACACCATCACAAATCGAGCTTCGCCGCCCTCGCCATCGGCGCCATCGGCGTGGTCTACGGCGACGTGGGCACCAGCCCGCTGTACACGATGAAGGAGATCTTCAACGCCGCGCACGGCCTGAAACCGGACCAAGGCAATGTGTTCGGCGCCATCTCGCTGATTTTTTGGGCGCTGGTGATGGTGATCTGCCTGAAATATGTGGTCTTCGTCATGCGCGCCGACAACCGCGGGGAAGGCGGCATCATGGCCTTGATGGCCCTGGCCCTGCGCAAGCGCAACCGGCCGCGCCACCGCGCCATCATCACCACGCTGGGGCTGTTCGGCGCGGCCTTGTTCTACGGCGACGGCATCATCACCCCGGCGATTTCGGTGTTAAGCGCCGTCGAGGGTTTGGAGGTGGCCGCGCCGGGGCTGCACCGCTACGTCATCCCCCTGACCCTCGGGATTTTGATCGGGCTCTTCTCGTTCCAAAGCCAAGGCACCGAGAACGTCGGCAAGCTGTTCGGGCCGGTGATGCTGTTCTGGTTTGTCAGCCTCGCGCTGATGGGGATCGACAGCCTCGTCAAATCGCCCGAGATCTTGCAGGCGCTGCACCCGAAGTTCGGGTTGCGTTTTTTCCTGAAGCACCACTGGCACGGCTTCCTCGCCCTGGGCGCGGTCGTGCTGGCCTTGACCGGGGCCGAAGCCCTGTACGCCGACATGGGCCATTTCGGCCGGCGGCCCATCCAGGCCAGTTGGCTGCTGTTCGTCATGCCGGCCTTGCTGCTGAATTACCTGGGGCAAGGCGCGTTGATCCTGCGCGACCCGGAGGCGGTCAAAAATCCCTTTTACCTACTGGCCCCGGACGGCATGCTTTACCCGCTGATCGCCTTGTCCACGGCGGCGACGGTGATCGCCTCGCAGGCGGTGATTTCCGGCGCGTTTTCCATCACCCGCCAAGCCGTGCAACTGGACTACATCCCCCGCCAGCGCTTCGTCCACACCTCCAGGTCCGAGCAGGGCCAAGTCTACTCCCCCTTCATCAACCGCTTCCTGCTCGTCGCCGTGCTGGCCTTGGTGCTGGCCTTCCAATCTTCCAGCAACCTCGCCTCCGCCTACGGCTTCGCCGTCACCGGCACGATGGCCATCGACACCAGCCTGGCCTTCATCGTCGCCCTGGACGTTTGGAAATGGCAGTGGCAGCGCGCCGCCGCGTTCCTGGCGGTCTTCTTGTCGGTGGATCTGGCCTTCCTCTGCGCCAACGCCGTGAAGATCCTCGACGGCGGCTGGTTTCCGTTATTGATCGGCGCCTTGCTGTTCTTGTTGATGACCACCTGGAAGAAGGGGCGGCTGGCCCTAGTCCGGCATGTGCAAAGCCTGTCCATCTCGCTGGTCGAGTTTTTGCGCAGGATCGAGGAGTCGCCCCCCCTGCGCGTCCCCGGCACGGCGATTTTCCTGCATAGCCGCCATATCAGCCTGCCCTTCGCGCTGCTGCAAAACCTCGAATACAACAAGATCCTGCATGACCGCGTGATCCTGCTGACCGTCACCACCCAGGACATCCCCTACGTCCCGGCCAAGGACCGGCTGGAGGTGGAGGATCTCGGGCAGAATTTTTACCGCGTCACCATCAACTTCGGCTTTGCGCAAACGCCGAACATACCCTATGCCCTGGAACTGATCCGGGATCTGGGCCTGTCGCTCAACCTGCACGAAACCCTGTTCTATCTCGGGCGGGAAACCCTGATCCCCTCCGAAAAGCCGGCGATGAACGCCTGGCAGGAACAGGTCTTCATTTTCATGTTCCGCAACGCCTCCAATCCCATCGTCTTCTTTGGCATCCCCACCGGGCAGGCGATGGAAATCGGCACGCTGGTGGAGATCTGACGCCTTGCACATCCAATTGCTCTGCGTGGGCAACAAGATGCCCGGCTGGGTCACCGAGGGCTACGCGGAATACGCCAAGCGCTTGCCCCGTGAATGCGAGTTGAAGCTCAAGGAAATCGCCCCCGGCCAGCGCGGCAAAAATGCCGACATCGCCCGCGCCATCGCCGAAGAAGGCCAGAAAATGCAAGATGCCATTCCCGCCGGCAACCGCGTGGTCGCCCTGGATTTGGGCGGACAGGAATGGTCCACGCCGCAACTGGCGCAAACGCTGGCGCGTTGGCTGGCGGACGGGCGCAATGTCTCGCTGCTGGTCGGCGGCCCGGACGGCCTGGCGCCGGCCTGCCTGGAACGGGCCGACGAGCGCTGGCGGCTGTCGGCGCTCACCTTTCCCCATCCCCTGGTCCGCGTCATCCTGGCCGAACAGCTTTACCGGGCCTTTAGCCTCCTCCACAACCACCCCTACCACCGCGCATGAACCCGACCCGCATCATTCTCGCCTCCGCCTCGCCCCGCCGCCGCGAACTGCTGGCCCAGATTGGGATTGAATTTGACGTTCTGGCGGTGGAGGCCGACGAAACCCCCCGCCCGGACGAACCGCCGGAGACTTATGTGCAAAGGGTTGCCGCCGAAAAGTCCGCGCTGGGCCAACGCGCCGCCGGTTCGGACCTGCCGGTGCTGGGGGCGGACACGGAAGTGGTGCTGGACGGGGAAGTCTTCGGCAAGCCCCGCGACTTCGCCCATGCCCAGGACATGCTGCGCCGCCTGTCCGGGCGCGAGCACGAGGTGTTGAGCGCGGTTTCGCTGCGCCACGGCGGCAAGCACTGGCAAGCCCTCAGCCGCAGCGTGGTCCGCTTCCGCCTGCTCGGCCAACGGGAAATCCAAGCCTACTGGGCCAGCGGCGAACCGCAGGGCAAGGCCGGCGCCTACGCCATCCAAGGCCTGGGCACGGTTTTCGTCGAGGAACTCTCCGGGAGCTACTCCGGCGTCATGGGCTTGCCGCTGTTCGAGACGGTGGGATTGTTGCGGGAGGCGGGGATTGAGATTTTAGCGGGGTAGGCTGCGGCGGGCTTGCGAACCGTGCCACGCATTGCCCTTGTGCGCGGCGCCTTAGACGAATGGTTTCATCCATGCCGGACGGGATATTTATCCAATGCCGTTAAGTTAA
>CAZOTR010000327.1:0-3599 GCA_964582755.1 uncultured Methylococcaceae bacterium | reverse complement strand
AACAAGAATTAGACGCCCGAACGGGCGTCTTTTTTTACACCTGCAAGGTGTATAATCCGAACTCTACGCTCCTAATCGTTTGTTTGTCAAGGCTCTTCGCAAAAAACACACCCCAATGGAAAAAGCAAACACACCTTCCGGCGCAAAGCCCAAGTAGCCGCACCACATTCGGGACAACATCCCCTAAAATATTGTAGGATTCGCATACAATAAGCCTATATGAACCCACTCATTTCTCTTTCAAACCAACCCCCTAACCCGCCATGAAATACCACGACCTCCGCGATTTTATCGCCCAACTCGAAGCCCAAGGCGAATTGAAGCGCATCGCCTATCCCGCCGATCCGAACCTGGAAATCACCGAGATTTGCGACCGCACGCTGAAAGCCCAAGGCCCGGCTTTGTTGTTTGAGAACCCCAAAGGTTATGCCATGCCCTTGCTCGGCAATCTGTTCGGCACCCCGCACCGCGTCGCCCTAGGCATGGGCGAAGAGTCGGTGGAGGCGCTGCGCGAGGTCGGCAAGCTCCTCGCCTTCCTCAAAGAACCGGACCCGCCCAAGGGCATGAAGGATGCTTTCGACAAACTGCCGCTGTTTCGGCAGGTGTTGAACATGCCCGTGAAGGAGATCAAGAACGCGCCTTGCCAGGAGGCCATTTTGCAGGGCGACGACATTGACCTGGGCCGCTACCCGGTGCAAACCTGCTGGCCGGGCGACGCCGGGCCGCTAATTACCTGGGCCTTGGTCATCACCCGTGGCCCGTTGAAAGAGCGGCAAAACCTCGGCATTTACCGCCTGCAAGTGATAGGCAAAAACAAAGTCATCATGCGCTGGCTGGCCCACCGGGGCGGGGCGCTGGATTTCCGCGACTGGCAACAAACCCACCCCGGCGAGCCTTTCCCCGTCGCCGTGGCCTTGGGCGCGGACCCGGCGACGATACTCGGCGCGGTGACGCCGGTCCCGGATACTTTGTCGGAATACGCCTTCGCCGGGCTGTTGCGCGGCAGCAAAACCGAAGTGGTCAAGTGCCAATTGAGCGATTTGCAAGCCCCGGCCAGCGCGGAGATTGTGCTGGAAGGTTTCCTGTATCCCGGCGAAACCGCCCCGGAAGGCCCGTTCGGCGACCATACCGGGTATTACAACGAGGTGGAGGAATTCCCGGTATTCACGATTGAATGCATCACCCAGCGGGAAAAACCCATTTACCACAGCACTTACACAGGCCGTCCGCCAGACGAACCGGCCATCCTCGGCGTCGCCTTGAACGAAGTATTCGTGCCGATCTTGCAAAAGCAATTCCCCGAGATTGTGGATTTCTACTTGCCGCCGGAAGGCTGCTCTTATCGCATGGCGGTTGTGAGCATGAAGAAACAATATCCCGGCCATGCCAAACGGGTGATGTTTGGGGTATGGTCATTCCTGCGCCAATTCATGTACACCAAGTTTGTCATTGTCTGCGACGACGATGTGAATGTGCGCGACTGGAACGATGTGATCTGGGCCATTACCACGCGCATGGACCCGGCCCGCGACACATTGCTGATCGACAATACGCCCATCGACTATCTGGATTTCGCCTCGCCGGTTTCCGGCTTGGGATCGAAAATGGGCATGGACGCGACGAACAAATGGCCGGGAGAAACGGCGCGGGAATGGGGTTCACCGATAGCCATGGATAAAGCGGTGAAGGAAAAAATCGACAAGATTTGGGAAAGCCTGGGGATACTCTGAAATGCTCTGGAAATTGCCACGCAAAGGGATGACATCGCTGGGCGCGATGTTATCCCTGTTAATCATCCTGCTCCCGGCCAATGCCCTGGCAGGCCCGCGCCTAGCCGCGATTGCCACAGCCCATCCGCTGGCGACGCAAGCGGGGTTTGAGATCCTAGCCCAAAGCGGTAATGCCTTCGACGCGGCAGTCGCCGTTTCGGCGACATTGGCTGTGGTCGAGCCTGCCGGTTCGGGATTCGGCGGCGGCGGGTTTTGGCTATTGAAGCGGGCTACCGACGGCAAGGAAATCCTGCTGGATGGCCGGGAAACCGCGCCCTTGGCCGCACATGCCTCGATGTATCTGGACGGCGAAGGCAAGCCCATTGAAAAGCTTTCCTTGGACGGGGCGTTGGCGGCGGCAATACCCGGACTGCCCGCCGCCTTGGCGCGGTTGTCAGAGAAATATGGGCGCTTGCCGCTGGCAAAATCCTTGGCCCCCGCCATCCGCCATGCCGAAGCGGGTTTTGAAGTCGGAGGCAAATATCTGAGGACCGCAAAAAATCGGGAATCGGCCTTGCAAAGCCCAGAGGCGGCGGAGATTTTTTTGCAGGACGGACAAGCGCCAAAACCGGGATTTAAACTGATACAAAAAGACTTGGCGGCAACTTTAAAGCGATTCGCTGAAAAAGGCCATGCCGGGTTTTATCGCGGGGAAACCGCCGCCCAATTGGTGGAGGCGGTGCGCAACGCGGGAGGAATCTGGAGCCTGGAGGATTTGCGGCAGTACCGGGCCATAGAACGCGAGCCGCTGCGCGGTGAATACCGGGGCATCCGCATCGTCAGCGCCCCGCCGCCTTCCAGCGGCGGCGTCGCCTTGGTGGAAATATTGAACACGCTGTCGGCTTACAATTTAAACCTGACTGATTCCGTCACTGCCAAGCACTTAGTGATTGAAGCCGAACGCCGGGCTTACCGTGACCGGGATCTATATTTGGGCGATCCCGGTTTTGTGGACATTCCCCTCAAACAACTGACCAGCCCGGATTATGCCGCCGGTCTGCGCGTAGCCATAAGGCCAGACCGCGCCTTGCCCAGCGAACACTTAAGCGACGGCGCGAATCCCGCCAAACAAGGCGACAACACCACGCATTTTTCGATTATTGACAAGCAAGGCAACCAAGTGGCGGCAACCTTGAGCATCAACCAAAACTTCGGGTCGGGGTTCGTGGCGAAAGGCACCGGCATATTGCTGAACGATGAAATGGACGATTTTGCCGTCAGCCCCGGCAAGCCCAATGGCTATGGTTTGGTGGGCGGCGAGGCCAACAAAATCGAGCCGGGCAAACGCATGTTGTCGAGCATGTCGCCGACTTTCCTGGAAACCAAAACGCAAACCGCGATACTTGGCACTCCGGGCGGCAGCCGAATCATCAGCATGGTGTTATTGGGTGTGTTGGATTTCGCCGCAGGCCACGGCCCGCAATCCTGGGTTTCCACCCCCCGGTTTCACCATCAATATCGGCCCGATGTCGTCGAATACGAACCCGGTGGACTGGACGAGGCGGAGATTCACGGCTTGGAAAATCGGGGCCATAAACTCAAGCAAACTCCGCTGCCTTACGGTGACATGCAGGCGGTTTTTTGGGACAAGTCCAAGCCCTCGCCCGAAGCGGCCAGCGATCCACGCGGGGAAGGTTCGGCGGAAGTGCGGTAGGGGGGCCTTCAGGCCACCCTGGCGGGGCAATCGCATGAAGCCCGGACAGTAGTCAAATTGCCGTCATTCCGGCATCCTTGCCGGAATGACGCATCCGACACAGTCAAAGTGGCAACTTGGGTTAAGTTAAGCTGTGTTGAGTTGCCGCGTAGCGGCTTATCGAAGGTAGCCGGGGG
>CAZOTR010000326.1:0-3602 GCA_964582755.1 uncultured Methylococcaceae bacterium | reverse complement strand
GCTGTGATTTGTTTGAGGAAACAATATCTTACGCCAAATGGCAGGCATCCGCCCCAACACTTCTTATCCCGAACTCAGGTTACTTAGCCGCTACAATTCAATGTCACGGCTAAGTTGAAATGTCCGCCAGCCAGCCAATTAGAAATGTCCTCATTGACGTTCTTAGGGTTGGCCTTTCTGTTCAAGCCTTGGTGGCCTTTGCTTGAGGTATAACTGAATCTGGTGTACGGGGAACGGGTTGAAGGAGGTGGCGTACCCTGCTGAAATGAGATTGACGAGATCACCATTCAGCAAAAAACCAGAGGTACGCCGTGAGTGAAAATAGCGCAAGTGGGTTGGATATGCCAGGGGCGATCAGCGACCCGTTGACGGAGTTGTTGAGGCGGGGTGCCCGTGGCTTGATCGAGAAGGCCGTGGAGGCGGAGTTGCAGCTCCTGCTGGAGCAGTACGGCAACGCCACGGACTTGTCGGGCCGGAAGGCGGTGGTGCGCAACGGCCACCTTCCGGAACGGGAGGTGTTGACGGCGCTGGGTCCGGTGGCGGTGCGGGTGCCCAAGGTGCGCGACCGTTCCGGCAGCGGCGTCAAGTTCAACTCGGCCTTGGTGCCGCCGTATGTCCGCAAGGCCCGGCGGGTCGAGGCCGCCTTGCCGTGGCTGTACTGCGGGGCATTTCGACGGGCGACATGCAGGAGGCCCTGTCGGTGCTGCTGGGCGAGGACGCCAAGGGGCTTTCGCCCGCGGTGGTGAGCCGGCTGAAGGCGCAGTGGTCGGAGGACTACCTGGCCTGGAACCGCCGCGACCTGTCGGGCGAGCGCTATGTCTACGTCTGGGCCGACGGGATCTACTCGACCCTGCGCGGTGAGGACGGCCGCCTCTGCCTGCGGGTCCTGATCGGCGTCAACGAGCAAGGCGAAAAGCACCTGTTGGCCCTGGAGGACGGCTACCGGGAGTCCAAGGCCTCCTGGCTCGCCGCCATCCAGGACTTGCAGGGGCGCGGCTTGAAGTACGCCCCGCAGCTGGCCGTCGGCGACGGCGCGCTGGGCTTCTGGGCGGCGCTGGACGAGGCCTGGCCCGAGACCCGCTGCCAGCGCTGCCGGGTGCGCAAGGCCGCCAACGTGCCCGACGAGATGCCCAAGTCCATCCAGGGCAAGGCCAAGGCCGGGCTGCACGAGATCTGGATGGCCGAGACCAAGGCCCAGGCGGAGAAGGCCTTCGACCGCTTCGTGAAGGGGCACGGGGCCAAGCACCCCAAGGCGGTGGAGTGCCTGAAAAAAGACCGGGCGCTGCTGCTGGCCTTTTACGGCTTCCCCGCCGAGCATTGGACGCACATCCAGACCGGCAACCCAATCGAATCGACCTTCGCCACGATCCGCCACCGCACCACCCGGACCAAGAACTGCGTGTCCAGGAACACCCTGCTCGGGCTGGCCTTCCAGCTTGTCCTGGCCGCGCAGAAAAGCTGGCGCAGGCTGGACGGCTTCAAGCTCCTGCCGGACGTGGTAAGGGGCGTGAAGTTTCAGGACGGCATTGCGGTTGTGGAGACATCGGACGGAACAGGGGGAGAACAGCAGCGGATCGCCGCCTGACTTGGCCCAGCCGTACACCAGATTTGACTATATCTCCGGCGATTGCCAAGGTTATGGAAAACGCCGCGACCGATGCGACGCCGGCATCCGCAAGCAACGATGACGCCGTTGCGGCAAGGCAGGGGGATATTTTCGAGAACAGCGGGCCTGCCGCCGATCTGGCCCCGGCCGTAACCTATGCCCGCAACCAAGCTGAACCGCCGACCCTGCCAGCCGCCGTGTTCGTGGAAGCCGATCCGGCCACGGTGGTGGACGGCATCCATCCCGGCGCGTTCTTCGATACCGCCTACGACCCTGTGCTGGCGCGGATGATCGCCCATGTTGTCGAAGTCGAAGGGCCGGTGCTGGCCCGCCGCATCGCCCGCGCGCACGGCTGGCAGAAGACAGGCTCGCGCATCCGCGAGCGCGTCGATGCCCTGGCTACCCAAAACCACCCGGCGACCCAGGAAGAGGTCGGAACCTTTTACTGGCCGACGGGAAAATGGCCGGAAACGCCCGTCCCGTTCCGCCGGGCCGCTGACGAAGCCGTACGGGCGGTGGATGAAATCTGCCTGCCCGAACTGGCTGCGCTGGCGCGGGAGGTCACCGCCAGCGGCAAGACCGGCGATGCGGCCGTCGTCGCTATGGCGCGGGCGCTGGGGATGCGCAGGCTTGGGGCGGCAAGCCGGGGGAGGTTTGAGAGGGCGTTGGAGGCGGGGAATGTTTAAGAAGGAGGAGTGTGAGATTCCGACCCTAAGGCGTCATTGGAACTATCTACTCGGCAGGCCGCAATGGATCACCAAGCGGACATGAAAAAGGGCGAAAAAACCTTAAAACCTATCCAGCGGGCTCGCCACGCCCTTGCCGCCCCGGTTCAGCACATGGGTGTAAATCATCGTCGTGGCCACATCCTTGTGCCCCATCAATTCCTGGATCGTGCGTATGTCATGGCCTGCTTGCAGCAAATAAGTTGCGAAGCTATGGCGCAAGGTATGGCATGACGCGGGCTTGGTTATGCCCGCATCCCGCACGGCAGCCCTGACGGCCCGCTGCAACACCTTCTCATCGAGATGATGCCTGCGCTCCTTGCCGGAATAGGGGGCGATGGACCTTTGGCTGGATGGAAACACATACTGCCAGCCCCACTCCCGCCCAGCATTGGGATATTTCCGTTCCAAGGCATACGGCAGCGATACCTCGCCAAATCCCGCTTGGAGGTCAGCCTCATGGATCGCCTTGACTTTCGCCAAGTAGCGTTGCATCCGGTCAATGGTGGATTCGGGCAGCATCGTCACACGGTCTTTGAAACCCTTGCCATCCCGAACCGTGATCTGCCGCATCGAGAAGTCGATGTCCTTCACCCGGAGCCTCAGACATTCCATCAGCCTCAGCCCAGCCCCATAAAGCAACTCCGCCATCAAGGCGTTGCGCCCTTCCAGCCTCGATAAAACCGCCTTGACCTCGTCCACCGTCAAGACCACCGGCAGGCGCTTTGGCCGCTTCGCCCTGGTCAGCCCTTCAAGCCAGGGCAACTCAACGCCCAAAACCTCCCGGTATAAAAACAGCAAAGCGGACAAGGCCTGGTTCTGGGTCGAAGCCGCGACATTCTTTTCGGTGGCAAGATTCGACAAAAACGCCTCCACCTCCGGCGCGCCCATGTCTCTGGGATGGCGCTTGCCGTGGAACAGGATGAACCGCCTGATCCACTGCACATAAGTCTGCTCCGTCCGCAGGCTGTAATGCTTCACGCGTAGGCGTTCGCGGACTTGGTCAAGCAAACGGGGAGGCTTGTCAGGCATGGCGGCAGGGTGTATAACACTTTTCGAAAATGGCCCCCATAAAAATAGCACACTCTTGGAATTTCAGCAGGATGGCGGTTCATTTTGGTGCTATACACCAAAAATGGCGTCTTACAAGGTACCATTTGGGGGGCTGAATACAAAGTTCGGCCTCAGTTCTCCCACTCCCCCACATCAAAAAGGAAGTTTGATCTTGCCCAGCATTCACAGACACCCGGCTAAGAGAGTAATCTCTCAGC
>CAZOTR010000325.1:0-3611 GCA_964582755.1 uncultured Methylococcaceae bacterium | reverse complement strand
GGCCGCAACCTCTCAATCGGCCAGCGGCAATTGTTGAGCTTCGCCCGCGCGTTGCTGGCCGACCCGAAGATCTTGATCCTCGACGAAGCCACCGCGAACATCGACAGCTTCACCGAACGGGACATCCAGCAAGCCTTGAAGACGCTGCGGCAAGGCCGCACCAGCCTGGTCATCGCGCATCGGCTGGCAACCGTGCGCGACGCCGATTGGATTGTCGTGCTAGACCATGGCCGCATCGTCGAGCAAGGCAAGCCTGGGCAACTGCTGGCAAAGGGCGGGCTTTATGCGAGGCTCCATGCCAGCGGCATCGGCACGTTTGACGCTCAGTAAAACGCGGCTGGTCAAGCCGCCTTGGCCTGCTGAACCGTGCCGCGCTGGGCAAGCCACAAGGTCTGCTCGACGATGCCGCCGAGGCGGGCTTCGATGTCGGGGTTGTCGAGCCGGTAGCTGCCATTGGGCGTTTTGATGAAATCCGCGTCTTTCGCATAAACCGTCGTCGGAACCGTGTGCGCGTTGAAGAAGCTCAACAACGGGCGGAGTTGGTGTTCCAGCACCAGGGAATGGTGTTCGCTGCCGCCGGTCGCGGCCAACACGACAATCTTGCCGGTCAAGGCCTTCGGTTCCAGCAAATCCAAGAAATGTTTCAGCAGCCCGGTGTAGGACGCCTTGTAAACCGGCGTGCCGATCACGACCACATCCGCCGCGACCAGCTTGGCGTAGGCTTGGCTCAATTCAATGGGCAAGTGCCTAGGATCCAGGGCATTGCCGAGGCTGTGGGCCAAGTCGGCGATGCTCAGGGTTTCCCGTTTGGAAAACGCGCCATCGGCGATCCGATGGACGATCAAATCCACTAGGGCCAAGGTGCGGGAAGGGTGGGACAGATTGCCGGAAAGGCCGACGATGCTCATTAGTGTTTCCTCAAGCTTGGGATAATCAAAGTGCGCAGACGCTTGGCGCCGGCCGGCATCTACGTCCGGCTGGCGCAAGCGCCGCAGGGGGTTTCATTGGGCGATGGTCAGGACTGACAGCTTGCTGACCCCGGCCCGCTCGATGCCAGACATGACTTTGGCGACGACGCCATAATTCACGCCCTCATCGGCATGGAGGTGCAAAGCCAGCTCCGGGTCGGAAGCTTTGCGGGTCTTCAATTCGGCTTCCAGCTTGTCCACGGTGATTTCGGTCTTGTCGATGTAAACGATGCCCTTCGCGTCGATGCTGACATCGACGGCTTTTTTCTCCTCAGGCGGGGCCGTCTCGGCGGTTTTCGGCAAGTTCACATGCACGGCGTTGGTCAGCAAAGGCGCGGTGACGATGAACACGATCAACAGCACCAACATCACATCGACCAACGGCGTGACGTTGATCTCGCTCAACACCCCTTCGTCGTCGTTTTGGGTCTGGAATGCCATTAGGCGTGCGCCCCCTTCGCATGGGCCGGGTCACGGTAAAGCTCCGCCACGGCGGCGGATTTCTTGGCCGAGGCTTCCTCAGCCGGCCTGGCGGGCTGGCGCTTGATGATGAACGAGGTTTTCAACGCCAGATGGACAAAATCCGTCGCAAAATCATCCAAAAAAGCCCAGATGACTTTGTTGCGGCGCAGGAAGAAGTTGTAGGCGATGACCGCCGGCACGGCGACGGCAATGCCAATCGCCGTGGCGATCAGCGCCTCGCCTATCGGGCCTGCGACGACATCCAAGCTGGCCGAGCCGCTTTTACTGATGTCTTGCAAGGCGTGCATGATGCCCCAGACGGTACCGAACAGGCCGACAAATGGCGCGGTGCTGCCTATCGTCGCCAACACCGCCAGACCGCTTTCCAACGCGCCGCGTTCCTTCTGCATTTGCTGGCGCAGGCGGCGGTCCAGCAATTCTTGGCGGTCGCCGGTATGTTCCAAATCATGGGTCGTCGTGCCGCCCTCGGCGTCGCGCAAGGTGCTGAAGCCCGCGCCGGCCACCCGCGCCACCGGGCCGGAAAAACCCGGCAACTCCGAGGCTGCGTACAGGTCGGCGGCGTGCCAAAACGCCTTGTGGAAGATCCGGTTGTAATGGGCGACGCGCAAATGTTGGATGCCTTTGATGAGGATCAAGGCCCAGGTGATGACGGAAAACGCGCCCAAGGTCCAAAGAGTGGCATCGACGATGGCGGCGGTGGATAAGCTTGGCATGGTGTGTACCTCTAGTTAAATGAAAAATGAATCTGAACCTGCATCCAAGCCCTGCCGGGTTGCGTAGAACCTCATGCCGCCGCGCGGGGCATCCGGGTTCCCGCCTGCCAGCAGGCTCTAGCCTGGGTTGTTGAAGACAATCGGCACCGACACCCAGCCGTCGGTCGGCGTGTCGCCGCGCATCGCCGGGGCGAAATGCCAGGAACTGCGCACCGTGCGCACGGCGGCTTGGTCCAACACCTCGTGGCCGCTGGACTTCGCCACCGTCACGTTGTCGGGCCTGCCGTTGGCCAGCACATGCACCTTCAGCACCACACGGCCCGACCAGCCTTCCTCCTCGGCAATCGACGGGTATTCCGGCGCGGGGTTGTGCAGATAACCGGCGCTTGCGCTAGGCGGCGTGACTTTCTCAACCCGCGGCGCGGGCGGCGCATGCACGACCGGCGCGGGCGGGGCTTCCTCGACGACAGGGCTAGGCTCAGTCCTTGGTTCTTCACGCGGAACGACGCGCTCGACCGGCTTGGGCAACGGTTTCGGCTTAGGCGGCTTAGGCTTTAGCGCGACGACATCTTTTTTCGGTGGCGGCGGTTCGGCTTTTTTGACAGGCTCCACCTTCTTAGGCGGCGGCGGAGGCGGCGGGGGCGGAGGTTGCACGACCGGTTCGGGCGGCTTAGGCGGCACCAAGGTGATTTGCACCATCGGCGGCACTTTCACTGGCGTGATGACTTCCTGATGGCTGGAGACATCCTGAAAGCCTTGCACGATATAAATATGGACGAGCAACGCCAGAAAACCCACCAATATATACTCGCGCAAACCCTTTTCAGCGGCTGATTCTTCCTGTTTATGGTCGAACAAACGAAGCGCCGCAACTGTCGGGACAAGGGTTTGTCTAGTCTCTTCCTTGTTGAATCGAAAAGGCATCGGCAGCGCGGAATCGGCTGCCGGTTCGGCTTGCGTCTGTAAAACTTTCAACGATGTGCTCATGGCAAACGACACCTCGGCTTGGAATTTTTTATGTTATAAAATAACTAGCAGAATATATGCCATGCGCTGGCGAGGCCTGATATTAAAAAATGCGCGGGAAAATACCAAACTAGACGGGGTGTTGCTGCTCACCGCGCAGCAGCTTGCATTTGGGTTGTTTTTGGGGAAACACCCGAAGCCATTAACATGGCACGGTTTGTCTTGTTTGCGGGAGGTGGGTTTAATTGATTTATTGATATTTTCCGTAGGAGCGGCCCATGGCCGCGACAAGCTTCGGGCAATGGGTTAGCTCCAAAATCGCGGGCATGGCCCGCTCCTACATTTCAATCAATTGAACCCGCCTCCCGTTTGCGAGCGCAGGCATCCCGCCGGCGCTCCACCAATCAATGCGGCCCATTGTCAAAATAGCCACGATTGATTGCGCAAGCAGACAGGCTGCCGCCTATGGGTTGGGGGCAGG
>CAZOTR010000324.1:0-3616 GCA_964582755.1 uncultured Methylococcaceae bacterium | reverse complement strand
GCCCAAATGCACGTGGCCGCTAAATATAATCAATTTGTGTGGGTTTAGCTATAGCCGGGATCGAAGGTCTTCAAGGTTTCCGGCCATGCTTGCCACAAGCTTAACAGTGCGGGCGGAAGCGGCGGGATGTTGCGCACGTCGCCAACCCATCGGTAAGGTTGCCCGGTGTCCGGGTGGACACTGGGCGGGAGAACGTCTTGCAAGGTTCTGCCTTCCTTGGAACCGTGGCGGATCTCAAAAATGCTTCGCGCCCCCTTGCCCTTGCAAAAATTCAGCTTTTTGGACTGTGGCAGGATTGTGCCTGTGGAAACGCGAAACAACAGCTTGGCCTTGCCCTTCTTGCCGCTTTGGATTTCCACGCGGCCAAGATCGGCAAGCAAGGCGTCCAGGCCGACGCCTAGCCCTGCGAACACACGCCGGGTTTCCTCCAAGTCGTCAATGTCCAGCGAAACCACGCCGGAAGGCTGCAAGGCCAAGCCAATGTTGTCACCGGCCTTCAGCCATGCCGCCACTTGCGCCATGTCGTTGGTGTAGCCGTTCAGGTTGCCGGCAGATTGGGGGAGGTTCCAGCCCTTGCAGGTCGGCCCCTTGGTGGGCTTCCGATTTACGCGGGGGATTCTCACGAAAAAGAAGCCCGCCGCCTTTAGGGCTTCCAAGGGTTGCACGTTGGCAACCGCCTGCTTGTCCTGTACACTGGCCGCGTGAATATCTGAATCTTTATTGGACGCCTCGCCCGCTGCAACGGGCGGGGCGTTTTCTTTTGCGCCATCCAGGCTTCCGTTTTGGGTTATTTCATCCATCGTGTCACCTCACTCGGCTTGGTGGCTGGCGGTCGGCAATCTTTGCAGCTTGGATTTTTTCAAAAAGTAAAGGGGGCCATGCCATCGCATTCAGGCAAGGGGCGGCCATCCCCCTTGCCCCCCCTATGGCCTTGGATTTCTGGATAGTTCTGGTTGGATAGGAAGGCGTTCATGCCGCGCCCTCCCCGGTGTGGGTACGGGTTCGGCTATCAATGAAGGCGCGAAGATCGCCCACCCGGTATCTCACCAACCTTCCGATTTTGGAGAATTTTAGCGAGTACCTGCCCACGGATCTCCACACGGATAAAGTCCCCGGTGAAATGCCTAGGGCATTTGCGGCTTGGGTTTCGTCAAGTAGCAGGGAATCGGGAAGTGCGTCCAGGTTTATCTGATCGCATGGGGCGTTGGTTTGATGGGACATGGAAAACCTCGTTATCGCGTTGATAGTGAGGTTATAGTAGGGAATGCCTCAGCAAATGTCCTTTAATTTCAAACAATTACTAGATATGTACGAGATAACTACGACTTGCCTACGAGAAAGATACGAGATTATTACGACTTGAGGGATTCCAAAAATTTCTCAAAGCCGGCATCAGCCAGTTTGTGCATGTGGTCTTCCTTCAAATATCCGTACTCGGCAAGAAACCGCAGGACACTAGCCAACCCCCACTTCCGGCCCGTGGGCGACTTGCAGGCGCACAAGGCCGGGTTTCTGCTGGCATTCGACAGCAATCCTTCCAGCGATTTGCCTTCTACCAAGTATGGCTTGAGCGACTTAATCAAAGCAGTCTTCTTAAGAAACCTCTCATTTGGGGCTTCGTTTTTTGTGGCTTGATGGTATTCCGGTTGCTTGACAAATTCTTTTGCCTTCTCGATTTCTTCAATGGTAAGGAACAAATCCTTCCCAACCTCCACTGTTTTGCTTGGCTGCAAAGAAGATGTCACGGTGCTGCCACGGCATGTGACATTGCCAACTGATGTACACGATTGACGATCCAACTCTACCGCATTGTTAATAGGCAAGTCCCAAATGTGGGGATTTGCTGGACCCATCCGCCATAAAACAGCTTTGTCTGGAATCAATCCGTCCCGGTTGTATACGAGAGGTTTATCCCCCTCCAACATAACGGCGTTTTTGATTATTTCCTCTGAAATATAAGTTGACAGTACGATTTTTCGGGTTGCCGCCAAGTGCAATAAGTCAGGAATCTTGCAGCCGAGCAACTTGGCCGCATCAGAGATTGGGTAATACTCGCGCTTCATCAAACAGCCCCTTCTAGGCTTTCCCTTCAAGATAGGAGCCGCGCCAACTGGTTGAAGGATTCCAGCTTTCGGCCCGTCTGCCTAGGCGCGGCAATTGGGATTAAGGGTTTATGCCCGCTTTGCTTTCAACTGGATAACCTCGGCTGATTCCTTGACGCCCGCCGCCGCCAGCATGGCTCCTGTCGCCCGCTCCACCGATTCCCGCACCGGGTCTATATCCAGCCTCGCATAAATCGCCGTCGCCTGCTGGCTCTTGTGGTTCAGGCTCTTGCCGATGATGACCATGGAAGCTCCGGTCTTGGCCTGCCAACTGCCCAGGGTGCGGCGTAGATCGTGCAGCCGCAGGTCTTCCAACCCCGCCCGCTTCAAGACGCGCTCCCAACCCTTGCGCGGTTCTTTCAGATGCCCGTCCTTGCCGTCGCCGGGGAACACATATTCCGCGCCGGGGGCGGCTTGCTCAAGCCTTGCCTGCAAAATTGCCACCGCATCGGGGGAGAGGGGCAGGTTTTGGGGTGTGCCGTTCTTGGTCATCGGGATGCGCCACACCCCTTCGGAGAGGTTCACGTCCTTCCAGCGCATCGAAACCACGTTGCCCCGCCGCGCCCCGGTCAACAGAGACAGCAGGATGTAATCCCGAATGATGGCGCTAGGCTCGGCGGCCACGGCTTGGAAGAATCGCGGCAACTCGTCCGATTGCAGGAAGCGGTCGCGGCTTTGCGTGGGGAAGTTGCGGACGCCTTGCGCGGGGTTGCTGTCCATGTGGCCCCATTCCACGGCGCGTCCGAACACCGCCGACACCAGCGCCTTGATGCGGTTGGCCCGCGAACCCGTTATGCCCTTGGCGGGAAGCCCGGAATGCCAAGCCGCAATCATCTTGCGGTCAATGGCTGAGATTTTCTTGCTGCCGAACGGGGTTTCCAGGTATTGCCGGTATTGCGCCTCGTCCTCGGCCCATGTGCGCTTGCGCACCTTGGCATGGCGTTCGAGGTATTCCTTGAACAGGTCGGCAAAGGTCAGTTCGGCCTTGAGCGCCCGCTTGGCCTCGGCAGGGTTCGCCCCTCCCTCAATCGTGGCGTTGATTTCCGCCGCCTTGCGCCGCGCCTGCTCGATGGTCATGGAAGGGTAGCGGCCCAGCGTCATGCGCTCCGGCTGTCCGCCCTTGATGCGCCGGAACACGCAAAAAGTCTTCACGCCGGTGCTGCCGACGCGAATCTGCAAGCCGTTGGCCTTGGCGTCGTGGTAGGTCGCCCGCTGTCCGCTCGCGGGGATGGGGAGCGCGTCAAGCGCCGCCTTGGTGAAGTTGATCTTGTTCTCTGCCATCTCCCAGCCCTCCGGGGTTACAAGCTTTAAGCGGGGTTACGCCGGGGTTACGGATTAGGTAAAAATTGAGCGATATTCGTGTAACCCCGTTAAGCCAATTATGGACAGAAAGCATTGATATGTAAAGATTAGTTAAGCTTTGTAAATGCGGATGAATGTGCGTAAAAGTTAGGAAACTCGCATTCATAATGCGGGTGTCGCAGGTTCAAGTCCCGCCGTTGCTACCATTTCAA
>CAZOTR010000323.1:0-3632 GCA_964582755.1 uncultured Methylococcaceae bacterium | reverse complement strand
AGCAGGCGCAGGTCGTCCAGGCTGAGGCTGTCCAGCCGCGAATCCAGCCCCGCCGTGCGGATGCGCTCGCCATGCCAAGGGCTGTGCTCCAAGGCGACGGCCAATAGATCCTTCAATTTGCGCAGTTGCAAGGCTTCGACGCCCTCGCGGGAAAGCCACTGGCTTTGCTCCAGTTCTGCCAAATAGGCGAAGGTCGGGCGGCGCATCAGCGCCTCGTGCAGGCGGTAAACGATTTCGCGGGAAATAAAGGGGTGCATGGTGGCTGGCGGCTAGTGGTTGGAAGTCGGTGGCAGAGTATACTTTTCCCACCCATCCCTGACCACCGGCCACCACCATGCGCTTCCTCCACGCCGCCGACCTGCACCTGGACAGCCCTTTGCGCGGCCTGGACCGCTACGAGGGCGCGCCCGTCGAACGCCTGCGCACGGCCACCCGCGCCGCCTTGGAACGGCTGGTGGATCTGGCGCTGGACGGGCCGGTGGATTTCCTGCTGCTGGTCGGCGACCTTTACGACCGCGATTGGCAGGATTTCCACACCGGCCTGTTCTTCCGCGAACAAATGGCCCGGCTGAACCGGGCCGGCGTCCGCGTCTTCATCGTCCAAGGCAACCACGACGCCCAGGGCGTGATTTCGCGGCAATTGAGCCTGCCGGCGAATGTCCATGTTTTTTCCAGCCGCGCCGCGCAAACCCAGCGCATCGACGCGCTGGCGGTGGCGGTACACGGGCGCAGCTTCCCCGACCGCGTGGTCGAGCGGCGTAGCGGCGTAGATTGGGTTGCCTTTTGTTGCCCACCGTTCCACCAAATTTCCCGGCATTGTCCGCGTGGGCGGACGATAGAGCCGTCTGCCCACCCTACCGGGCTACCGGGCTGCCGTTGTCGGGGATGTAGTAAGGGGATGTTACGATGAATGCCCAGTTGGTGGGCTTGCCAAGGAACGGCAGTGTCATTGGATAGGCGAAATTTCCATCGCATTGACGGTTCAATCTCACCACGCCTAGCCATGGAATATCATGTGGCCTTGACGAGGTAGGGTCGGCCAAAACCCGCCACAGAACAATTGTTGAGGAATGGCCGCAACCCGGCGCATTGCCGCCGATGATTTTGCGCCATAAATCCAGCGGATTTTTCGCTTCCTCGATCATCCGACTGGGTACGGTTCACTTTAGAAAGAAAAAGGAAAACAAAAGATAATGACCGAACAAGAAAAACTGTGGTTTGAGAGGCTTACGGATCATCGTTCCAGGGGAGCGGACTTGCTGGAAGAGGACTTCATGAGCGGTGTCACGTCCGGTGCCGTGAACAAATATTCCGATCAAGCGCACTTCATTTACGAACTTTTACAAAACGCCGATGATGTCAAGGCGACAACTGCCACATTCCGCCTCGAAGAAAACGGACTTTATTTCACGCATAACGGCTCTATCCGGTTCACCATTTCCGATCCACAGAATGAAAAAGCGGATAAGAAAAACGGCACTCTGGGGCATATCAATGCCATTCTTTCCATTGGCAACTCAAACAAGAAAGAAGGTAATTCCATCGGCAAGTTCGGTTTCGGGTTCAAGGCGGTCTTTCAATACACGCAAACACCATACATTTACGACCCGAAAATCCGGTTCAAGATCGAACGCCTCATCGTGCCGCACATGCTGAATTCTGACCTTGATTGGCGAAAATCTTCAGAAACGGTGTTCTTCTTTCCATTTAACCACAAGGAAAAACAGCCCCAAGAGAGCTATGACGAAATTCTTGATAAACTAAAATCTCTGGTATTTCCTGTCCTGTTCCTTTCCAATCTGAAATCCGTGTCTTTCGAGACGGAGGCGGTCACTGGCAAATACACCAAGAAAGTCATGCGGAAAATTGAGCAAGGAGACATAACGGTTCAGTGGATCACGCTGGCATTGAAATTGGACGGTAAAAGAACTATCCAACGCTTGGTGATGTTCACGCGAAACAAAGCGAGCGGGCATCCCTGTTCCATCGGCTATGCCTTGGGAGAGGACGGAAATCTCGTGCCGATTGACCGCCCTGCATTCTGTTTTTTTCCGACCAAGGAAGTGACGAATCTGAATTTCATCCTTCACGCGCCATTTCTTCTGACGGATAGCCGCGAAGGTATCAAAGCCGGAGAAAAGCACAATCAGGAATTGGTTCAGCAATTGGCGAAACTTGCCGCAGATAGTTTGCCTATACTACGGGATGAAAAGCTGATAGACGACGGCATCCTTGACATCATCCCCTACGACGAATCGAAATTCAGTGGGTCGGACGGCAGAAGCAGGATTTCGTTCAAGCCTTTCTTTGATGACATCAAGCACAAACTCCAGACCGATACCTTATTGCCAGCGGCAAAGGGGGAGTGTTCATCCAAGAGCCGTTCTTACTGGGCATCTGACACCGAACTGGTCGAGTTGTTCTCTGACAAGCAATTGGCAAAACTGGCCGGCATAGAAAAAGCCAAGTGGGTTTTTCCGAGTCGGGGTAAGAAGGAAGTCCTTAATGCTAACAGAGCATTGGCAGAGTACATTGACGGAGGCGATGCGCGCACGTGGAATCGTAAAGAGCCAAATCTGATTGTTTCGAGTCTCGACCCCGAAGCTGTTCTCAAAAAAATCACCGCTGACTTCATCGCCGCGCAGTCACAGCTATGGCTACACAAACTCTATGCTTATCTTTCCGAGCGTATTTCCTACCAGAAGTTCGTGAAAGATAAGCCGATCTTTCTTGACCAGGATGGCAATGCTGCCCCGGCCTTTGACGGCAAAGATCAGCTCGTCCTCTTTCTTCCCGACAGCGACATTGAAGGCTACACAACCGTCAAAAAGGAACTGTTGTCAAAAAAGGCCACTCGTGAGTTCATCGAGAAGTTCGGCGTCAAGAAGCCAAGTCTCCGTGACGAGATTTACAACAAGATTCTTCCGGCATACAAAACCAACGGAGGCATTGATACATCTCCGCACTTCATGAAGTTCTTCCGCTATTTCAAGGAATGCAGGAACGAGGAAGTCGCGGAATTTATTGGGCTGATAAAGGATAAGGAGTTTCTTCTATACAACACCGCTGAGGATGATAAGGTTTTTCGCGGGGGGGCGAAGGACATTTATCTCCCTACTCCAGACTTGAATGCGTGGTTTAAACCCAAGCCGGATACCAAGTTTTTGCTATTGAAAAAATACCGAGAGATGGTTGGCGAGAACGATTTTAGGCGGCTGGATGAGTTTCTTCAACAACTGGGAATTTCAAATGTGCCAAGAGTTGTGGATGCCGCCAACGACAAGAAGATTGATGGGCTGGATGATCTGTTATCAAAGATTGAGGGCCAGTATTCTGAAATTCTTTGGAAAGTGCTCAGCGAATCGTGGAGCCGATATGAAGACTCAATGAGGGTTTTGAAGCAACATTACGGGCCGAGAGGAGGTTACAAGGGCTGTTCTTGGTGCGACTCCAGCGCGAGCCGTAATCTGCGCACGAAGTCTTGGATTCTTAACAATTCGGGCGTCTTGCATTCAATCGAAGGAGTAACGATCCAAACGCTTTCCGAAAAATATGATAAGACCAGCGCAGGGGCAGAGGCGCTCATCAGGTTTTTGGGAATCCGTGACGAAGCACAGGACACCGCGCATCTG
>CAZOTR010000322.1:0-3728 GCA_964582755.1 uncultured Methylococcaceae bacterium | reverse complement strand
AACCGCGCCTGCCGCGCAATCGGCTTAACGCTTCATCGAATCAAAAAACTCGGCATTGGTCTTGGTGTCCTTGAGCTTGCCGAGCAGGAATTCGCTGGCGGCCATCTCGTCCATGGGCTGGAGGATCTTGCGCAGGATCCAGCACTTTTGCAGCTCGTCCTGCGGCACTAGGTATTCCTCGCGGCGGGTGCCGGAGCGGTTGATGTTGATCGCCGGATAGATGCGCTTCTCGGCGATTTTCCGCTCTAAATGCAGTTCCATGTTGCCGGTGCCTTTGAATTCTTCGTAAATCACCTCGTCCATGCGCGAGCCGGTGTCCACCAAGGCGGTGGCGATGATCGTCAAACTGCCGCCTTCCTCGATGTTGCGCGCCGCGCCGAAGAAGCGCTTGGGCCGCTCCAGCGCGTTGGCGTCCACGCCGCCGGTCAGCACCTTGCCGGAGGACGGCACCACGGTGTTGTAGGCGCGGGCGAGGCGGGTGATCGAGTCGAGCAGGATCACCACGTCGCGCTTGTGCTCCACCAACCGCTTGGCCTTCTCGATGACCATCTCGGCGACCTGCACATGGCGGGCGGGCGGCTCGTCGAAGGTCGAGGACACCACTTCGCCCTTCACGCTGCGCTGCATCTCCGTGACTTCCTCGGGCCGCTCGTCGATCAGCAGCACGATCAGATAGCTTTCCGGGTTTTGCTCGGCGATGGAGTGGGCGAGGTTTTGCAGGATCATCGTCTTGCCGGCCTTCGGCGGCGAGACGATCAGGCCGCGCTGGCCTTTGCCGATGGGGGCGATGAGGTCGATGATGCGGGCGGTGAGGTCTTCGCTGGTGCCGTTGCCTAGCTCCAAGACGAAGCGGGATTTGGGGAAGAGCGGGGTGAGGTTGGAAAAGAGGATTTTATGCTTGGCGTTCTCGGGCGGCTCGTAATTGATCTGCTCCACCTTGAGCATCGCAAAATAACGCTCACTTTCCTTCGGGGGCCGGATCTTGCCGGTGATGGTGTCGCCGGTCCTCAGCGAGAAGCGGCGGATTTGGCTGGGCGAGACGTAAATGTCGTCGGGGCCGGCGAGGAAGGAACTGTCGGCGCAGCGCAAGAAACCGAAGCCATCCGCCAATATCTCCAACACCCCGTCACCGTAAATGTCCTCGCCGCTTTTAGCCTGTTTTTTGAGGATGGCGAAGATGAGATCCTGTTTTTTGGAGCGGGCGAAGCCTTCGATGTCGAGCGATTCGGCAATGTCGATCAGCTCGGCAACGGGCTTGCGTTTCAGGTCGGTCAGATTCATGGGTAGCGAAGTCAGGGAATGCGGATTGAATAAGGAAAAGCGTCGCTTAAGGATTAAGAAAAACAGCCCTGACGGGAGACGCAGGGTCTTGGAGCCTTAGGGGGGATGGCCGGAAGCGGCGCGGGCTTTGGGGATAGGGTTCTTTTTGCGGGCGCAAGAATACCACGCCCTTTTGCGGCCCGTCCAGAAACAATCGAGACGGGCCGGAGCCGGTCAGAGGTTGTTGTCGAGGAAGGCCGCGAGTTGCGATTTGGATTGCGCGCCCACCTTGGTGGCCTGCACTTCGCCGCCGTTGAACAGCATCAACGTGGGGATGCCGCGCACGCCATATTTTTGCGGCGTGGCCGGGTTGTCGTCGATGTTCAGCTTGGCCACGGTCAGCCTGCCCTTGTAATCCTTGGCGACATCCTCAAGGATCGGGGCGATCATTTTGCAGGGGCCGCACCATTCGGCCCAGTAATCGACCAGCACAGGGCCGTCCGCCTTGAGCACCTTGGCTTCAAAGTCGGCGTCGCTTAATTTCAGGATGTTGTCACTCACAGGGGTCTCTCCTAGGGGTTGTCATTTAATGCCATGCGGAGCCTTGTCAGGGCCTAGCGGGCGGATGGGGCATTTTCAGCCCAAACCGGGCAGGATTCAAGTCTTGCTTACCAAGCTTCCAGATTGACGCCCGGCGTCTCCACCGCCACATGCCCGGCATCGTCCCAACGCACCGTGCCGATGTCTTGCCAAGGCTGGGCCAGATTGTAAGCCCTAAGGCCCGGCTCGAAGTCCATAGGCACACGGACTTCCTTCATTTTCAAGATGAACACGGTATTGCGCACATCCAAGCCCTCCTTTTCACCCCAGAACGCCGTCACCTGCATCAGCGCCTTGTTTAAACGGCGGGTTTTGATATGCGGCGTCACCGCGATGTTCGCCCACCAGCACTGCACCCGCCCCCAGTTCGGCGCGACGATGCGGCCTTCCTCGTTGACGAAGGGCAGGAAACGCTCCTGGCCGTCCTTGTCTTTGTAGGCGACGGCGAGGAGATGGGTGTAGCCGACGAAATGGTCGTGCATGTACAAAGCATGGGGCGTTATCCCCAAGAAGGCATGGGACATCAGCAAGACGCTGTTGCTCATCCCTTCCAAGGCCTGGCCCCATTCCGTGCGGGCATGGCCTTGGTTGATGCGGTAAAACACGCCGAATTGCAATGTGCTGTTCAATTGCAGCAGGATGGCCAACACCAAAAACTTGGCGAGGCGCGTCGCCTGCCGCCGCTCGGTGCCGGCATAGTGGGCGTACAGCCGCGCCCAAAGATCATCCTCGGGGTCCGCCACCGGCAAGGCGCAGGTGTCGTCGCAAGCCAGCCGCGCCCGGTTGTCGGCGACGCGGCGGTAAACCATTCTTGCCGCATGATACAAACCGGGCAGGCGGACGGCCCAGGCCAGGGGAGCCGGCCAAACCATCGCCGACAAAATGCGCAAATAAGTATCGACGCCGCTAAACAACCGCCCTGCCGCGTCCACCGCGTACAAATCCTTCAGCAACTCAGCCGGGGGGATGGCATCCAACGCCCGGCAATCTTTGGCATGGGTCTGCAAATCCTTGAACGCCACCGCGCCTAGGAAATCGAAATGGGACAGCATGATTACCGTGCGGTTGCACAAAGGGCAAAGGCCGTCATAAAACACCGTCAGCCGGGGCTGGCTGAAACGCAAACACCGCCACCAAGAAAACGGCACCAGCAAGGCATAAGGGGCCAACATGCCGAAGCCGAACTGGTAAATGTTCAGCGACAAGATGATGCCGACATGGAAGCTCGCCCCGATCAACAACAAAGGCACGCGGGCGAAGCGGAACCAGAACAGCGGCAGGAACAGGAACTGGAACACGATCAAGGAATAGCCGATGGTCCGCTCCAGCCATTCCGTCTCCAGCAGCCAGCCCAGGCTTAACGGCGACATGTAATAAGGATGCGTGGGCGGCAGCCAGGAGCCCATGCCGTTGCGCCAGAACTCGGCGGACAGCTTGTGTATCCCCGCGTCCAGGTACAAAAAGCCCAGCACGAGGGCCACCGGCAAGTAATAGCACAGCACCGACACCCTTTCCCTGGGCTGGCGATGCCTGCCCGGCGCGGAATGCCTCAGCTTCCAGCGCAGCGTGTCCAGCGACAAGCCCCGCTCCGTCGGCAGGAACACCAGCAAAAAGCTGATGCCGGTCATCATCTGGTCGAAGCCGCCGTCGAAATCCAGCCACATCGGCGTGAAGCCGACGAACACCAGCCACAGCAGATAATTGCCCACCGCCGCGAGGCGGGTGTAAAGCCCCAGGCTGAGGCAAGCCGCCAACACCGCCCACAGCGCCAGAAACAAATCCACCACCGGCGAAGCCTGCTCGACGAAAGGCACGCGGTCGAAGATCAAATGGCGGAAAAACAGCAGGTAGAACACCTCCTGCAAAAT
>CAZOTR010000321.1:0-3738 GCA_964582755.1 uncultured Methylococcaceae bacterium | reverse complement strand
TTAACTTAATGGCAGTGAAGCTCCGCTTGGGAACGCACATCTAGCAAGCTCTGCTTGCTGGGATCGGTATCGGGAAGCAGAGCCTCCAAGACTCCGGTTCCCAAGCAGAGCTTGGGAACCAGGACAAACATTATCCGGCGATTCTTGTTGAGGTTCATTCGCCACCCCAACCTACCGGGCTGTTAGGCATTGGTATTCTGGGTGTTGATTGCTTGGGGCTTGGAGCGTTGCGCTATTCTCATCAACGCTCTTAAAGCTTCGTTTACATCTTCCTCGGTCGGGAAAGCCTCCGCTACATCAGGGCTTAACAGTACCAAGTTTGTACCCTTCTGGTATTGCTGATAATACTTGCCGCGCACACCCTGCCCCAAATCTTCTCTTTTGTATTCAGGGCGTAGATCATCATTTTGATTAGCCATCTTCGTAAACCCTACCTTCGGGGCGCGTCGCCTCTCGGGCGCTTATGATTCGTATTGCACCGGATCTCTCCGTATAGGAAACCACAAGCAACCGATTGGAGCGCGACACGCCGAATACCAAAAACCGATGTTCACCCTCGGAACTATCGAGGTCAGAAAACGAAACTGCCAGTGGGTCGCCAAACATAGAGGCAGCTTCGTGAAAAGAGATTTCCTTATGCTTTCGCTCGTTGGTAGCTGCTTTGTTGGAGTCCCATTCAAACTTCATGGTTCATTTGGTCTTTCAAGTGAAGGAGGTGCGTTGTGCGCACTCTACAAGGCAGGAACAACTTTCCGGGCAGGGTGGGCAGGCGTCTTTTCGCCTGCCCACCGATTTTGCCTAAGTTCGAGGCCGCTTCTGGCAGGCAAACGATAGAGCCGTTTGCCCACCCTACTCGGCTTAGGCCGGCGAACGCTCCGCGTTTTCGCCGCGGGACCGTCGCGCGACACGGTAAACTCCCCCGCCCGCCAGCAGCAATGCCAGCGACCCCGGCTCGGGGACGCCGCCGCTGGGCGGCGTGCCTTGTTGCTCCACCGGCAGCGCGGTCAGGAGCGCCCCCACATGGTACACGTCGCCCGTCGAGGTGAAATTGAAATTCACAAGGGTTGACGTGTCGAGTTCAGCCGTGATGTCGAAGGTATCTATATCGATTCCGCTCATGCTGCCCGCCGCTCCGGTCAACTGCGGCAAGTCCCCCGCCGCGCTGGCCGTGACACCGTTGCGGGTATAGGTACTGTTGAAAATGTTATTGGCGGGATTGTCCGCGTTGCTGATCGCGGTGCCGTTGAGGCTCATTCCATCGCCGGTCGTCACATTGTCGCCTTCGTAAGCGACGATGCCGAGCTGGGCCGTGCCGGTGCCCACCGAAGGCCGGCTGATGGCAGCGGAGTTAGGAGATCCATTCGCGACCACGGCCAGTCCGTCCTGAAGGGTGATCTGCCGGGCCGGTTCCGAGGCATCGGCGTAAACCACGGCCAGCGACCAGCCGGCGAATGTGTTCGAATTGTTGAGGTTGACGAGATCGATGATACTGATGCCGCCCAGGGAAAACGTCCCGGCTCCCTGGGCCTGCACGAGCGCGGTGACATCGGTGGTGCTCTGGTAAGCGCCGTTGGGGCCCATAAAGGAGGCATCGGCCGTGATGGTCTGGGAGAACCCCCCCTCGCGGGAAAAAGTCGCGGTGGTCCCCGCCTCTCCGAAGGTCGATGAAGTCGCCCCCCAGTACAACTGGGCGTGGGTGATGGTGCTGCCAGTGGGCAGGTCCAATACCGCCTGGCTGCGGGCATCCGCCGCCGTAATGCCGGTGTTGGCTTCGGCCTGGCCGGTTGTCGGCGAATTGCTGCGCCAGAATACATCGGGGGAGGTGTCACTGGTATTCGTACCCGTCGCTCCTACCGTGCCCACCACCGGTGCCGGGACACCGGCAGCCGCATCCAGGGCCAGCGTGTTGCCGATCAGGACAAAGCCGCCGTTTTGGGTCACTTCGTAGCGGGTTATCAGGGCGGCATGGGCGGAGAATGAGCCGAGCGCGAGGAACCCCGACACCAGGATTTTATTAGTTTTTTTGTAGTTCATGACAGTCTCTTGAAAAATGGTATAAAGCTCTGAAATGCCGACACGCCGCCGGCCAATCCGTGGTTTTTCTGGTCGTGGGCGATGCATGGCGGGACACTTTATATCGAATCGCTGGACGGCCCGCAACTTGAAAATGTCGGGCAACGATAGCGCCGTTTGCCCATCCTACTCGGCTATCCGCAGGCCAAAAATTCGTAGGGTGCGCATCCGCGCACCGTTTGCGATGCCGCTTGTTGCGGTAGGTTTGAAAGCATACACGATATTGCCACAAGAATCCATATCCATAGGGTTATCAACATCCGTTAAGGGTACGCTATGCGCACCCTAACAAGGCTTTCCGGGTTGGGGCAGGCAGGCGTCTTTTTGCCTGCCCGCCGATTTCGCCGAAGTTCGAGGTCGTTTCCTACCCGGCTGCAAGGATTGTTAGGTATTGTTAATATCCAGAGCGACCTTCATGGCGTGATTCAATTCACTCATCTTGACGGCAGATAACGAGCCAACATAGTTAGTCAAAGCGGCTTTTGGCAAACTTACCAACTCGTCACAATGAATGCTACTGTCATGCTTCAATCCACTTTCAATACCGACCAAGACTTGCGTTGAAAAACCATGATACTTTGTATATACGGGAGCGCAAATAACGGTTGAAAAATTGGAATCAATTAGCAATTGACGACTTACGACAACAAAAACTCTTGATCTCTTTGGATCACGAGCCGAAGGATTTTGAACACGGAACAAATCGCCTCTTTTCAAGGCATCACCTGATAGTCGAGAACATCCTTGGCTTCCTGATTTAATTCGTCAGCAAAGGCATTTATCCTATCTAGCTCTTCACAATTTCCTTGGTGGGTGCTGAAAAAGTAGCGCAACGCCTCGACGATTAAGTTGGAACGCTCATTCTGGTCAGGCGCTCTACGAACAAGCTCGGCAAGAAGTTCATCAGGAAGATATACAGATGTTTGAATGGCCATGTTTCTTACCAAAGGGAATATGTTACTTGGAAATGTCGGGCAACGTTAGAGCCGTTTGCCCACCCTACCCGGCTAATCCACCATGCGTAACATGTAGGGTGCGGTGAGGAACGAACCGCACCCGTCGTGGAACATGAAGGTCTTCGCATAAATCGGCCATTCCGCGAACGGTGCGGTTCGTTCCTCACCGCACCCTACGACATCGCCGAATTACCGCACCTTACCGCGTTACGCAGACTATAAGAATCCCCATGCTCTAGTTTTATTATAATTACTTGCAGCAGTGGACTTTATCAGCTCTTTATATAAATGCCTATTTGCATCACAATACCTTGCAACTATAGGGCCTCTAAAGCCTGTTGCTTCAAGTCTATTTTCTTCAAAATAAAACTGAACTATGCCTGACGCTTCAAAAATATCTTTTGATAACTTATTTTTTGCGTTTTGGTTATGGAATATGTATAGTCCATCAACCAAGTTTTCTGGTTGATCTGCGCTTACTTCGTGAATTTTGAAATACGGATAACTGGCATCATATCGGACATTAATTATGTAGGCTGGGTCGATGCCTGTTGACTTGCTTAGTGATGATAGTTTACCTAGCGTCAAAGTGTTGCAGAAAAGTATGACAGAAACAGCCTCGAAACGATTTCCATTGAATATTCCAATATTTATATTGGAATTCTCTCTAGGTTTTTTTATATTTTCTTTTTGATGATATTTATCTGCC
>CAZOTR010000320.1:0-3740 GCA_964582755.1 uncultured Methylococcaceae bacterium | reverse complement strand
TCGCGGGCATGGCCCGCTCCTACATTTCAATCAATTGAACCCACCTCCGCTTCGTCCACGACGGGGGCGACAAGATCGCCTAGGGTTTTCCCTTTGCCGGCAATATCGGGATGGGGCTGGCGGCGAGCCTTGGCGGGTATCGGCAGATCGTCATCCAGGGTCAGGGCGATGAGTTCGACGCGATGGTTGACAAACGACGCCGGCAGTTCGATGACCAAACGCCGCTCTTTGACATCAACGTATTGTCTTAGCACTTGCATGATTGAGTTTCCTTGCCGTTTCTATAGATGGCCTTTGAGCATCGCCCGCATGTCTTTTATCAGCCGGTAGGCGGTGAGAGGCTCGCCGGGAAATGGCTCAAAGCCAAGGTGCGCGTAAAAGTGCTTCGCCTCCTCGTCCTTGGCGTGAACCAGCAAGGCGCGGACGCCGACAATATCCGCCACTTGCAAGGTGCGGCGCATCGCGTCCACCACCAGCGCCGCCCCCAGCCCCTTGCCTCGCCAAGTTTGGTCAACCGCCAGGCGGGCCAGCAGCAGGATCGGCACAGGATGGCGCGGGAGTCCCTTGGCCAGGCGCTCCGGCGCGTCGCCATAGGCCACATCGCCGACCACCAGCGTGTGGTAGCCGATAATTTTTGCGTCTATGGCCGCGACGTAGGTTTGCGAGCTGCCCGCCCGCTGGCCGGGCAACGCGTGCAAGCGGATAAACATATTGAGCGCCTTGTTGCCGCAATCGAAATCCGTCGGGTCGTGCTGGGCTGCCAACTTGGCAATGGCCGGTTTGGGATAGTCCGCCACAGGGCTTTTCAATCCAAGAGTGAGGGTTCGTTGAGCAACCGCGCCATCCTCGGATGCTGGCGCGGCGGCGCATCCATGGCTTCCATAAAGGCCGCCCACTGCTCGGTGTCTAGGTTGAAGCGTGTGCGCTCGGCCAGCACGGCGGTGGCCGAGTCCAGCGCGCTTTCCAACACAAACTGGCTAATGGTTGTGTGGCGCTGCTTGGCCGCTTGCTGGAGAATCTGCTTGGCTTCTGGCGTGATGCGGATGTCCAGCTTCTCGGAACGGTTGGACGGTTTTTGCATAAGATTCGCCTCCTCGATAACTCTAAAATCAATATGTTAGCGCAATGTGCGTACATCGACCAGACAAATTGTAGGCGCGGGCTTCAGCCCATGAAAATCGCGGCCTAAAGGCCGCTCCTACAAAGGCAGCGACTCCTGCGCCGTGCTGCCGACGGATTTCAAATAATTCGACAGCCGTTCAAGCAAGGAGCATTCCTCCTGCCCGCCTTCGGCGCGGCTTTTTTCGATCAAGGCTTGCAGCAACTGCGCGAACAAATGGCTGCGGCGCAGGCCGCGGTTGTCGAGATACTCGTTGAGCTTGATCGTATCGCCCGCCACCCACAACTGCATCAGCTTGTGAACTTGGTCGATCAAGGGCACGGGGCGGCCGCTGGCGGTTTCCAGCCCCAACGAGCGGTTTTTGCGGGCGTTCCAGGCTTTGAGCCGAAACTGCCCGCCGCCGGCAAGCGGCGCGTCCTCGTCCTCGCCGACCTCCTCCGGCTCTGCCGCACCGCCGCTTTTCGCCAGCAATTCGTATTGGTCGGCCAGCTCCCGCTCCGACACGCCGCAGGAGACGGCGTAGAGGATGCACGGGCCGGCCGGGGCGTCTTTCAGGCCGAAGTCGTTGCGGTGCAGCAAATAATAGGTGGTGATGTCGTCCAGCGGCTGGCCGCCGGGCGGCGCGTCGGCGGCGCCGTGCGACAACACCCGCCCGACGACGAAATCCACCACGATGCGGCGCACATGGCCTAAGAACTCCGCGACGCCCATCAACTCGCCCGGCGCGGAGGCTTTTTTGACGGCGGGATAACGGCTGTAAGCCTCCATCGCCGGGCCGGTCGCCGCCCACACGAAGTCCGGGCCACGGATGCCCGCGTCCCAAAAGTCGCGCAACTGGGTGACGATGCCGGCCTCCATGGCTTTCAAGACTTGGCCGTCCCAGCCGGCTTTGGTGAGCGGGTCGCGCTTGCGGCAGACCAGCCAGACGGAGGACGACAGCGCCGCCGAGGACAAGGAGCGGGTGCGGGCCTCACGCTCGGTTTGAATCGGCCAACTGCCATCGACGACAAAGCCCGCCTTGATGATCGCGCCAACCAGAGTTTCCCAAGCGTCCGGGTGCTTGTGCGCGAACACGATGACCAAACGGCCATCCGGCCTCAACGCCGTGTGGCAAGCGCGAAACGCCCGCGCCATGCCCTCCTCGTAATTGCGCTTGGACGCCGCCTTGTCGCCGCCGAAACGCGCCGAATCGTCGATGAGTTCGCCGTCGTTGGCCTCGTGGCTCCATTTCGGAGCCAACGGCTCGGCGAACACCGCGTTCATTTCCGGCGACAGGCCATGCAAGCCACGGCGCAGCCAGACATAGAAGAAATCCATCAAATCGGAATACGGAATTGCGTCATAGTAGGGCGGGTCGGTCACGATGATGTCGTATTCGCCGGGCGCGGCCTGGGTCGCCGAATGGCGGACGATCTGCGGGGCGGGCACGTCGCCCAAAAACTGCGCCGTGTGTTCGAGATACTGGGCCAGCCACTCGACGCCGCCGGGATAGCCGCCGGAGGTGTCCACTAGAACTGAGGTTTCCGCGAAGTCCCAATTCATCGGCAAGGCGAAGCGCACAAAGGTGTTGCGAATCTGGTCGTAACCGACGGTCCAGGAACACAAGGAACTGCCCCGGTCGGCGATGCGGTCCAACACCGTCGCCAGCATCGCCGCCATGGCATGGGCCACGGCGGGGGCATAGCCTTCCGCCAGCAGGGCGTCTTTCAGCGCCCGGTTCGCCTTGAGCAAGCCCGCCAGCCCGGTCAATTGGCGTTCGGTGAAAAGCTTGTGCCATTGGTCGAGTCCATACAAAGGCACACGAAACCCTAACGCCTCCGCATTGGCCAAAGGCTCGGTAGGCAAGCCAAACGGCACATCGGAATAGACAGCCGGCAATTCCTGCGCCGCCCGCTCGGCCATCTCGCGTTCCAAATCAGTGGGCAAGCGGTATTCCTTGGCCTCCAGGCTGTCCACGACCACCGCCGTCATCGTCGAACCCATCCGCCCGGCGCGGCCTTCCAGGCGCAGGTCTTCCATGGTCATAATCGTCCCGCAACACGGGCAGCAAGCCCCGGCCCGGCTCATCGTCCCCGCCCCCAGGCGCTTGTCGTGTTCGCGCCGTTGCGCCGGGTTCGCGCCTTCCACCTTGGCGTGGTAGTCGATGCCAAACTCAAGCCCGGTTCGATCCGCATGGGGCCGCAGCGTCAACACGACGCGCTTGTCGTCCTTCTTCGCCAGCCAAGCGGGTTTTCAGCAAGGGCAGCGTGGCGCGGCAGGCTTTGCATTTGACCGTCCGCGCCCACAGGTAAGCCACCGTGGGCTTGGCGACCCAGCGCGGGTTCTTCGGATTCTTGAGATAGTCCGCGGTGAAACCGGCATTGAGCAACTCGGTTTGCGGCTCGCCCGCTTCATTCACCGGCACCCGCCGCAACGGCTCGCCCTGGTCGAGTTTGACGCGCTGGTAGGGCTTGACCGTGCAGTATTCGGCATAGGTCGGATAGAAGCGGGCCAAGTCCAGCCGGGCGCGGCGCAACACCCAGCGCCCCCAGGCCCGCACATGCCAGGCCAAATCCGCCTCCAGCAGCGTGTCGTCCGGTTCGGGATGGGCAAAGCAATCCGCGTTTTCGCCACGGTCGAG
>CAZOTR010000319.1:0-3763 GCA_964582755.1 uncultured Methylococcaceae bacterium | reverse complement strand
ACGACGGCGACAAGGTGTCCATCGCCAGCCGCGCCGGCGTCACCGTGCTGCATGCGCGGGTGACCGAGCGGATGCAGCCGGGCGTGGTGTACACCACCTTCCACTTCCCCGAATCTGGCGCCAACGTCATCACCACCGACAACTCCGACTGGGCGACCAACTGCCCCGAATACAAAGTGACGGCGGTGCAAGTGGAAAAGGTGGCCGGCTTCTCGCAGTGGCAGAACGAGTTCCAGAGCTTCACTGAACAGCAGTTGTCTTTGCTGGAAAGCGCCACAGCGGGGTGATTTTTGCGTAGGGTGGGCAGGCGGCTTTTTGCCTGCCCACCTTTTTGTGAAAATCCGCGTGGGCAAACGATAGAATCGTTTGCCTATCCTACAAAGCTCGGATTAGATTTCAGCATTGATGCTTTGAAATGCGCCAGATACAGTGCATTTTTGGGGTCGGCCTCACTTTTGATGCCGACTTGTAGTTAGCGGGTTTGAGATGAACTGTTACGTCCACCCATCTATAGCGCCTGGCGTTGTGCCATTCGTGTCATAAGGCGCTCTGCGCAGAATGCCGGACCGAAGAATGCGGTGTTTCGTGCTGTGTGGGAGCCTGCGCAGAGCGGACGAGGGCCATTGCCAACACTGTAAACGCGAATACAAGAATCTTCCAGGCCCTGTCTTCGGGCAAATACGAGGACACTGAACTTTCGTTGTATAGACGGAACTACAACATCGCTATGGGAATCGCGGTTACTATGGCGGGGTGCACATTGGTGCTCGTGGGTCAATTCTTCATGGCCGCCAACGCACCGCAGTATCTATGGTTCGCTGCGCTGTCGGGCCTGATTCTGTACACGGCAGTTCAGTCCGCCCGCGCCTGGAAAAAGGTTGTCAAGACTCGTGAAGCAATTGTGCAAATATACCGAGTCCGCTAACCAGCCGTTGGAGCGGACACCACCTCCGCGCTGTGCGCTCCGGTGCCGCTCAACGGCACGTTAGAAGGCCTAAGAGCCAATGAAGAGGCCCCCTTCTATCCGTGAGATCCGCATTGTTGTGTACATAGTCGCGGCTATAGTTGTTACTAGCGTGCCCTATATTTTCTATCGCCTCTACAAAGTGCTGGTTGAGATTAAAATGCGTTATCCGACGATGGGGCTTGATGCGGGGGCCATTTTTGTGACTTGGGTTGCAAGTTGCTTCGGTGTTGGTTGGTACTTCGAAAGACGTTGCCGAATCAAAGGACCAACCGCGCCACGAACGCGGACAAATCCAGCGGGCGAAAGCATAACGAACCCACGTGGATATCCTGCGGCAGTCGTGTACATGATGGTCACATTTCCGCTGCTGTGGCAGTTCATGGATTGGCTCTATGGGTAACACCAGACAATGGCCTTCTAACAACGCGCTTAACACGGACGGTCTTGGTCAACGCGCCTTTGGCGCGTCGCCCAAGTCATGTAGGGTGCGCATCGCGCACCATAACGGATGCCGATACTGGCTGTGATATGGGCTTCAACCGCAATCATTGGGGTATTTCCAAGGGCCGTAGGTTGGGGATGGAATCTAGCGGCACGAATAATTCAACCGGAGAATACACCATGCTATCCATTGCTTTAAAATGTGAAGTGCCGCCCAGCCGCACTATCACCTTAAGCTTGCCGGAAGAAATTGAGCCGGGCGAACATGAATTAGTCTTGGTGATTGACCCGGAAAGAAGCCCCGCGCCGCTCCGCCGCCAGCCGGGAAGCGCCAAGGGGAAGCTGGTTATTTTGGCGGATGACGAAGAGCATATGGCCGATTTTGCCCACTATATGCCATGACCTGCTTGGTCGATACCCACACATTTCTGTGGTTCGTGCTGGCAGACCCACAACTGAGCCAGGCAGCGCAGGCGCTCATAGAAACCAGCCAAGTGGTGCATATAAGCCCGGCCAGCTATTGGGAAATAGGCATAAAAATCAGCCTTGGCAAATACCTATTGCCAGAACCATTTGCGGTGTTTATGCGCCGGGAATTAAAGCACAATGATTTCACTATTCTGCCCATAAGTGTCTCTCACGCAGCCAAAGTCAGCGAGCTTCCCTTCCATCATCGTGACCCGTTCGACCGGATGATTGCGGCTCAAGCCTTAGTCGAAAACATAAGCTTGGTTAGTTGCGACAAGATTTTTGATTCCTATGGTGTAAATAGGGTCTGGTGATGAGAAATATTTTATTGGCAGAAATCCAAAAACGGCAAGAGCAACTAGATTGAGCCAACGGGTCGATATTCGTCCCCAAGACTTGGCGATCATTAAAACCGTCTTGCGCGCCCTATTGCCGCCGGATGCGCAGGTTTGGGTGTTCGGTTCCCGCGCCAAATGGACAACTAGGCGCTCTTCCGATTTGGACTTGGCGATTGATGCCGGACGTGCTTTAACCCGCCACGAAAAATATGCGCTCGAAGATGCGTTTGAGGAGTCAGATTTGCCTTATAAAGTCGATTGCGTGGATGTCCATCGTGTCAGCCCGGAATTTCAGGCGATAATCAACAAGGAAAAAGTCCCTTTGCCACCGCCGAGGTAACCCGGATGGAGTGCGGCGGAATCCGGGAGGGCCGGAGATGCGACCCCCCATTTCCGCCGCGCTTCATGCGGGCTATGTCATCTTTGCCTTGGCTTCCAAACCCTATTTGAAACCCCTGCGCGGGAAGCCCCGCCTCCCGAATCCGCCATCCTTCCCGCCTCCGATGATTTCAGAAGAACCAGCCACCGCCTGCGAATTCGACGACAAGCCCCCGGCCGGCGGCGGGGGCTTTGCTTTGCCGGGAACCAAGAAATGGCCGGCGGTGCGCCATTATCCGGTCGAGCGGCGGCGCGGCGAGGAGCGGCAGGAGATAGAAGATGCAGTCATCGAGGAGGCACCGGTGGCGCTGTTCTACAATAACCAGCCGCATGTGGTCATGCTGGCCAGCCCGCTAGACTTGGAAGATTTCGCCTTGGGGTTCAGCCTCACCGAGGGCATAATCGGCAGGCCGGAGGAATTGGCTTTTGCCGGGGAATACCACCGCGAGGAAGGCATAGAATTGTGGTTGCGCATTCCGCCGGAACGTTTCGCCGCGCTGGCGGACAAAGAGCGCAACCTCGCAGGCCGCACCGGCTGCGGCCTGTGCGGGGCGGCGACGATCAGCCAGGCGGTGCGCCATCCGGCCCCGGTCGGCACGGGCGTGGCCGTGCCGGTGGCCGAGTTGCGGCGGGCTTTGCGCGAATTGGAAACCCGGCAAACACTGAACCAACTGACCGGCGCGGTCCACGGCGCGGCCTGGGCGGTTCCAGGGGAAGGCATCAAGCGGGTGCGCGAGGACGTGGGGCGGCACAACGCCCTGGACAAGCTCATCGGCGCGTTGGTGAAGTCGGGGGCAAGGCTGGATGCCGGCTTTGTGATTGTCACCAGTCGCGCCAGTTTTGAAATGGTGCAAAAATGCGCGTCTGTCGGCATCGGCTTCATGGCCGCGATCTCCGCGCCCACCGGCCTCGCCATCCGGCTGGCCGAGGAGACCGGGCTCACCCTGCTGGGTTTTGCGCGGGGCGAGCGGCACACGGTTTACGCCCACCCGCAACGGCTAATTGATCCACCCTAGCAAATTCATCAGGAGACTATTCAACCATGCACCACGACAATCTGGTCAAAATGGCCAACGACATCAGCGCCTTCTTCGCCAGCGACCCCGACCACGCCAGCGCCGTCAAGGGAATGGTCGAACACCTGCGCAGGTCTTGGGAGCCGAGAATGCGC
>CAZOTR010000318.1:0-3798 GCA_964582755.1 uncultured Methylococcaceae bacterium | reverse complement strand
GTGTCCGTGCCTAGCCAATTTTCGGCGGAAGGCGGGCCGGGATTGTGTGTGCCAGCCGCATAATAACTTAGGGTGTCATAATAATAAGGATTCGGCGGATAGAGCGCAAAATTGCCCGGCTTGCGCAATTGTTCTTTGATGAACGGGTCGTTGTAATCGGCATAGGTCGGCAAATCTCCGCCAAAAGTCGATTCTGGGTAATGATTCAGCAACGGCCAGTACCAATGGCCTTCATAATAAACCAGCAAGGGCTTGTCATTGGAAACCAGTTCGCCAGCCAAACTCAAGCCGAACACGAACAAAAACACCAGCAAACTCCAATAACCCAGCCTTTGGCTTTTGAAACGCAACCAGATACGCTTGCCGGGGGAGATGTGCTGATAGCGGGGCGTAGCCGTGTCGGCTTCCCGTGTATCCGGGGAATCTTCCAACAAAACTCGCGGGTGGGAATCGGCGGGTATGCTCATCGCTTAAGGCTCCTGCGCGTCGAATTTGATGCGGGGATCGACCAGCACATAGGCAATATCGCCTATCAATTTGGTCGCAAGCCCCAACAAGGTGAAAAGATACAGATTTCCCAATACCACCGGGAAATCCCGGCTGTTGATAGCCTCAAACGACAGCAGGCCCAAGCCATCGAGCGAAAATAGCGTTTCGATCAACAAGCTGCCGGTGAAGAAAGCCATGATGAAGGTGCTGGGAAACCCCGTCACCAATGGCAGCAAGGCATTGCGGAACACATGCTTCCACAGCACTTGGCGTTCGGACAAGCCTTTGGCCCGCGCCGTCAGCACATACTGGCGGCCTAATTCGTCGAGAAACGTGTTTTTGGTCAGTAGGGTTTTTAATGCAAACGTGCTGACGACCGAGGCTGTGACTGGCAAGGTGATATGCCATAGATAATCCTTGGCTTTGCCAAACCATGACAATTCGGCCCAATGCTCCGAGACCAATCCCCTCAGCGGGAAAATATCCCAAAACGAGCCGCCGCCAAACAGCACGATCAACAGCACGCCCAACACGAAACCCGGCACCGCATAGCCACATAGGATCAATAAACTCGTGACAAAATCAAAACGGCTGCCGACCCTTATCGCTTTGGAGACACCTAGCGGCACTGACACCAGATAAGTCAAGAAAAATGTCCATACGCCCAGCGAAACCGAGACAGCGAGTTTTTGCTTGATTAGCGACCAGACGCTGGAATTGCGGAAATAGCTGTCGCCAAAGTCGAAGCATAGGAATTGCTTCAACATCGAGACATAACGTTCCAGCGGCGGCTTGTTGAAGCCGTATAGGTTGGACAGTTGCTTGACTTGCTCGGCGTCTATCCCTTTGCGCCCGCTATAACTCCAACCGCCCGACACCGCGCCGGACTCGGCCCCGGCCTTGGCCGATTCTCCATCCAATTGCAGCAACGCATGTTCCACCGGCCCGCCCGGCACAAACTGGGTTATCACAAAAGTCAAGGTCAACACGCCGATGAGGGTCGGGACGATGGCCAGCAAACGTTTGAGAAGATATAAGCACATGGCTTTTCCACTAAGAAACTATAAGATACCTATAGCAGTAGTCGTGCCAGCAGTGCTAATCCACCCCGTTTGCTAAAAACCACTTCATATTTCATTGCGTTAAACTGCGATTTACCCGTATCGCAGGTTCGTTTGGCAGGCGCAAACTTTTCACAAGGCAACAAGCTGCGGATGTTGTGCTGCTGGCAAAACACAAACCCTATTATCAACGTTATTTCGTCATGCCAAACGGTGCTTGATGCCCGCTGAGAAATAGGCATTGGCTTGCGATTTTGCATACGCAAAATCCGTAGGAGCGGCCCATGGCCGCGAAAGGCTTCGGACAATGGGTGGGCCGCGAGATCGCGGGCATGGCCCGCTCCTACAATCCAATCAATTGAAAGCACCTCCCAAAATCCCGCTTTTCTGTTAAGCCGCCAATCCAAAGCCCTGCGTTTGGATCTCAAACAAGCGGGCATACAGTCCGCCATCTTGGTTGGCTAGGTCTTCATGGCGGCCTCGCTCGATGACGCGGCCTTCTTTCAACACGAGTATTTGGTCGGCGTTCATGACCGTGCTTAAGCGGTGCGCGATGATGACGGAGCTGCGGCCTTCGACGAGCTTCTCCAGCCCTTGCTGCACCAGGACTTCCGATTCGGAGTCCAAGGCGCTGGTGGCTTCATCGAGGATGATGAGTTCCGGGTCTTTGAGGATGGCGCGGGCGATGGCGACGCGCTGTTTTTCGCCGCCGGACAGCTTGATGCCGCGCTCGCCGACGGGCGTTTGGTAGCCGTCGGACATCCGCCGGATGAACGCATCGGCATGGGCGGCCTCGGCGGCGGCTTGGATTTCTTCGACGCTCGCGCCGGGGCGGGCGAATGCGATGTTCTCGCCGATGCTGTCGTTGAACAAGGCCAAGTCTTGCAACACGACGCCCATGCGGGCGCGCACCGAGCGTTGTTTATAGACGCGCAGATCGCGGCCATTGATTAGGATGCGGCCCGCCGTGGGGTCGTAAAAGCGCATCAGCAATTTGACTATCGTCGATTTGCCGCTGCCGCTCAGGCCGACCAAAGCCAGCGTCTCGCCGCCTTGCAAACTAAACGACACGTTTTGGATCGCGTTGACATTGGGTTTGCCGGGGTAGGAAAAGCTCACGTTCTCGAACGCGATGGACTGGATGCCCCCTAGCTCGACTGCGTCCGGCGCGTCGGCAATCTCCGTTTCCACGTCCAGCAATTCGACCAGCCGCTCGGCACTGGCCTCGATGTCGCCGGCTTGGTTGACCTGCCGCGCAATCGGCGCAATCGTCGTAATCAGGCTTTGCGTCAGCGTCAACACCAGCAGGATGTCGCCTGCGGTCATGTCACCCAGCAAGGCGCTATAGGCGGCCAGCGCGACGGCGGCGCAGACGCCGACCGCATTGCCAATGTTCAACATCAAAGCCGAGCGCCATTCCACTTTGTGCAGCTTGTCGCGGGTGACTTTCCATTGCTCCTGCGTCTCGTCATAGCGTTGCTTCACCGCCGGCTCGCCGCCGAAGCTGCGCACGGTCGCAATATTGCCGACCATCTCGGCCAGCAATCCCGCCATGCGCCCGGCCATCGCCTGCCAGCCGCGCCGGTGCGGCTTGGCCCAGCCTATCGTTTGGTAGGAAATGTAGAAATTAAACGCCAACACGGCCGTCATCACGACGCCGATCCAAGGCGCGCGGTACAGCAACACGCCGATGATGAAGAACATTTGCAAGATATTGGCAAGCGTCGTCTCGGTCAGCGAGAACAGCCACATCGTGATCGACGGGATCGCGCCGAAGCGGTCCATGATTTCCCCGGCGCGGGTCTTCTCGAAGTAATCAATCGACATGCGCGTCATATTGTCGAACACGCGCTGGCGGAAGGTGCTGACCGTGTCGAGCCACAAGTCGTCGGCCTGTTTGTCCTGCAACGCGCCGAAAAACACCAAGGCCACGCGCAACGCGAGGAACAGCGCCAACAACTGCAACAGGCTATCGGCGGCCTGCTCGTAGGCCAGCTTGCCGTAGGCGAGTTTCGTAATGACATCGACGATCATCTTGTACAGATACGGCGTGCCCGCGCCAATCGCGCCCAAGACCGTGCCGGCGGCAAACACCGCGACGATGCGGCCTTTGTATTCGGGGATGAACTGCACGGCCCGCCAGATGTTTTTGAGAAACTCCACCTTGCGGTTTTTGCGGTAAAGCCGGGCCGCCAAGGCCAGCCCTAGCGCGACGGAACAAACGGCCAACAGGATTTTGGCGACAGCC
>CAZOTR010000317.1:0-3825 GCA_964582755.1 uncultured Methylococcaceae bacterium | reverse complement strand
CGGCGGGCGTCGCCCTTGCCGGTTTTCGTTCTTAATTCCGCATCAAAATCAAAACTGCCTACCATCTTTTCCTCCAAAATACTCTAAGCAGATTACAAAAAAGGGTCAATCCACGTACAAGGAACTGACTGACTCACCCACCGCTATGCGGCGAATCGTTTCCGCCAGCATTTCCGCCACGCTTAACACGCGAATTTTGGCGCATTCGGCAGCCGCAGTTCCCAAAGGGATCGTGTCGGTGACGACCAATTCGTCCAGCACCGAGCTTTCGATATTATCCACCGCAGGCCCCGACAATACCGGATGGGTGCAATAGGCCACCACCTTATCCGCGCCATGGTCTTTCAACGCCCTAGCCGCTTTGCACAAGGTGCCCGCCGTGTCCACCAAGTCATCGACCATCACGCAGGTGCGGCCCTCGACATCGCCAATGATATTCATCACCTTGGACTCGTTCGCGCGCGGCCTGCGCTTGTCGATAATGGCAAGGTCGGCGTCATCCAAGCGCTTGGCCAGAGCCCTGGCCCGGACCACGCCGCCCACGTCGGGCGACACCACCATCAAATTGGCATACTGTTGCCGCCACACATCGCCCAGCAATATTGGCGAAGCGTAAACGTTATCGACGGGAACATCGAAAAAGCCTTGAATCTGGTCAGCATGCAGATCCACCGTCAACACCCGGTCGGCCCCTGCCGCCGAAATCATTTTGGCGACCAGCTTGGCGGAGATCGGCACACGCGCCGAGCGCGTCCGGCGGTCTTGCCGGGAATATCCGTAATAGGGAATCACTGCGGTAATCACGGAGGCCGAGGACCGACGGAAAGCGTCGATCATAATCAGCAATTCCATGAGATTTTCATTGATAGGCGCACAAGTGGGCTGCACCAGAAAAACCTCCCTGCCGCGCACATTCTCCTCGATTTCGACGGCGATCTCGCCGTCGCTGAAGCGTCCGACGCTCGCCATCCCTAGCCGAAAACCCAGTTTCCGCACGATGCCTTCAGCGAGAGGACGATTGGCATTTCCCGAAAACACCATGAACGAAGCATCGCTCATCCGGATCTCCCCAAACTCTTAAGACAAAACTGGAAGCTAGCAATCAAATGGCTGGGGTGCCAGGATTCGAACCTGGGTATGCGGGGATCAAAACCCCGTGCCTTACCGCTTGGCGACACCCCAATAAACTGCGGCCTGTGTTCAGGCCAAGCCCAACGCCCTGTGGGCCGGTGACCGGTTCATTCCCTTGGCGACGAAAGCCGGCCATTTTACGGAGAGCTTCCCTGCCGCTCTGCGGGCATCCGACTCATCGGCGAACGTCCCAAATACGCAAGCCCCCGTCCCGGTCAATTTGGCCGAACCGGCGTATTCGGCAACCGCATCAAGGGCTTCCCCTATCTGCGGATACATCGCCAGAACCACGGGCAAACAATGATTGTCTTGCTGCCCGGCAACAAAGTCGGCTATTGTGATGGTTTTATTGTCCCTTGTCAAATCCGGCGAGGAAAAAACCGCCCCAGTGGCGACATGGCAGGGCGGGGCCACGACCAGATACCACGGCTCCGGCAAATCCGGCAGCGGAATGAGATCCTCGCCCACGCCCTCGCCCCAAGCGGCATAACCGCGCACGAAAACCGGCACATCCGCGCCCAGCCGCAACCCCAACTCGGCCAAAGCGTCGATGGACATGCCCAAGTTCCACAAGGCGTTGAGGCCGAGCAGCGTGGTGGCGGCGTCGGAGCTTCCTCCGCCCAGGCCGCCGCCCATGGGCAGGTTTTTCTCCACTTCAATAGCGACGCCCAGTTCGGCGTTTCCCGCCGCCTCCCGCAACAATTTGGCCGCCCGCACCGTCAAATCGGCTTCCTCCGGCACACCCGGCAGCGGCGAGGCCAAGCCGATATGCCCGTCCCGCCGCGCACGCAGGACGATCCAGTCGCAGCGGTCGATAAACTGGAAAACCGTTTGTAGCAGATGGTAGCCATCGGGCTTGCGTCCGACGACCCGTAACATCAAGTTCAATTTCGCAGGCGCGGGCAGGCGCAACATTTCCATAAAAATCAGACCCTCAGACGCTTTTTGTTAAAAAACCCAATCATCGGCGATCAGCTTCAACGTCACCTCGCCGCCCCGGATGGACATCCTTTTCGGCACCACAAAACCGCCCACGCTTCCGAACCCATCAAAAGCCAACACCCAGCCTTGCTGCGCGAAGCCCTTCAATCCTCCCGCAGCGTCCAACTCCGCCTTATACTCGATATCAGGCGCGGGCAAGCCCAGCACCCAATAACGCAAGCTGCGCAACGGCACGGCGAACCCCAGGCGCTGTTTCAGCCAAGCGTCGGGATTCCGCGAAGAACTGACCACGCCATTGCCTTCGTTGACGTAAACCAAATCGCTCTGCACGATGATCGAAACAGCCCCCTGGCTGAACGGCCCTGAAATGCGCAAACGATCCTGCCCGCCCTCATGCTCCCAGAAAAGATTGGCGCTCCATCCCTCATCCCCCATCTTCGCGCCTATGCGGCCCTCCAATTTCCAGGCCGACAAGCTATAAAGCCGCTGCTGGGACTGCGCCATCTGAGGCGTGACAGCCTTGCCCGACAGCGTGGCGCAACCGGCCAAGCCGGAAGCGGCCAACCACGCGCAGGCTAGAATCGCATATTTGATCCGCATCGGACGGGCCAGAGGCTATTGGAACGCCTCGGGATAGCGGGCCATGACCTTCTTCAGATTTTTGTGGTCGGGGTCTTTGCGCAGGGATTCCATCCATATTTTTTTCGCTTCCTGCCGCTGGCCGGACTCCCACAGCACCTCGCCTAGGTGGGCGCCCATTTCGGGATCTTTAAGCAGGCCGTAAGCCCGGCGCAAATATTCCAAAGCCCCCGGATAATCCCCCAAACGGTAGAGAACCCAGCCGTAACTGTCCAAAATTGCCGGATCGTCCGGCTTCAGTTCCAATGCCTTGGCGATGTGGCGCTTGGCTTCGTCCAAGCGCTCCGAACGGTCTGCCAGGGTGAAGCCCAAGGCGTTGAGCGCATTGGGGTCGTTGGGATTCTTTTCCAACACCGCGCGCAAATCGGCTTCCAGCACGTCCACGCGGTCCAATTGCTCGGCGACCAAGGCCCGCGTGTACAGCAACTCCGTTTGGCCGGGCATTTCTGCCAGCGCTTGGCTCAACAGTTCGAAGGCGGCGGCGTAATCCTTGTTTTTGGTCAGCAGTTCGCCTTCCAGCAAATACAGGCGCAAGGCTTCTTGGGGGTAATGCTTGCGGGCATCGGCCAGACGGCTTCTGGCCTCCGGGATCTGCCCCAGGTTAATCAACGCGGTGATGGCGTTCACCTGGGCGTCGAAGACCGCCGGGCCGTCGGTGACTTTGTCGAACCATGCGATGGCGTTTTGCAAACGATTCTTGCGGGCTTCGAGCAGCCCCAAATAAAAGTAGGCTTGCATCCTCCGGTTCGGGGATTCGGCAAGTTCTTCAAACAATTGCCGGGCCTTTGCCTCCTGCCCCGCCTCCAATTGGGCCATAGCCAAGCCGAGCATGGCATCCTCGTTGCGGGGATTCTTCGCTAGAATTTTCCCCAGTTCCCGCTCCGCTCCGCGCAGATCCCCCGCCTTGGCCAAAAATTGCGCATAAATCAGACGCAAGCGCTCGTTGTGCGGATTGGCTTGCAAAGCCTTCAACATGATTTCCCGCGCCTTTTGCGATTGGCCCATCCTGGACATCACCTGGGCCTGCAACAGACGCGCCCGGCTCCAATCGGGATGCTGCGCCAAAGCCTTCTCCGTTTCCGCCAAGGCCAGTTGATACTCGCCCTTGTCGCT
>CAZOTR010000316.1:0-3881 GCA_964582755.1 uncultured Methylococcaceae bacterium | reverse complement strand
TCGGAGTCTGCAACTCGACTCCGTGAAGTCGGAATCGCTAGTAATCGCGGATCAGAATGCCGCGGTGAATACGTTCCCGGGCCTTGTACACACCGCCCGTCACACCATGGGAGCGGGTTGCACCAGAAGCGGGTAGTCTAACCGAAAGGGGGGCGCTCGCCACGGTGTGGTTCGTGACTGGGGTGAAGTCGTAACAAGGTAGCCGTAGGGGAACCTGCGGCTGGATCACCTCCTTTTAAGACGGCGGGGCGCCGCGAGCGCCCACAACACATCGTTCGGCCAGTTTGTAGAGAGCCGGGTCCGTAGCTCAGGTGGCTAGAGCGCACCCCTGATAAGGGTGAGGTCGGAGGTTCGAATCCTCCCGGACCCACCAGTCGGGGGGCGGCGGCGCGGAGCCGCCGCCCGCGGCCTGACCGGGGCCATAGCTCAGCCGGGAGAGCGCCTGCCTTGCACGCAGGAGGTCGGGAGTTCGATCCTCCCTGGCTCCACCAGGGTCCGGGCGGAAGCCCGGAGGGGGTCCGGAGCGCCGGGCCGCAAGCGCGCTTGGGGCGCGCTTGCGGGCCGCCGCTGGCGGCCTTGGATTTTGCGATCTTTAACAGTTTGGGAAACGCACACACGCGCCCGCCGCCTCGGCGGCGGGCGGCAAAGTCGAATGGCGCATGGCGCCCCCCGGCCAGGCCGGTTGGGGTTATATGGTCAAGCGAACAAGCGCATACGGTGGATGCCTAGGCGGCAAGAGGCGATGAAGGACGTGGCAGCCTGCGAAAAGCCCCGGCGAGGCGGCAAACAGCCTATGACCCGGGGATGTCCGAATGGGGGAACCCATCCAGCGAAGCTGGATACCCCGCCCTGAATCCATAGGGGCGGGGGGCGAACCGGGGGAACTGAAACATCTAAGTACCCCGAGGAAAAGAAATCAACCGAGATTCCCGGAGTAGCGGCGAGCGAAACGGGAGCAGCCCTTAAGCGGCGCGGAGGATAGCGGAACGGTCTGGAAAGTCCGGCCATAGCGGGTGATAGCCCCGTACGCGAAATCCTCCGGGCCGTGAAGACGAGTAGGGCGGGGCACGTGAAACCCTGTCCGAACATGGGGGGACCATCCTCCAAGGCTAAATACTCCTTGCCGACCGATAGTGAACCAGTACCGTGAGGGAAAGGCGAAAAGAACCCCGGAGAGGGGAGTGAAATAGAACCTGAAACCGTATGCGTACAAGCAGTGGGAGCCCCTTTTGTGGGGTGACTGCGTACCTTTTGTATAATGGGTCAGCGACTTACGTTCCGTGGCGAGCTTAACCGAATAGGGGAGGCGCAGCGAAAGCGAGTCTGAACAGGGCGATTCAGTCGCGGGGCGTAGACCCGAAACCGGGCGATCTATCCATGACCAGGGTGAAGGTGCGGTAAAACGCACTGGAGGCCCGAACCGGGATCTGTTGAAAAAGATTCGGATGAGTTGTGGATCGGAGTGAAAGGCTAATCAAGCTCGGAGATAGCTGGTTCTCCCCGAAAGCTATTTAGGTAGCGCCTCATGTATCACCCTCGGGGGTAGAGCACTGTTACGGCTAGGGGGCCATCCCGGCTTACCAAACCGTTGCAAACTCCGAATACCGGGGAGTGCGAGCATGGGAGACACACGGCGGGTGATAACGTTCGTCGTGAAGAGGGAAACAACCCAGACCGCCAGCTAAGGCCCCAAAGTCGTGGCTCAGTGGAAAACGATGTGGGAAGGCACAGACAGCCAGGAGGTTGGCTTAGAAGCAGCCATCCTTTAAAGAAAGCGTAATAGCTCACTGGTCGAGTCGGCCTGCGCGGAAGATTCAACGGGGCTCAAGCCACGCGCCGAAGCTGCGGATTTGCCGAAAGGCAAGTGGTAGGGGAGCGTTCCGTACGCCTGCGAAGGCAAATTGCAAAGTTTGCTGGAGGCATCGGAAGTGCGAATGCTGACATAAGTAACGACAAGGCGGGTGAAAAACCCGCCCGCCGAAAGCCCAAGGTTTCCTGCGCAACGCTAATCGGCGCAGGGTTAGTCGGCACCTAAGGCGAGGCCGAAAGGCGTAGTCGATGGAAAACGGGTTAATATTCCCGTACCTGGCGCAACTGCGACGGGGTGACGGAGAAGGCTAGGCCGTCCGGCGGTTGGTAGTGCCGGTCCAAGCGCGTAGGGAGGGCCCCTTGGCAAATCCGGGGGCCCAATCCCGAGACGCGAGCGCGAGCGTGCTTGCACGCGAAGCGGTTGATGCCATGCTTCCAAGAAAAACCTCTAAGCTTCAGGTTGCGCGAGGCCGTACCGGAAACCGACACAGGTGGGCAGGGTGAGAATCCCCAGGCGCTTGAGAGAACCCGGGTGAAGGAACTAGGCAAAATGATACCGTAACTTCGGGAGAAGGTATGCCCCCGCCACGTGGAGCCCCTTGCGGGCCGAGCGGAGGGGGGTTGCAATGAAACGGTGGCTGCGACTGTTTATTAAAAACACAGCACTCTGCAAACACGCAAGTGGACGTATAGGGTGTGACGCCTGCCCGGTGCCGGAAGGTTAATTGATGGGGTCAGCCGCAAGGCGAAGCTCTTGATCGAAGCCCCGGTAAACGGCGGCCGTAACTATAACGGTCCTAAGGTAGCGAAATTCCTTGTCGGGTAAGTTCCGACCTGCACGAATGGCGTAACGATGGCCACACTGTCTCCACCCGGGACTCAGTGAAATTGAACTGGCTGTGAAGATGCAGCGTACCCGCGGCTAGACGGAAAGACCCCGTGAACCTTTACTATAGCTTTGCACTGGACTTTGAACCGGCTTGTGTAGGATAGGCGGGAGGCTGTGAAGCCGGGGCGCCAGCCCCGGCGGAGCCAACCTTGAAATACCGCCCTGGCCTGTTTGGAGTTCTAACCCAGCCCCGTGAACCCGGGGCGGGGACCGTGCATGGTGGGTAGTTTGACTGGGGCGGTCTCCTCCCAAAGAGTAACGGAGGAGCACGAAGGTGCGTTCAGCGCGGTCGGAAATCGCGCACAGAGTGTAAAGGCGAAAACGCGCTTGACTGCGAGGCCGACACGCCGAGCAGGTGCGAAAGCAGGTCTTAGTGATCCGGTGGTCCCGCGTGGAAGGGCCATCGCTCAACGGATAAAAGGTACTCCGGGGATAACAGGCTGATACCGCCCAAGAGTTCATATCGACGGCGGTGTTTGGCACCTCGATGTCGGCTCATCACATCCTGGGGCTGTAGCCGGTCCCAAGGGTATGGCTGTTCGCCATTTAAAGTGGTACGCGAGCTGGGTTTAGAACGTCGTGAGACAGTTCGGTCCCTATCTGCCGCGGGCGTTGGAGATTTGAGGGAAGCTGCTCCTAGTACGAGAGGACCGGAGTGGACGGACCGCTGGTGTTCCGGTTGTCATGCCAATGGCATTGCCGGGTAGCTATGTCCGGACGGGATAACCGCTGAAAGCATCTAAGCGGGAAGCCCCTCCCAAGATGAGATCTCCCCGGGACCTAGAGTCCCCCGAAGGGCCCTCGAAGACCACGAGGTTGATAGGCGCGGTGTGGAAGTCCGGCGACGGGCGAAGCTAACGCGTACTAATTGCCCGCGAGGCTTGACCATATAACGCCCAACCGGCCTGCGGGCCGGGCGCGGCGCCGAAAGACACGTGCGCGTTTCCCAGACACAAGGCCCCCCGCGGGGGGCCGCGGCCCCGGCGGCACGCCGGGGCCGGCAGAATTGCCTGGCGGCCAGGGCGGGCGGGAACCACCCGACCCCATCCCGACCTCGGAAGTGAAACCGCCCCGCGCCGATGATAGTGTGGACCCCCATGCGAAAGTAGGGCACCGCCAGGCTCCCAAACCAGAAGGCCCGCCGGCCCCCGAAAGGGCCGGCGGGCCTTTTCTTTGCGCCCAA
>CAZOTR010000315.1:0-3892 GCA_964582755.1 uncultured Methylococcaceae bacterium | reverse complement strand
TCGCAACACCTTACCACAGTTGGGGTGTTGCACTTCATTTTTGAGTCTGCCAGGTTTTTTGCAATTTCTTTAATTAATGAACCGTTGATTTTATCTGTTTCTTTCGATGTATGAATGGTGACGATTGATAGATTGAGCGTTCCACTGTCGTGTGTGATGACGATTTCTCCCTGAAAGTTTAGGTCTCTTTCAAGAAGATCCTTGCTATAGTCAATCCTGTTAATCTTAAATTTTATAATTGCTTTGTTTTTGTTAATAACACTGAGTTCAGGTTCGTTTTCAAATTGGATTTCTTCTTTAGTTATGTGTTTTTTTACAGGCTCAAGTAGATCAATGTCTTTTAATGCGGCTATCCAGTCAGTTTGCGGATTAATCAATGTCATTGTTTGAAGTGGTTTTTCTTTTGGGGTTTGTTCCCGTGATACTGAGTTTTCAAGTAGCCTTACAAACTCGCTTGGACGTAACAAAGACGTTGACAGAAGAGGCACGGTGAAGCTTTTGTCGGTGTTGTAACAAAACACCCCTTTTGATCTAAGCAAATTACTCACCTCACCGTACGAGATATGTTCGCTGTTTAACAGAATTCTCAGTTGGTCTCCATGGGGAAGGCATGAATCTCTTTCAAGTTTATCTCTGATAGCGCTGTTGGTCATTATGAATTCTCCGGAGAATTTATAAGAGATTGGTTAAAGCAAAATGGATAAATATTTTTCTCTCTTGTTGCGAACGCCATTTCGGCAGATTTGGCATCATTGCCATTAAGCTCTGGATTATAGTCAGGAAAACCTATGCCGATATCTTGTTGAAAGGCATCTGCGAAAGCTAGGGCCAGCCAAATGATTTTTTTATATGAGGTTGCTGTAAACCCCTCATTAACATAAATTAACAGTAATTTCTTTCCTTCTTTCTCTACTAAAATTGGAATTATATCTGCTATTATCAATTCTAAAGGTAAAAACGCATCATAACGCTCATCCTCCCTTTTCGAGAAGCTTCCAGAATTTGGATAATAAAATTTAATGTTGCATGTGCTTTTTTTGCGGGCATCATTTATGGCTTTAATTAAAAAGTTGGCACGAGCATTGTCAACGAAATATATCAGTTCTTTATGTAGTGGCTTTAACTGAACGTTGGAAACAATGGATAGAATATCTGTTTCTTGACTGTTCTGAGTACAGCTTAACCATATCAAAAGCCCAGAATGAACTTTTGCTTTTCTGGCGGGAAAGGCAGAAATTAAAGAGGTTATGCCTGCATCATATTTTGCGCATGCCATAATCTCATTTAGTTCTTCCAAATGGTCTTTTAAAGTTGATCGTAAATTAGATTCGCTTTGACTGTAGCCATTGATATTGTGCTTTACTGATACATGCACAACGTCTGATCTGCCATCGTAAAACGGGTTATTGTACAAAAATATGACATCCTCCCCATGGGATTGCCCATCATTCCCACTTTTAGTCCTATGCATGGAATCGTTACAACGTACAGAAACCGTCTGCAATCTACTTTTCCAGCCTATAGATTCCAGAAAAGAACCTGCGAGTCGCTCACCTATTTCACCCGAATTTTTAGAGTCTTCTCCGGCCATTAGTGTTCTCCAAGGTGAACTTTAATTGTTATTGAGTTTTCTTGCTCAGATGTTATGGCGTTAACGGATTCAAGAGTTATCCCTTTTGAAAGCAGGAGTTCTAGGCCATCTATTATTTTCAGTTTTTTGATATGTGGCCTTAGTGCTTTTTCGAGCTTCGTTTTTTCGATTTTTTGTTGCGGATCCCTCTCAAATTGAAGTTCTTCACTAACCTTACTAAGTACCTCATCATTTTTTTTAGTTCCCAAATATTTGGCTCCTAAAGTTGTAATATCTTCAATTAATAAATTATCCTTATTTTTGGTCATCGCAATAAATTCATTTTTATAAACATTTGCTTGCGCTGGATCATGTAATTCTGCCATCGTTGTGGTGAACATCTTTGTAGCTAATAACGCCGCTCTTGTGCCTGTAGCGCGAGGCCTTATATTTAAAAAAGATTCTAGCCAATACTTGCTTTTTCCACTCAACCGATCAACGGCATATATTCCTCTGTTATGTTCGAAAATTATTGCTCCTTTTTGAATGCTGGCTGGGTTGATGCCTTCGTTTTTATGGACACACAAGTTTCCATTAATGTCATCAATCAAAAGATATGGTTCTTTTATTTCTGTTTTAAAAACTCCAATAGCACGAGAGCTGACTTCATCAATTCTTATGCTATTAAAGACCGCGACGAATAGATCGCCACCAGCAACATTTGGATGCGTCGATTTGCTATAGAGATGTTTAGCAATTTTTTCGGATATGCTTAAGAATGAATCGCTGCCTAAAAAGTATTCTCTTGAATATGCATACATCTCGTTTAATGAGATATCAGAGTCATGATAAAAGTCATACGATTCATTTCCTTTTAAAGCTCCTCCAAGATAACTTCTTAATAGAATTGATTTAACGTCTTCTCCTGGCTCTGCTTCTGTTTTCGAGATGCTTATCCCTTCTTCTCTAAGCTTATTTCCTATCCTATGTATAACAAGCTCTTCAATAGTCGTAGCGCTTATATCAAACATAATAAAACCTCATGGTTATGTAAGTTGGAGTTGTGGTTCTGGTCCAAAGAAATGAATCGTTTTTGCAGAGCAATTATAACGGCACTGCATATTCACTTGTCAATAAATTTTGTTGGTTCCATGTATTGCAAACCCTATACAATGCAATTGAAGCCCTGTCTTAAAGTGAAATATATGTTTTCAACGGATGGTGAAGTGCGGTGAAGAATGGAACCGCATTCTACACCTTGTCGTCTATGTTTGAGCCTGTAGGATGCACTGAAGTACGAAGCGCATCAATAGCGAGCGATGCGCTTCCTTTGCCAGCGCACCACCCTATTGGATCCCAGAAGCATTGCCAGTCTCGTGGCGAGCAATTCTTCCCCAAAAACCCTCAGTGCCTCATTTTGAAGCATCATCGCTTCCGTCGTAAGGATCGTTGGCTAAAAATTAACCAACGAACCTTGCCATGTAACCGTCGTTGCTTCCTGCGCAAGCGCCATCGCTTCCCGCGCAAGCATCGTAGCTTAAACGGGAGGCATCGCTGCCTCAATTTGAGGCGGCAATGCTTCCTTGCCAACCTTCGCCGCTTAGGTGATAAGCAACGATGGCTGGCAAGGAAGGGATGGCGCTTGTTGGCGAAGGGTCACAGGCACCGCCGGGAAGGCTGCGACCGGCTTCATGTCCCGGCGGGCTTGTCCGGCTTGGCGGGTTTGCTGCGGTTAAAGTGCTTGCCGAGGTCGGCGAGGGCGTCTTCGAGTCCGCCGGTCAGGCTGTTGTGGGTCTTGACGAACTGGTAGACGGAGCGCCCGTGGCCTTGGCTTTCGCCGGCGGCGGCGTAGCGGGAGTCGCCGATGATGCCGGTCACGCGGGTGATGGCTTGGAAGAGGGTGGAGAGCTTTTGCAGCGCGTCCACGTCGCGGCGCATTTCGTCGAGCTTGAAGCTGGGCGGGAGGATTTCCGGGTGCTGCTCGGCGATGGAGAGGGCTTTGAGGATGAAGCCTAGATCCTTGTCGCTGTAGCGGGCCATTCCTTTGCGTTGCTCGGGGGTGAGTTCGATGAGGCCGGGGATGGCCTCTTCGATGGTTTTCAAGGCGGCAAGGACTTTGCCGACCTGCTCCTGGGTGATGGTCAAATCAATGCGGTTCTCGGGCATGGCTGTATCTCCTGGGGTGTGTCCTGCGGGGAGATTATGCGGCGCTGGGGCCTGAGTCTGTCAAGGATTTATTGGTATTTTCCGTAGGAGCGGCCCGTGGTCGCGAAAGGCTTCGGGCAATGGGTGAGGCCCAAGATCGCGGGCATGGCCCGCTCC
>CAZOTR010000314.1:0-3921 GCA_964582755.1 uncultured Methylococcaceae bacterium | reverse complement strand
TCAAAGCCCGCTCTTCAAACTCGCCTCGATGAACATGTCCAAATCCCCGTCCAGCACCGGCTGCGGGTTGAGGGTCTCGACGCCGGTGCGCAGATCCTTGATCCGCGACTGGTCCAGCACATACGAGCGAATCTGGCTGCCCCAGCCGACGTCGGACTTGGACGCCTCCAAGGCTTGCTGGTCAGCCATGCGGTTCATCATCTCCAACTCGTAGAGCTTGGACTTAAGCTGCTTCATCGCGGTGGCGCGGTTCTTGTGCTGGGAGCGGTCAGACTGGCACTGCACGACGATGCCGGTGGGGTTGTGGGTGATGCGCACCGCCGATTCGGTGCGGTTGACGTGCTGGCCGCCGGCCCCGCTGGCGCGGTACACGTCGGTGCGCAAATCCGCCGGGTTGATTTCGATGTCAACATCGTCGTCCACTTCGGGCGAGACGAACACCGAGGTGAAAGATGTGTGGCGGCGGTTGCCGGAGTCGAACGGCGATTTGCGCACCAGGCGATGCACGCCGGTTTCCGTGCGCAGCCAGCCGAAGGCGTAGTCGCCCTCGAATTTGATCGTGGCGCTCTTGATGCCGGCCACGTCGCCCGGCGAGGCTTCCATTAGCTCGGTCTTGAAGCCGCGCCGCTCACCCCAGCGCAAATACATGCGCAGCAGCATTTCCGCCCAATCCTGCGCCTCGGTGCCACCCGCGCCGGCCTGGATGTCGAGGAAGGCATTGTTGGGGTCCATCTCGCCGGAGAACATACGGCGGAATTCCAGCGCGGCGACATCCTTCTCGAAGCCGTCCAGATCCAGCGCGACCATCTCGACAGTATCCTCGTCTCCCTCCTCCACCGCCATCGCCAGCAACTCCTCGGCGTCGGCCACCCCCTTGCCGATGCGCAGCAAGTTGTTGACCACCATCTCCAATTGGCCGCGCTCCTTGCCCAGAGCCTGGGCCTTTTCCGGGTCGTCCCAGATTTTCGGATCTTCCAATTCACGCAGGACTTCGGTCAAGCGTTCCTGCTTGGCCTCGAAGTCAAAGATACCCCCTAAGGCCGGCAAGCCGGGCCTGCAAATCTTTGATCTGATTGTAAAGCGGGTTGAGTTCGCGCATAGCCTTTTGATTCGCCAAGTAAAAAATTCAAGAATGTTACAGCAGATCGCCGCCTTGGAAAACCGCCGCCGTCAAAGAAAAACGCCAATCGCGAAAAAAAAACGCTTTCACAGGGCACAGACACTTGCGCTAAGGTTCGCTTTTTGAGAACTTCACCTAAAAATTCTGGCAACCACCGAAATCACATCGCAAGGGGGGCGATAGCCATTAACAAGAAAATTCTTATCGTTACCGCAGTCCTGTTCAGCCTGATCCTAGGCGGGGAACTGTGGCTGCCGCTGCTGGAAGAACTCGTGATACTGGCGTTCGAGTGGGCCCACAAGGCTCTGGATGTTTTCTACGAGGATGTCGTCGGCCTGGAACCGGAGGCGACGCAAAAGGCCGCGGCCTACACCGGACTCTTGCTACTCATCGCCCTGCTGGCCTGGGGAGGCCACGCGCTATACAAGAGGTGCCTGCTGTTCAAAGCCTCGTGGGGAGACAGGAAGGCGGATTGGAAAGCCTGCTGGGCCGCCCTGCCCTGGTTCACCAAGCTGGGCTATATCGTCGGCTATGTGGGCCTGGTGGGGATTTTGGCGATGTTCCTCTAAGCGCTTTGGGCCATGATCCAGTACAACCCCAAATCCTGGTGGGGGCTGATCTTCAAGTTCCACAAGAGCGACACCTTCAGGCGGCTGCTGCCCGCCATGGCCACCGTCGCCTTGTACAACACCGCCATCGCCTACGCGGACCTTGAGCTATGGCCGCACCATCTGCACACCACCACCGCCTTCCATTCCCTGCTCGGCTTCGTCATCTCCCTGCTGCTGGTGTTCCGCACCAACACCGCCTACGAACGCTGGTGGGAGGGCCGCAAGCTGTGGGGCGCGCTGACCAACGCCTCGCGCAACCTAGCGCTCAAGCTCCACGCCTGCCTGCCGGAGGCGCACCCGGCCCGCGCAGCCCTCGCCGCCGACCTCGCCGCCTACGCCGCCGTGTTGAAGGACCATCTGCGCGACCTCCCGCCACCCCAGCCCGGCCCTATCCGCCACGCCCCCAACGCCGTCGCCGCCCGTTTGTTCGGGCATGTCGAGGCGTTGCGCCGCAGCGGCGAGCTGGAGCCGGAACACCTCATCACCCTCAACGCCGAACTCACCGCCTTCACCGACATCTGCGGCGCTTGCGAGCGCATCAAGAAAACCCCGATACCCTATTCCTATAGCCTGTTCCTGAAGAAATTCGTCTTCGTCTATATCGTCAGCATGCCTTTGGTGTTTGTCCCGGATTTCGGGTATTGGGCGGCGCTGCTGGGGACTTTCATGTTTTATGTTCTGGTCAGCCTGGAAGTCATCGCCGAGGAAGTTGAAAACCCCTTCGGCACCGACGCCAACGACTTGCCAACGGATGACATGGCGAAAAACATCGCTTTGCATGTGCGGGAGATCTTGGAGGGTAAATAATGGATATGGACAGGCTTATGGGCGAAGTCAGCCGGAGTTTGCAAGCAATGCCAACACCTTATAAATGGACGAAAGACCGGCTCGGTTTTCAAAACCGAGCCGGTCTGGCTTGGTCCCCGCCTAACTGAACAGCATTAGTTTGTGGCCTCCACCGAAAGGTTTATACTATCGGCTTCTAAAAACTTAAGGCTCATCGCCATGCTCGATCAAGTCACCCGCGAAGACTTCGCCAATCTGGATTCAGAAGCCTTGGATTTGACCATCGCGGATAGGCATTGCCATCCACAAGTGGTAGCGCTCCAGGAATTTTCAGCGCATTCCGGTCGCGTCCACGCGCCGTTTGGCGTGGTATTGGCTACGCCCCCAGACTGGCGATTCCCACAGGGTATCTATTCCCTGCGGCATCCCCAGCTTGGGGTGCTGGAACTGTTCATGGTTCCGATAGGCCCATGTGGACAGGGCATGGGTTACGAAATCATCTTCAACTAAGGGGGTGGACAGACCAAGAACTGGTAAACCCCCCGATCTTCCTTCAATCCGAATCCCAGCCGCCGATACAGGCTTTGCGCCCGATTGGCGGGTTCCACATGCAGGCCCACATCCAAACCCTGCTCGCCCGCAAAACCCAGTATGGCTTGCAGAACCGAAGTACCCAGCCCTTGGCCGCGTAGTTCTGGCAACCAGACAATGTCCATGATGCGAATTTCAGAACTGTCGGCGTCCACATATAAGCGGCCTGCGGGGATGCCGAAGTGTTCCAGTATCCAAAACCGGGCATTAGGGTAATGGTCACGCTGCAAGCCGCACTGCCAACGTGCGAATTGCTGTTTTTCTTCCTCCGAGCAAGGCGGCAGCGCCAGTTCCTCCGCACGGCTGTCGGCATAGAGCAAGGCGATGAAATCGAAATCCTCATCGGTTTCCTCGCGCAGCGTGAAATCCCGTGGCAATGTCTGGCCCAGCAACGTATCCAGCAAGGCGATTTCGCCATTCATCATCGGATTGTGTGTAGTCTTGAACGGTCAGTGGCGCGCATTGCAGAACGGATGACATCAAGGGAATGTTATCCGTCCCCCAGGAAGGTATCCCCGGCTTAGGTTCTCGGCGGATATACCCCTTGCAGCGCGATGCAGAAGTAAAGCGTCAAATAAGGCATGAGGTTGTTATGCGGCTGGTCGCCGCCGGCGGGAGACAGGGACTCTGGCGCCATCGACACCAACGGGCCAGCAGTGTTATACAGGTTGCCGCTCGCGGGCCGGTTCAGCACGGCCCCCGCCCCGCTGGCGACGCCGCCCAAAGGAATGTTTGGAGGTGGGTTCAATTGATTGAAATGTAGGAGCGGGCCATGCCCGCGATCTCTGGCCCCACCCATTGCCCGAAGCCTTT
>CAZOTR010000313.1:0-3961 GCA_964582755.1 uncultured Methylococcaceae bacterium | reverse complement strand
GCGGGCGGCGATGAAGCGCATCGCCTTGGAGGGCAGGGGGGTATTGGTGGTCATCAGGCAAGAGGAGGACACCAAATCCCTGGTCGAGCGCATCCATCAATATGGCATGGAGGATTTGGGTGTGGAAACCCAGCAAGACAAGACCAGCGGCGACGACTGGCGCACCACCGGCACTGGCGCGCAAATCCTCGCCGATTTGGGGGTGCGCAAAATGCGGGTGCTGGGTGCGCCGAAGAAATACCTGGGGCTTTCTGGGTATGATTTGGAGGTGGTTGAGTATGTTTCGGGAGAGTGAGAAGCAGGTATTGTTTTATGCCAGAACTCAGCCGCTTTTTCGGAATCATTATCCGCATGTATGTGGAGATTGGCGGGCCGCATAATATGCCATTTCCATGCTTATTATCAGGATGATGTGGGAATTTATACGCTTGATCCGATTGAATTGATCGCAGGATCATTGCCCAAAAAACAACAGCGCTTGATTGAGGCTTGGGCGGAATTGCATCAGAGCGAGTTGATCCAAGATTGGCAGTTTTTGCAGAGCGGTAAAAAACCGCTTCCGATTAAACCTTTGGAGTGAGGCATCGTCATGTTGCATCCCATTTACCGTGTGCGATCGTTTGCCGTCGCCGGTTCCTACGCGCTTACTGTGACGTTTGACGATGGCTCAGAGCAGCTAATTGATTTTTGGTCGGTTTTGGGCGGGGCGCTGTACCGGCCTTTGCGCGATTTGGCGCTGTTTAACCAAGTCGCCATAGATGGGGATGCGCATACTTTGGTTTGGCCTAACGGCGCGGATTTTGACCCGTTGACTTTGCATGATTGGCCCCGCTACGCCCAAGCATTGGCCGAGCGGGCTAGGCATTGGGAACGGGATGCGGCCTGATTATGAATAAAGGACTGTTAAGATTTTTGAAATACGCAAGCGTCGGCTGTTCGACATTTCTTTTCGACTTGTTCCTTTTGTATGTTTTTATCGATTATTTTAAGATTTACTATGTCTTGGCGACGGCCTTGGCGTTTGGCATTGCGGTTTCCATCAATTACTTTATAAGTCGGCGCTTTGTCTTCAAAGGCACTTTGCGTTCGGTCCATTCGGGTTACGGGGTTTTCCTGTTGATCGCCGGGGCCGGGATGGGCGCGGTGACGGGGCTGATGGTGGTTTTTGTCGAGGTATTCCATCTGCCTTACTTGCCCGCACGGGTTATCATCGCCGGCATTGTCGGCCTGTGGAATTATTTTATGAATTTGTATGTGAATTTCAAAGTGGCGGGGAAGCATTGAAACGGCAATGCCCTCTCCCGTGGGGAGAGGGGGAGTTAAAATAACCAATATCAGTCATGTAGAGAGAACCCAAAAAATGTCCAAGATAAAAACTTACGAGGGCCACTTCACCGCCGAGGGGATGCGCTTTTGTATCGTTGCCTCGCGTTTCAATAGCTTCATCGTTGACCAGTTGGAGGCCGGGGCCATCGACGCTTTGGTGCGCCATGGCGCGTCGAAAGAAGACATCCATGTCGCCAAGACGCCCGGCGCGTATGAACTGCCGTTGGCGGTGCAGAAGGCGGCGGCGACTAAGCGGTATGACGCGATCATCGCCGTCGGCGCGGTGATCCGCGGGGCGACGCCACATTTTGATTATGTGGCGGGCGAGTGCGTCAAGGGCATCAGCAGCGTGTCGCTGAAATATGACATTCCGGTGAGCTTCGGGGTGTTGACGGTGGACAGCATCGAGCAGGCCATCGAGCGGGCCGGCACCAAGGCGGGCAACAAGGGCGCGGAGGCGGCTTTGTCCGCCGTGGAAATGGTCAACTTGCTGCGCGGGTTGGAATCCGCATGAGCGGCCAGCCTCCGGCGCAGGCGCGGTCCCTGGCGCGGCGCAGCGCCATGCAGGCAATTTACCAGTGGCAGTTGACCGGCTATGACTTGAGCGAAATCGAGCGGCAGTTTGTCGAGGAGCATGGCCTGGGCAACGCCGATGTCGAGTATTTCAACGAGTTGCTGCGCGGGATACCCACGCAGTTGGATGCCATCGACACCGCCTTGGGCGAGTTTGTCGACCGTTCCATCGCCAGCATCGACCCGGTGGAGCGGGCGGTGTTGCGCATCGGCGCTTATGAACTGCTGTTCCGCCCTGAGTTGCCTTACCGGGTGGTGTTGAACGAGTGCATCAACTTGGCGAAGGAGTTCGGCGCGGCTCATGGCCATAAATACATCAATGGCATTCTCGACCGCATCGCCCATAAGGTCCGGGCGGTGGAGATTGCCGCCGCAGGCCGCAAGCCCCGTTAAGGAAGCTCTGAATCCATTCATTTTCAGTGAATCCTGGATTGCAAGCCTTCGTCCGACCCCACTTTCGCAGAAAGAGGGCTGGATTCACTGTTTTTTAAAACGTCTGACACCCCATGGCCCTAGGCGAATTTGAACTCATCAGAAAATTTTTCACCCATCCGACCCGCCGTTTTGATGTGTCTTTGGGGGTAGGCGACGATTGCGCCCTGTTGCGGCCGGAAGCTGGCAAGTGTGTGGCGATGACCGTGGACACCCTGGTCGAGGGTGTCCACTTTCTCGCCGGGACCGACCCGGAAGGTCTGGGCCACAAGTCTTTGGCGGTGAGTCTCAGCGACTTGGCCGCCATGGGGGCCAAGCCGGCCTGGGTGAGCCTGGCGCTGACCATGCCCCAATCCGACGAGGTTTGGCTGGCTGCTTTCGCCCACGGATTCTTGGGTCTGGCCGAGCGTTACGGCGTGGAATTGGTGGGGGGCGACACGACCCGCGGGCCGCTGTCGATCACCGTGCAGGCCATGGGCTTGGTGGGCGAGCGCGATGCTTTGCGCCGTTCGGGGGCCAAGGCCGGCGACGGCATCTATCTGACCGGCGATTTGGGGTTGGCTGGGCTGGGTTTGGAAATCGTGCTGGGGCGGACGGCGGTGCATGCGCCCGAAGCCGTCGCCAAGCTGGAGCGGCCCGAGCCGCGTGTCCAGGCTGGCTTGGCTCTGGCCGGGTTGGCTAATGCCTGCATCGACGTGTCGGACGGCTTGGCTGCCGACCTGGGCCATATGTTGTCTGCCAGCGACTTGGGGGCGACCCTGGATTGGACGGCCTTGCCCTTGCCCTCGGCGATCCGCCGCCACCTCGATGCGGGCGGCGACGAGTGGATGCCTTTGCGGGCAGGCGATGATTACGAGCTTTGCTTCACCGTCGCCGCCGAACGCGAAGACGAACTGGCCCGGCGGATGGCCGATTTCGGCTGTTCCTGTGTGCGCATCGGGCAAATCGACTGGGAGTCGGGATTGCGCATGAAAAAGGGCCGGCGCGTCTTCCCGCTAGAGGCTGGCGGCTATCAACATTTTTCCAGCGTGGCCGGACATGGCGAGTAGCAAGCGCGTCAAAATCCCCGCCGACCGCGTGTTGCGCTGCCCGGTTTGCTTGCTCGCCTTCGGTTTCGGTTCCGGCTTGGCGCCGAAAGCCCCCGGCACCTTCGGCACTTTGGCGGCGCTTCCGCTCTGGCTGGCGGCCTCCTCCTTGCCGTTGCCGGTTTATCTGACCGTGACTGCGCTGATGTTCCTGGCCGGCGTGTGGCTGTGCGGTCGCTGTGAGGAAATCTTGGGGGCCCAGGACCACTCCGGCATCGTTTGGGACGAGTTTGTCGGCCTGTTTATCGCGCTGGCCGCCGCGCCGGTGTCTTGGGGCGCGGTGGGGGCGGGGTTTCTGCTGTTCCGGCTGTTCGACGTGCTGAAACCTTGGCCTATCGCATGGTTGGACCGGCGCGTCCATGGCGGCTTGGGGATCATGCTCGACGATGCCGTGGCCGGGGTCTTTGCCTGGGTTTGCCTGTTTGCCTTGTTGCGCTTGGGCTGGGTTTAACCGCCCTAGGATCCGGCACGGTCCACGTTATAATGCCGTTTTCGTAAAATATCGTATCCCTGACATGCGAACTCGCGTTAAAATTTGCGGTTTC
>CAZOTR010000312.1:0-3970 GCA_964582755.1 uncultured Methylococcaceae bacterium | reverse complement strand
TTCAGCGCGATTACCCCCTGGACGCCCTTTCGTCCTCCCTTGTCCGGCAATTCTCAGTGTGGCCCGAACTTCGTTATTTCGGCATGGATGCCGGAATCCAGGCCATTCACTGATACAGCCTGCAAGCGGCGATCCGCTCCTCGATTTGTTTTTTCATGGCCAGGAACTGCGGGCTGTCGATGTCGCCGAATTGGCGGGCGAAATCCTCGGCCTTGAGGTTTTCCGGCAAATCGCGCACCGTCGGCATGAATGCCGACTCATCCGCCGTCTGGCTCAGAATCTCCTGGACCCTGCGGGCGGATTCCTCCGAACTGACCGCCAGCTTGCCGAACAGCGCCCCGCCCCGGTCCGCCGCCAAGTCGATGAAACTGAAGCCGCTGCCGCCATGGGTGTCGTTGAACTCCTTGGCCAGCCCGACCATGTCCGCGAGCGCCCGGTGTCCGGCAATCGCCAGCACCGCCGACGCCGTGAAATGCTGCGCCGCATCGACGCGGCGGTTCAGCAAGACTTCACGCCGCGCCAAGCCGGGCACCGGCTCGCCCAGGAAAATCGCCGACGCCAGGCTTTTGCCGTTGGCGTAAGCGGCCAGCAGCAGGATGACCGCCCGGTTCTCCTCCCGCGCATCGCCCCCTTCGGCATCCGAACGTTCCTTGGCCAAGGCAAACAGCGGCTGGACCAGCGTCCCCAGGCCGATGAACCGCCGCGTTTGCGACTGTCCTAGCACTTCCGCCAGTTTGGTGTGGTACACCCGCAAACGCTCCTTGTCGGCCAGGTCAGTGACCAAATCCTGCGCCTGCCCCATGATTTCCGAATCCCAGTCCAAGGCGATCCGCAGCCGCCCGTCGCCAATATGCACGGACTGCACCAGCGGCGCGGTCAGATGGACGTAACGGCCCAGGTGCGTGGTATGTGTCAGCCACCAGCCCAATAACGGCACCAGGGGCGTGGGGAGGGCGATGAAGCCGGCCTTCACCTGCTTGACGAAAGCCTGCGGCTCGGCGTCGTCGGCGATCAGCTTCAGGTTCAGGTAATACTCGGCGAAACGGATCGGCAGCTTGACGGCCACCAGGATTTCCAGCCGCTGCCCGGCAATCCTGGCCTGCGCGGCGCCTTGCAGCCCCTTGCGCAGCAACGCGAAATTCGCCACCGCCGTCAGATCCTCCTCGCTTAACGCGACGTTGCGCAGCTTTGCCTGCGCGGGGCTTTTCACCGTGTTGTGCAGGATGTTCCGCGTGGCCGCAAAATAGTGCTGGCGGTTGGCCTCCCGCCGCCACACCGCAGGCTCGCCATCGACGAGCAGCACGGCCAGGATCTCCAGCGCCAAGACCAGCACCGCCGCCACGAAAACCAGGCGGCGCAACAGTCGGGGCATGGCCTTGCGCAAGGCGGATAGACAGGCGGGATGATTCATTGGCTTAAGTGTGCCAGAAAAACGGGCCTTGCGGCGGTTTAGCGGTTCATTTCCGACCCCGCCCGCCCACCACAGGCGTCCACAATAATACTTGACTGTTTTGCTGGGTCATAGGTATAGTGCCAAGGCCACTATCACCCTACCGGAAGGAGATTACCGTGCGACTAACGACAAAAGGCCGTTATGCAGTCACAGCCATGCTCGACCTCGCCTATCATGGCGAGAAAAAGCCGGTTACCCTGACCGACATCGCCAAACGCCAAAACATTTCGCTGTCTTATCTGGAGCAACTGTTCGCCCGCCTGCGCCGGGCCGGCATGGTGGAGGGTGTGCGCGGCCCCGGTGGCGGCTACCAGTTGAGCCGGGACACTTCGCAGATCAACGTTGCCGACATCATCACCGCCGTCGATGAAACCATCGACTCCACCCGTTGCGGTGGCAAGGGCAATTGCCAGAATTCGCACCCTTGCCTTACCCACGACCTGTGGATGGGCTTGAGCGAGCAAATCCGCCTGTATCTGTCGACCATCAGCCTGCACGACTTGCTGAAACGCAAAACCGTCCGCCAAGTGGCGGAACGGCAGGAAAAGCAACCCGCCTCCCCGCCGCTGGGGCTGGACGTGCTGATCCGGGAAGAAACCAGGCTTTGATGACCGCCGGGTGATCTACCTGGACCACAACGCTTCCAGCCCGCCCGACGGGCGTGTGCTGGAAGCCATGCAGCCGTACTTAAGCCGGTTTTACGGCAACCCCTCCAGCCTGCACCGTCTAGGCAGGATCGCCCGCAGCGCCATCGACACGGCGCGCGGGCAAGTTGCCGCGCTGGTCGGCGCGGCGCCTGCGTCCGTCATCTTCACCTCCGGCGGCACGGAGGCCAACAATCTGGCCGTCAAAGGCTTGGCCGGCCAATTTTCGCACGGTGCCGTGGCCTTCGGCGCGACCGAACACCCCTCCGTCTCCGCTCCGATGGAACGCCTGCGCGCGCAGGGCTTCGAGTTGCGCATTCTGGCGGTCGATGGCGCAGGCAAGCTGGCCGACGCGAGCCTAGCCGACCTGCCGAAAGGCCATCTGCGCTTCGCCTCCGTCATGCTTGCCAACAACGAAACCGGGGTGGTCCAGGATGTCACCGCCCTCGCCGCGCTTGTCCGGGAATGCGGCGCTAGTCTGCATTGCGACGCAGTGCAGGCGGCGGGGAGGATTCCGCTGGATTTCAAGACCTGCGGGGCGCATCTGCTGACGCTGTCTTCCCACAAGATTTACGGCCCCAAAGGGGCGGGCGCTTTAGTGCTAGACAAATCCGTCGCCCTGACGCCTCTGCTGGAAGGCGGCGGGCAGGAGGCGGACCTGCGCAGCGGCACCGAAAACGTCGCCGCCATCGTCGGCTTCGGCAAGGCGGCTGAACTGGCATTGGCGGAGATGGAATCGCGCAACGCCCATCTTCTCAAGCTGCGGCAGCAATTGGAAACGGGGCTTGCGCCCCTGCCGGGCGTGACCATCTTTGCGCAAAACGCCCCGCGCCTGCCCAACACCGTCCAGTTCGGCGTGTCCGGCATCGACGGGGAAGCCCTGCTGATGGCTTTGGACCGCAAAGGCTTCGCCGTCTCCAGCGGCTCGGCCTGCGCCAGCGGCGCGGGCCAGCCCAGCCCGGTGCTGCTGGCCATGGGCGTGGATGCCGACACCGCGAAAACCGCGATCCGCGTCAGCCTGGGCAAAGACAACAGCGAGGCCGACATCGACGCCTTTCTCGTCGCTTTACACAACATCGCCATGCGGTAATATCCACTGGGCCAGCGGCGGCATGTCCGCGCCGCTTGCCCCGAAACCATCCCCTTAGGTAATCCAGCCATGTCCATCACCCTCACCGAAAAAGCGGCGAAGCAAATCGCCAAACAACTCACCAAGCGCGGTCGCGGCCTGGGGCTGCGGCTGGGCGTGAAGCAGGCCGGCTGCTCCGGCTTCGCCTATGTGGTCGACTACGCCGACGAACTGGCCGAAGGCGACGCGGTGTTCGAGGAACACGGCGTCAAAGTCATCGTCAAGCCCGGCGACTTGGCATTGCTGGACGGCGTGGAAGTCGACTACACCCGCGAAGGCATCAACGAAGCGTTCCGCTTCAACAATCCGAAAGCCAAGGGAACCTGCGGCTGTGGGGAAAGCTTCACGGTTTGAGGGCGGGTGGATCAAGCATCCTTACAGCGGAGAAACACGCATGATGCGGCACGATATTTCGTTTCTTCACCATGAGCCGAGCCAACAGGCTTTTGCCGCCGGCCAGGTGATTTTCCAAGAAGGCGAGGCCGGGGACGTGATGTATGGCGTCCTCAGCGGCGAGGTCGAGATTGCCATTGCCGGCCAAGTGGTGGAAGTGGTCGAGGTGGGCAGCATCCTGGGCGAAATGGCCCTGATCGACAACAGCCCCCGCTCGGCCACGGCCATCGCCAGGACAGATTGCAAGCTGGCGGTCATCAACCAGAAACGTTTTATCGCACTGGTCCAGCAAACCCCGTTTTTTGCCCTCCAAGTGATGAGCCTGCTCGCCGACCGGCTGCGGCGGTGGGG
>CAZOTR010000311.1:0-4008 GCA_964582755.1 uncultured Methylococcaceae bacterium | reverse complement strand
ATGCCATTGGGGCCGAAAACGGGGCTATTCCGGCGTGGGTTGGAGCGCGTTTTCGCGTTGCCCTGTTGGCCTAGGCCGGAAAGTCCTTCGATTCGGCCTATCCAGCCTTTTCAATACACGACGCATGAATACCTCCGGCCTACCCCGTCCCCAACCTGTCACCCTAAGGCAAGCTTTCTGGTATTGGCTCAAGCTGGGCTTCATCAGCTTCGGCGGGCCGGCCGGGCAGATCGCCATCATGCACCAGGATTTGGTGGAGAAAAAACGCTGGATTTCGGAGCGCCGTTATTTGCACGCGTTGAATTACTGCATGGTGTTGCCGGGGCCGGAAGCCCAGCAACTGGCGACGTATATCGGCTGGCTGATGCACCGCGGTTGGGGCGGGATAATGGCCGGCGGCTTGTTCGTCCTGCCTTCGTTGCTCATCCTGATGAGTCTAAGCTGGATTTACCTGGCGTTCGGCCAGGTCCCCACCGTCGCCGGCGTGTTGTATGGCATCAAGCCCGCCGTGACGGCCATCGTGCTGTTCGCGGCGTACCGCATCGGTTCGCGGGTGCTGAAAAACGGGCTGCTGTGGTCCATGGCGGGACTGGCGTTTTTCGCCATCTTCGCGCTGGACGCCCCGTTCCCCCTGATCGTGCTAATGGCCGCGATCATGGGGGCCATCGGCGGCAAGCTTGCGCCGCAGAAATTTGCGCTGGGCGGCGGACACGGCGCGGGCAAACAGAGCCACGGCCCGGCGCTCATCGACGACGACACGCCGACGCCGCCCCATGCCCGCTTCACCTGGGCCGGATTGTGGAAGGTGGCCTTGGCGGGGCTGGCCTTGTGGGGCGGGGTGATCGGCTTGCTCTGCGCCCGTTATGGCTGGCATGGCGCGTTGACCCAAATGGGCTGGTTCTTCACCAAAGCCGCCTTGCTGACCTTCGGCGGCGCCTATGCGGTGTTGCCCTATGTCTATCAGGGCGCGGTCGAGCATTACCAGTGGCTGACGCCGCACCAGATGATCGACGGCTTGGCCTTGGGGGAAACCACGCCGGGGCCGCTTATCATGGTGGTGGCTTTCGTCGGTTTCGTGGCCGGCTGGGCGAAGGCCCTCTTCGGCCCCGGCCAATTGTTCCTGGCCGGCGCGGCGGCGGCGACGGTGGTGACCTATTTCACCTTCCTGCCCAGTTTCCTGTTCATCCTAGCCGGCGGGCCGCTGGTGGAATCCACCCACGGCAATCTGAAGTTCACCGCGCCGCTGACCGGCATCACCGCCGCCGTGGTCGGGGTCATTCTAAACCTCGCGGTGTTTTTCGCTTACCACGTCTTCTGGCCGCAGGGCTGGGCGGGGCGCTTCGACGGTGTTTCCGCCCTGCTTGGCTTGTGCGCCTTGTTGGCGCTGGTCCGGCACAAGGCGGGGGTCATGCCGGTCATTGGTGCCTGCGGCGTGGCCGGCCTTGCGTTGGCCTTCATCAAACCCTGGCTGGCTTAGGCGGGCGTTTTCCATGAATGCCTTGCCAACCCAAGCGCGGCCAGCCGCCATTTTGGAGGTGGGTTCAATTGATTGAAATGTAGGAGCGGGCCATGCCCGCGACCTTGGGCCTCACCCATTGCCCGAAGCCTTTCGCGGCCATGGGCCGCTCCTACGGAAAATATCAATAAATCAATTAAACCCACCTCCGCCATTTGGGGGCAAGCTTGCTTCGCCCTTAGAACTTTCTAAAAACATAGAGGGAGAATATGAGAAAAGTATCCGATGTGGCGGCAAACCTCGCGCTATGCGAAACCCTTGGAGGGCATCGCTTGTTGCGCGCGACCCATCCATTTGCCAAAGATGCCGTGCTTCACCCGTTCAGCGCCCGCGAATACGTCCCGGTGGCCACTTACCTTTCGGTGCAAGTGGACGACGGGCGACATATCCACCTTTCCCCCGAATTTCTCCAATACATCAACCACAGTTGCGATCCGAACACTTTCTTTGATGTCAAGAAAGGCGAGATAGTCTGCCTGAGGGATATTGCCGCAGGCGAGGAAATAACTTTTTTCTATCCCTCGACCGAATGGTCCATGGCCCAGCCTTTCGACTGTTTTTGCCAGACCGGGCGCTGTCTGGGGAAAATTCAAGGGGCTGCTTATTTGGACACGGACTTAATCGCGCAGTATCAGTTTGCCGGGCATATTCTCGACAAGTTGGCCCTGGCCTATCCCGGCTGAATGCGCAAGCCCCCATCCAACCGAGTCCACTATGAAAATCTGCGTGCTCCATTCCGCTTACGACCTGTCCGCCTCGCCCCTCAAGGAGCATGACGCCCCAGTGGACATCTTGCCCCATCTGGCCGGACACGAGGCCGAGGTGGTCGGCATCCACAAGGCGACGGCGGTGCGGCAGGTGCGCGATTTGGTCCGGCGCGGCTTCGATATGTTCATCAACCTGTGCGACGGCGCTTGGGACGAAGACCGGGCGGGCATCGAAGTCGTGCAGACGCTAGAACGCTGCAAAGTGCCGTTCACCGGGGCGGCCGCGGATTTCTACGAGCCGACCCGCGAGGACATGAAAAAAGTCTGCCATTACTACGGCCTAGGCACGCCGGGCTACCGCTTCGCGCAAACGGCGGCGGACATCGCCGAGGCCGCCGCCAGCCTGCGCTTTCCGCTGATCGTCAAGCACCCGAACAGCTATTCCAGCATCGGCATGACCAAAGCCTCGCGGGTGGAAACGCCCGAGGCCCTGCGCGGCGAGGCCGAACGCATGATAGAGTTGTTCGGCGAGGCGCTGGTCGAGGAATTCGTCGAGGGCCGGGAATTCACCGTGCTGGTCGTGGAAAACGCCGACGACCCCTTGCGGCCCGTCGTGTTCCCGCCGATGGAATTCCTGTTCCCGGAAGGCGAAACCTTCAAGCATTACGACCTCAAGTGGATAGACTACCAAGGCATGCTCTGCGTGCCCTGCGAGGACGCCGAGCTGAACGGGCGGCTGCAAGCGCTGTCCGCGCAGTTGTTCACCGGGCTGGGTGGCTCGGGCTATGGCCGTTGCGATATCCGGGTCGATGCGGCGGGCCATGCTTTTCTGCTCGAAATCAACCCCAATTGCGGCATCTTCTACGCCCCCCACGAGGCCGGCAGCGCCGACCTCATTCTGCTGCGCGAGCCTGGGGGCTACCCAAAATTCCTGGACTTGATCTTCAAAGCGGCGCAACGGCGTTGCCGGCAGCAGGCGAAAAACTGGCAGTTGCGGCTGGACGCGCAAAGCCATTACGGCATGTACGCGGCTGCGGACATCCTGCCCGGCGAGCTGATCGAGCCGTTTGAAGAGCAGGCGCATGTCCTCGTGACCCGCTCGCATGTGGAGCGGCACTGGGATGCCTTGCAAAAAGACTGGTTCAGCCAATACGCCTATCCGCTCACGGAAGAAGTTTGGGTGATGTGGGGCCACAAGCCGGAAGACTGGAAGCCGGTCAACCATTCCTGCGATCCCAATGCCTGGCTGGAGGGACTCAATGTCGTCGCCCGGCGCTTTATCCCGGCAGGCGGGCAAATCACCCTGGATTATGCGACGTTTTGCCATGCAAGCATGGCGGCTTTTGAATGCCATTGCGGCGCCCCGCAATGCCGTGGACTCATTACCGGCGACGACAGCCTGCAAGCCTTCGTCGCGGCCTATGGCGGGCATGTTTCCGATTACGTCAAGACCCGCCGGCGGAATATGGCCACGCTTGGGGTATGAGCCTCGCCGCGTTCATCGCCCAGTTGTGGAAATATATCCGACCCTACCGCTGGCCGGTGCTGTTCATACTTATCGGCTTGGTGGTCGAACTGGGTTATGAAGCCGGATTGCGCTATAGTTTAAAATTCCTGGTTGACGGGGCGATAATCAACCGGGACATGGATATGTTTGTGCGGGTTTTTGCCGTGCTGGGCATTGGCGGAGCGGTGTATGCCGCGTTCTGCGTCGCCTGCGACTACTACTGGGCAAAATACGGGGTCATGGTCATCAACGACCTTTGCCATGATCTTTTCACGCAT
>CAZOTR010000310.1:0-4066 GCA_964582755.1 uncultured Methylococcaceae bacterium | reverse complement strand
CAGACGATGCGCCCGGATTTGCGCTTGGCATCCCATAAGTCGTGGCGGATGGATGTCTTGCCTTGCTTGATGTCTTGAAAATTTTGCAGCGGGGTGTCGTTGCCGTTGACCTTGCCGGTGACGGGAATGAATTGGTAAGGGTTGTAGAATTCGGTCATGGTCTTGCCTTCGTTTGGTCTTTGGCGGCGCTTTCAAGCGTTTGGTGCAGGGCTTTCACCCAGCTTTGGGCATCGGGCAGTTTAGGCCGTTGCCGCAGTTCGTCCCAGCTTTTCACTGCGTCCTTGCCCCCCGGCCAGATCAGGCCAAGGGTGAATCCGCCATAGCCTTTGGCCTTGCCCCAGCCTAGGGCCATGTCGCCTTCCATCGCATCGCGCAGGGCGAGAACCAGCAACCCTTTCCACCACTCGCCCTCGATCTTGATCCGTGCGGGGTTGATGCGGAGAGTGGTTTTGAATTCGCCTTGCCAATAGGCTTTGACGGTGTACAAAGCGCCGTCGTCAACGCCGCCGGTGAACCGATCCACGGCATTGAAGGTTTGCTCGAAAATTTTCCCGTTTCCGCCCAAGGCATCCTCCAAGCGGATGGCGCTGGCCTTGCCTTCGTGCCCAAACAGGTCGTCAAGCAGTTTGTCGGCCTTTTCTTGGGATGTTGTGTAAGGCGCGGATTCTTTGGTTTTATCAACCAACAAGGTCAGCAGGATTTTCCGGCAATGCCCGCGCAAAAGCCCGCGCAAGCTGGCGGCGGGAATGACGGGGTAGGCCTTGCCGTTCTGGTTTTGCCGGCGGAAAACTTGGATTTTCCGTTTTTCACCATTTTCATCTGCAATCTCTTCTTCCTCGCCATCCACCAGCATCAGCCCGCTTAGCTTGATGAGAAGGTCGAAGCGATGGGATTGCTGTTCCGCTTGGGTTATGGGTTCGGCTTTGAGCTTTCGGGTTTCGTCCTCGAATCGGGCTGGGGCGTCGGTTGCGCCATCCAACAGCCACGCGGCCAAACCGGCGGGGCTTAGGGTTTGCACTTTGCCCAGATGCCAACTTACCCGGCCTTCGGATTTGTTGGCGCCCCGGCCCAGGCGGGATTGGGGGTTGTCTTTGCTTAGGAGGTTCAGCAGGCCGAGGAAAGTTTGAACCACAGAAGCAGACACCTTTTCCAACTCAAACTCGCATTGGAAGCGGCTGTCAGCAGGCACCTGCGCCAACTCGTACAGGCAATTGTCTTTGGCCGTCGCGGTAATCGGGTCGATGGCGGTGCGGGTGCGGTTTTGTTTGGGGTTGCCGCCTTCGCCGACTTGGCTTAGGCCGGCATCGAACACCCGCAGCAGCCCGGCCTTGCTGCCGGGTTGGTTTTGGTTTTTTTCCCTTCCGCGCATTTCGCCAAACAATTCGCGGTGGTGTTCGTTGCTCTCCGGCAACGAGGCCCGCAGCAGGCCGCGCAAGCTGGTGGCGGGGATAAAAGGCGTGCCGTCCGGGTGGGCGCAGATGTCCAGGCGGTTGCCGGGCCGGCCTTCCTTGCCTTGGATTTCGGCGGGCATCCCGCCATGGCCAATGGACAGCGGGCTTAGGATTTGCAAATGCCCCTGGATGCGGACACGCTCGTAATCGTGGCTCATCGCCATTCCTCCTTCAAGGCTTGGAAATCAACGTGAACGGGGTCGTTGACGCAGATTTCCCCATAGCCGTTTTCTCGGATGTAAGGGTTGTGCGGCCAGTCTTGATGGCTGGTTGCTTTGCCGGGGGGCGGCAGGCCACGGCTTTGCCAGTCTGACAGTTTCGCTTCGGCCTGTTGTTCTTGCCCTGTGACCACTTCCAGCACGAACACGCTGCCTGCTTGGGTCAGCCAAAACGGGCGGTAAGCCTTGTCAGGCGAGGTTTTCGCCTTCAGGTAACGGTGCCAAACAAAAGCCCCGCCTTCCCGCCTCTGGCTGGCGAAGAAGCGTTTGAGCGTCAGGCTATTGTCAGAAGCCTTTTGCCAATAGGCCGCGTAAAGCGCGTGCAAATCTTCCCCGCCACCGCTGGCGGGGAGTGCTTGCGCATCGGCGTCGGCAAACAACTCGGCATCGGTTTGCAAGGTGACGATAAAGCAGCCTTGGTGCGCTTTCAAAGGGGCGGAGGCTGAGTAAGGCCGTTGTTGGATTGCGGCCTTGGCAATCGCCTTGGTCTTGCCAATGCCAACCAAGGGCTGGCTGAGGAGCATGTTTAATTGTCCGGCGACGGGTTTTTGCTGGCCGGGGTCTAGGGCGCTGAGGTCGATGTCGGCACACCAAACCATCCCTTTTGGATCGACGCAATCCAGGCTGAACAACTGGCTTTCCTCCGCTTGGCCGGTATCCACGTTAATGGCGGTGTGGACAGCAAGATGATGGTTGCAGCCAGGCAAACTCGCAATCAAGGCGCGGGCGGCAGCGTATTCCTTGGGCTTCCAATCAATTTGGAATTTTGCCGCCCGTCCCGTCCTGTTGCAGACAAAAACCCCGCCGTCGCAATCCAACAGGGCGAGATCGACCAGGTTTTCCCGAATGGGTTTTGACGGCTCGGCCCGGTTGTCCCACGCTTCGCCGACCCAGGCCAAACTGGTTGGCAAAACCGGGCGGCGGGCTGGCGCATCAGTTGGGGCGGGCAGGGCGTGGGTGAACACCAGCTTGTCAAACGAAGCCTTGTCATCGAACCCCTGGGCCAGCACGGCTTTCAAAACCGCACCGGGAATGCGCTCTTCGCTATTGAATTGGTTGGAATGGGGGGCGCGGGCTTGCGCGACGCAAAAAGAGCGGTCTAGGCTCAAGCAAATGCCAAGCCGATGGGTTGAGGCGGGCAATGGGGGCGGATTTGGCGGTTTGCTTTCCTCCATGGCGACTGTGGCCGACAACACCCTGCCATAACCCACGCCTTTCAAGGAACCCAAAGAAGCCAAAAATTGGGCGGCCTTGTCCAGCCAAAGCCTAGCCTCTTCGGCCTTTTCTGCATTTTCCAGCCTGGCGGTGATATTCCCGGAAAAGACTAACTGCCGGTCTTGGCTGTCTGTCGCGTCGATGACGAGCAAAGCGCCCTTTTCGACGGTGCCAGTGTCTGGGTCGAGCTTAATTCGGTTGCGTTGAAAAGAGGCGCGGGCGAAGGGTTGGCAGCGCCAATAATAATCAAAGTTAAAGCTTGCGCGGTTTTGGTCGAATGCGTCTTCATCTGGTTCAGGTGGCCTAGGGCCAAACCAGCCCCTGATGGCAGTTTCGAGCGGGACGGCTTTATCGGCTTGCCCGTTTTGTTTCAAGACTTCGGCAAAGCGGACTAGGTTTTCCCGCAAATTTCCCCGGATCAAGCTACCCGGCAAAACCGGGACACCATCATCGCGCAGCGTGGACATGTCGAAGCCAAAGCCCAAGGCTCCGACGGATTGGGTCAGCACTGGGGCTTGCAGAGTTAGGCTTAAGGTAAAGCGGTAAGTGTTCATGATTTCTCCCCCTTTCCTGAGTTAGGAGCCAGATAGTCTAACAACTCCACCAAGTGTAGCCACTGCCAGCGGTCGAGTGGGGTATCGCTTGGATTGTCAAACGGGGGAGATGAATCTGATTTTTGTGTTGTGTATGACGGGGGACAGAGGATATTATTCCAGAGTTTATCGTTAAGTTCATCCAGTTCTTTTTGGTTATCAGAGAGAGTTTTAAGCTGTATGAAACGCTTAACGCTTTCTTGGAATTTGGTCAGTGGCCGGACGGGCTGTCTTTTGCCTTCCTCTAATTCTGTTTCAGCAAGAGTTGGTGCGGAACAGGCTGATTGGGCGATTTGATAAACTTGGCTTCTGGGCAGTTTATCGAGTAACCCTGCTAGTTTTTGTTGGAAATCCTCGAAAGATTTTTCCGAATCTGACCCGGTCAAGTTAATGGGCTGCAAGGGAAACCGATGAACCGCCAAAAAGCCGTAACGCTTGGCAAAGAAATCTTCCAAAGGTTCGGCGGGGTAGTCGATGGATTCCAGCACCACATAATCGAAATAATTTCCGTACCGGCCATAGCTTTTGTTTTTTACCGACTCAGCCAAATCCTGAGCCAATTTGCGCACATGGGCGATGGGGGTTTTAT
>CAZOTR010000309.1:2369-4072 GCA_964582755.1 uncultured Methylococcaceae bacterium | reverse complement strand
GGTGTATTTTTTAAGTTTTTCACTTATCGAATTGGAGTGCCTGACTATAGCTTCATCAATCAACTCTGAAAATTCTTGGTTAGATGAAATTGGAGATAACATGCTTAAATGATCATCTAGGGTTCTTTCCGATTCTGGACGACCTCCTTTTTTTATATCCTTTATGTTAGAAACGACAGCTTCAATATAAAATTCTTCTAGACCAATAACAATATAATCTGGCCTATTATGCTGATTGCTAATATTGAAATTAAGCTCTTTTAACATAGCGTGCAGATAAAACCCCCAAAAGGAGGAATGAAAAGTAGTCTGAAATTCTTTAACTATTTTTCCATCTTTATCATGGAAGTCATGCGCCCACTCTTCAACTATTTTTCTTGCACCATAATAATATGGCGCATCCCTCAATAAATTGAACTTTTGATGTAATTTGCTATAAGCAAGATCGGGTAGCCTTTTAAAAACGTCCATCTTTATATCAATTGTAATGATTGATCAAACTTTGCCTAACTACAAGTCGGCCTCAGAAGTGATGCCTATCCTGGAAACCCAGCATATTTGACGCAATCTAAAATGTCAACATTGAAATCTAATCCAGAAGCCCGCATACTGTTGCGGCTTTCCGGCCCGAGGCTTCGCGCCATGAGCAATCCTCCGATCCAGAACCTGACAGCCAAGTAGGGTGGGCAAACGGCTTTATCGTTTGCCCACGCGGAATCTGACAGAACCGGTGGGCAAGCGAAAAGATGATTGCCCACCCTACTCATCTGCCAGCCTCAAACATCCAAATTCAACTCGCTAACCTTGCGCGTCAAAGTATTGCGCCCGTAGCCCAATAACTTCGCGGCCTCTTGCCGCCGCCCACGGGTGAATTGCAGGGCGGTGGTTATCAATATGCTTTCGGCTTGGTCGATGGCTTCCTTGGCGATGTTGCGGTCGCCTTTTTTCAATTGGGTGTCCACCCATTGCTTGAATACTTCTTCCCAAATGCCGTTGACCGGGACGACTTCGGGCTTGGCTTGCAATAGCTCGGGCGGCAGGTCGTCGATGTGGACTTCGCGGCCCGCCGCCATCACCGTGATCCAGCGGCAGGTGTTTTCCATCTGCCGCACATTGCCCGGCCAATCCAGTCGGCACAGGACTTCCTCCACATCCGGCAGCAAGGTCTTCGGCTCCACGTTCAACTCCGTGCTGGCTTCGTGGAGGAAGTGCCGCAGCAACAAGGGGATGTCCTGGCGGCGTTCGCGCAGCGGCGGGATGTGGACGCGGATGACGTTGAGACGGTGGAACAGGTCTTCGCGGAAGCGGCCTTCATGCACCAGGGTTTCGAGGTTTTGGTGGGTGGCGGCGATGATGCGCACGTCCACCTTGACCGGCGCATGCGCCCCGACCGGGAAAAACTCGCCGTCGGCCAGCACGCGCAGCAGCCGGGTTTGCAATTCCGCCGGCATGTCGCCGATTTCGTCGAGGAACAAGGTGCCGCCGTCGGCTTGCTCGAAGCGCCCCGCCCGCCGCGCTTGCGCCCCGGTGAACGCGCCGCGCTCGTGGCCGAACAATTCGGACTCCAGCAAATCCTTGGGGATCGCCGCCATGTTCAAGGCGATGAACGGCTTGTCCACGCGGGGGCTGTGGCGGTGCAGGGCGCGGGCGACCAGTTCCTTGCCGGTGCCGGATTCGCCGTTGATGAGGACGGTGATGTGCGA
>CAZOTR010000309.1:0-2269 GCA_964582755.1 uncultured Methylococcaceae bacterium | reverse complement strand
AGGCCGGGCATGCGGATGTCGGTGAGGATGGCGTCGGGGCTTGACGTCTCCAGCGCGTCCAACAGCAAATTGGCGTTGGGAAAGCAGCGGGCCTGGATGGAGGCTTTTTGCAGGGCCTTCTCCAACACCCAGCGGATGGAGCGGTCGTCATCGACTACCCAGACTTGGGCCGGATTATTCATGTTCCTTCTCCAAAGGCAAAAAAATGGAAAAAACCGTCTCGCCAGGCTTGCTGTCGCATTCCACCAAGCCGCCGTGCTGGCTGATGAGGGATTGGGCGATGGACAGCCCCAGGCCGGTGCCTTCGGCCCGGCCCGTCACCATGGGATAAAAAATCTGGTTGAGCAATTCCGGCTTGATGCCGGGGCCGTCGTCGATCACGTCGATTTTTGCCACCAGGGGATGGCGGTGCAGGCCGATGGTGACCTGCCGGTGGACGCGGCTGCGGATGGTGATCGTCCCCTTGCCGCCCAAGGCCTGGGCGGCGTTGCGGACGATGTTGAGGATCGCCTGGATGAGCTGGTCGCTGTCGCCGTACAAGGCCGGCATGCTGGGGTCGTAATCGCGCACCAGCACCACCCCCGTCGATACCTCGACCTGCACCAATTGGCGCACCCGCTCCAACACCCGGTGGATGTTGAGCAGGCTCTTCTGCAAGGGTTTGTTGGGGGCCAGCATCCGGTCCACCAGGGATTGCAGGCGGTCGGACTCTTCGATGATGATGCGGGTGTACTCGCGCAACTCCTCTTCCGGCAGTTCCCGGTCCAGCAATTGCGCCGCGCCGCGCAGCCCGCCCAAGGGGTTTTTGATTTCATGGGCGAGGCCGCGCAACAGCATCTTGGCGGCGTTCTGCTGGGCCTGCAATTGTTCCTCCATGGAAAAGCGCAAATGCCTGTCGACCTGCTGCACCTCGACCAGCAGCAAAGACGACCCGCCCTCGCTGACCGGGGTCATGGTCACGTTGACGGTCATCGGATGCATGGGCAAGGCCAACACCACATTGCGCTTGGTCAAGGTGCTGTCGGAGGCCAGCACCCGGCGCATGTCATCTTCCATGCCCTCGTCGCTGAAAAAGAACACCTGCTGCGCCTGGTTGCCCAGCACAAGGCGGGCGCGCAAGGAGAACAGCATTTCCCCCGGCATGTTGATGTACACCAAGGCCAGCGTGTCGTCGAACAAAAGCACCGCATCGGACAGGTTGTCGAGGATGTGGCGGTAAAAATTGGCAGGGGCAGTATCGTTCATGTCCGGCTAACAGCAATATGCAGGCCATCGAGAGGCAAGAAGGGGGATAAAACTGCCGCCAACACCCCTATGCCAAACAGTGGCTTACGCGGCGGGTATCGGCGGGGCGCGTCCTGGAAGCGGCAAGCACAGATCCATGTCGCACCATTTTAGATCAAATTCACAAATGTCCGTCCAAAATAACGCGCAAGCCCCGCTATCGCGCCGGCTTGGACGCCAACACCCGGCACGGATGGCGGAATCCCAAGTTGCTTTAACTGGCCCGATGATTTATACGATGGCAAGCGGCCTTTCCCCCCCAACCCGACCGGAGACACCATGAACGCCGAGATTTATTCCTTCAAAACCAAGACGCTGAATGGCGAGGAACTGGACTTTTCGCAATTCGCCGGCCAAGTGCTGCTGGTCGTCAACACCGCCAGCCGTTGCGGCTTCACGCCGCAATACGAGGGGCTGGAAAAATTGTACCGAGACTACCGGGAACAAGGATTGGTCGTGGTCGGCTTTCCTTGCGACCAGTTCGGCGGGCAGGAGCCGGGCGGGGCCGCGGAGATTGGCGCGTTTTGCCAGGAGAATTACGGGGTCAGCTTCCCGCTGTCGGAGAAGGTGGAGGTCAACGGCCCCGGCGCGCATCCCTTGTTCGCCTACCTGACCCAGGCTCTGCCGGGGGCTTTAGGCACCCGCGCCATCAAGTGGAATTTCACCAAATTCCTCATCGACCGCGCAGGCAAACCGGTGCGCCGTTACGGCTCGCTGACCAAGCCGGAACAGATGGCCCCGGACATCAAAGCCTTGCTGGGTTGAACGGCGTCAGCGCTGGCCGGGCGCGAGGGTCTTGATGCCGGCGAAGAACGGGAAGAACACGGCTTCCGAGGCCGCGGTGAAAGGCAGCGCGACGCCTGCGGCGACGCGCTCCGCCCAGGAGGGCGGCAGCTTCATGCCGAAATCCTTTGCCAGCGTCGCGTCCTCGCCCGCCACCAAGGCATATTGCAGGCGGGTGTCGTGGAATGCGGCAGGCGGACTT
>CAZOTR010000308.1:0-4110 GCA_964582755.1 uncultured Methylococcaceae bacterium | reverse complement strand
TTCTCGGCCAGCTTGGTGTAAATCCACAGGCGTTTCTCCCGCACGAACTCGCGCAGGCGTTCCTCGGCGACTTCCGGCGGCGCGGACAGCACCAGTTCGCCGCCGCGATCCACGGTGATTTCCACGCTGGAAAACAAAGCCGAGCCTACTGGCGATGGCGGGATGTTTTCCATGCCCCCGCGTAGCCGAGGCACCGGGCGGGTTCCCAAAGGGAACCTGCAAGGTGCAACGAACGGCGTAGAGTCATTGTGGTAGCCATGGGACGATGCGAGCGCAGCGAAGTATCGTTCCTTGGCGGACGCAGGACGGCGCGGGCCGCCCGCAGGGCAAAGTAGTGCCTTGGCGGGAGCTGAAACCTGTTGGAACAGGTTTCAGACTCGACCGCCCGGCACTCCCTTTGTCCGCCGCCGATTGCTGCGCTTGAGTTCAAAGCGCAGGTCATCGACTTGCAGCACGGCAGGCGAAGTTTTCACTCCGCCACCAGCTTGTCATGGTTGGCCCGCGCCAAGGCCATCAAGCGATCCGCCAGCGCCTCCGCTTTGTCTAGGCCAATCAAGCCGGAAGCCATCAGCCGTTCAAAGAGCGCCGTGCGCAAGGCTTCTTGCTGGGCGATGCGCGTAGGCCGCCAGAAACCGGCCAGTTTCACTTCATCGGCGATAAGCTCCACCAGTTCCACGCACAACCCGGCCAGTTGTTGCGTGGCGGCGGCATCGGCAGGCGTGGCGGTTTCCAGCAGCTCCCGCAGGAAAGGCAGGCAATACGTCGGCACATCTGGCAGGCTGTTGTCGGTGGCTGGCTGGCCTTGCCGCAATTGGTCGATGATTGTTTGCAGCGCCGCCACCAATTCATCCCATTGCCCGCTGAGTTGGTCGAGAATATCCCGCAGCCTTTCGCTCAGTTTGCGGTATAGCACCGGGTCTTCGTCCAGATGCTTGCGGATATGGGCGCGGATGGCGTGTTCCATCTCCGAAGCCTTGGCCCGGTCGTTGGCTTGCCGGGACACATGGGCGGCAAAATCGGCGTTGGTCAGGGAAATAGGCGGAATCTTGGGGGCAACGCCCAAGGAAATCAAATGCTCGTCTATCAGCCTGCGCACCTTCGCGCCCACATCCTTGCCGAGTTCCGGCGTGTCTTTGTAGCGGTTGCGGGCGTGGGCATAGATGAACGCCAGCTTTTTCGCGTCGCGGACAAATGGCAAGCCTTCCGGGCGGGGCAGCACCAAATCCAGCGAATCCAAGAATTGCTTGAGCTTGACGGTCAATTCCGCCCGCCGTTTCTCGTCCGCCAAGGCCAACACGCAGGCTTTCGTATCGTCCAGCGATTCCAGCCCGGCGCGGCGGAACAGCTCAAGCACTCGCGCATGGCGATCCCGCAAAATGGGAATCTCGTCTTTGAGGCTTTGCAACGCCCCTTCCACCTCCTCGTCGGTGTAGACCGCCAGCGCCTGCTTCAAATGCTGGGCCACGCCATAATTATCCGTTACGATACCTACGCACTTGCCGTGGTCGGGGCGGTTGACGCGGGTGATGGCCTGCAATAGTGACGTAGCCCCGATGGAGCGCAGCGGAATCCAGGATGACCGGAGCCATGAAGACCCGGATTTCACCGCGCTCCATCCGGGCTTCGCTTGAATTATGCACAGAGAGACGATCATGAACTTTCACCGCACCAACGGGAGACTACGATGGAACAAGCCCAGACTGATTTGATGAATAACATGATCGGGGCCGCTCCAGAGCGGGAAGCCGAGATAAAGAAATTGTGGAACAACTATAACCCGATGGTTGTTATCAAAAATACAGGTCGCATAACGCTGAATGCTAATCGTGAGCGCATCGAAATTGATGTGAAGATTTCCGATGTGTTCTGGCTAATTGGGTTTTCTGGCTGGAAAGCCATCGAGACCTATATCCCCGCAGTCATCGTTTCTACCTCAACCGGTAAATGCATCTCTGCAGTCATGCAAGATGATGAAGGACTCGATGAGGTAGAGCGCACCTACAAGGAACGAATTGCCGCTGTGCATACTTTCATAGAGGCAGTAGATGTCACGGTTGCACCATGGCCTCCCGATATTCCCCGTCCCTCACCTGATCGAAATATGTTGGATGATCAACAATACAAAGCCACCTTCGATCTGACCGCGTCGGCCGTTGCCTTTACCCTGTTCCATGAGTTTCGCCACGTTATGCTCGACAAGGACGGTAAACGTCCGTCTGACAGGCGAGAAGAGGAGTTGGAGTGCGATGTATGGGCACGCGAATTCCTTACGACGAAGGCTGCTGCATATGCAACGTCGAATGGATTCAACTACACTGACGTTTTGCAGAGGAGATCTATGTCGTTCGTCCTCGCGGCGCTCATCCTGAACGAGATCACGCCGATCTGGGAGCGTGGCGGTAACTGTGACTACTTTTCAGTAGCCGTGCGTATGGATGCCATTCTGAAAAATACCCCGCTGCCTCCCAACAGCCACTTCTGGAATTTTTTGGCCGCAGTGCTGATCGGAATATGCCGACAAAAAAATATTCCGTTTACCCCCCCAGTCATGAAGAATGCTCAAGCACTCACAAACTATCTGCTAGGTCTGCTTTAGGCACACTCCACCTAAAAATGTGCCGTGCGAAACTCGGACTGGAGAAAGCCTTGTTTGCTCGCCCCGTCCACAATTTCCCCGGCCAACGCCGCCGTGGCGGAAAGCTGCTTCTGCAAGTCCTTGCGATCCGTCACCACCACCACCTTGAAGCGCCGCAACGTGGGCTGGGTGCGCAGCTTCTTCACCAGAAACACCAAGGTCAGGCTCTTGCCCGAACCTTGGGTGTGCCAGATGATGCCGCCGCGCCGGTCGTGTTCGCCGTCTTGGGCGCGGGTCTTGCCGGTCAGCAAGCGTTGGATGGCTTTGTTCACGGCGCGGTATTGCTGGTAACGGCAAACCAGCTTGACGGTCTGCCCGCCGGTTTGGCTGAACAGGATGAAATGCCGGATCAAATCCAGCAGTCGCGCCGGTTCCAGCATTCCGGCAATCAGGCGCTCCTGTTCCGACAGGCTGGACTTGCCCAAGCGGGCGGCGGTTTCCGTCTCGGAACCCGTGCCATCCGCGCCGACCACCGTTTTCCAGCGGGTGAAATGCTCGAACACCGCCCCCACGCAACCCACCCGCGCCGCGTCGAAACTGGTGGCGATCAACAACTGATTGGTGTGGAACAAGGCTTCGTTGCCCTCGTTGTCCTCCACCTCAAAATTCGCCCGGCGCTGGTTGCTGTAGCGGCGCAGTTGATCCACCGCCTCGGCCAAGGGTTCGGCGACGGACGGGCTTTTGCACTCCACCACCACCAGCGGCAGGCCGTTCACCAACAGCACCACATCGGCGACGATGAACGCCTTGCCGCTGTCATGGCCCGGCGGGCAATCCACCCGGTATTGGTTGATGGCGGTGAAGGTGTTGTTGTGCGGCTCGTCCCAGTCGATAAAGCGGAGCGTCTGCCCGCGCCCGCCGTCCCAATCCGGCAAGCCGTCCACCGTCACGCCCAACAGCAAACGCTCGGTGGCGGTTTGGTTCGCCTCCATCAGCTTCGCCGCGCCGATGCGGGTCAACGCGGCGACGGCCTCGGCAATCCGCGCTTCATCCAGCCAAGGCTTGCCGTCGCGCAGATTCAGTTTGCGCAACTGTTCCCGCAATACGCCTTCCTGCAACACCTCGGCAAAGCTCCCGCGCCCCGTCTTGGCCGGGTCGTCGATGCAGCCTTGAATATGGCCCCAGCCCAAGCCTTGCAGTTGCTCGACAAAGGGTTTCTCCACGGTTTCCAGTTCCCAGCCCATGACGGTTGCTCCTCATTTTCTCGCTCCCACGCTCCAGCGTGGGAGTCTAGGCCTGGACGCTCCAGCATCCCGAGTCCGGCTAGATGTGGCGCTGGAGCGCCGGGGGAGGCATTCCCACGCGGGAGCGTGGGAACGAGAAGAAAGGATTATCCTCGCTCCCACGCTCCCGCGTGGGAGTGTAAACCGGGACGCTCCAGCGTCCCGGCTCCGGCTAGTCGCGGCGCTGGAGCGCCAAGGGCGGCATTCCCACGCCGGAGCGTGGGAACGAGAAGAAGGCGCTGGTCGATGTCG
>CAZOTR010000307.1:0-4131 GCA_964582755.1 uncultured Methylococcaceae bacterium | reverse complement strand
AAGCGTCCTGCCAACCAACACCACCTAGCCAAGCTGTCCAAGGCGGCATGAGCCTTGTCCGTCGCGCCGGTTTTGGCGCGTCCCCATCCGGCGGCGCTGGCGCAAACGCCAGCGCCGCCGCGCCTGTCAAACCCCGAACCGCTTAAACCATGCCTGCAACCGTTGCCAGCCGTCTGCGGCGGCTTCTTTGCGGTAGCTAGGCCGGTAATCGGCGAAGAAGGCGTGCGGGGCGTCCGGGTAGATCTGGATCTCGGATTGCCCCCCCGCCGCCTGGATCGCCGCGCGCAATGCCTCCAGCGATTCAAGCGGGATGCCTGGGTCTTGCCCGCCGTACAAGCCCAGCACCGGGGCTTTCAATTCCGCCGCCAGCGCCACTGGCTGTTGCGGGTTTAGTTTGCTGAGCGGGCCTTGAACCCTGCCATACCAGGCGACACCGGCCTTGAGCTTCGGCTGATGGGCCGCGTAAAGCCAGACGATGCGCCCGCCCCAGCAAAAGCCGGTGATGCCGACCCGGTCCGCATCGCCGCCGTTCGCACCGGCCCAGGCCAGGGTCGCGTCCAAATCGGCCAGCACTTGCGCGTCAGGCACTTTCGAGACGACCTTCTCGCGGATTTCGTCGATGCTGGCAAGTTGGGAGACATCGCCTTGGCGGAAATAAAGTTCCGGTGCGATGGCGAGATAGCCTAGCTTCGCCAGACGGCGCGTGATGTCTTTGATATGTTCATGCACGCCGAAAATCTCTTGCACGACCAGCAAGACGGGGAAAGGGCCGCTGCCTTGGGGTTGGGCGCGGTAGGCCGGCAGCCGCCCGTCCGCCACCTCGATCTGGACTTCGCCCGCGTCCAGGCCGTCGGCGTCGGTGTGGATCAAGGTTTCGGCGCGGACAGGCCGGACCGCCAGCGCAAATCCCGCAGCCAATAGTTGGGCCAAAAAGTCGCGGCGGCTGTTGCGTGAGGACTCCGCCTCGGTCGGTTCGTTCAGGGTCAGTATCGTCATCGTGGTTTTCTTCATGGGTTGTTGGTCTACTGGAACCGGCAGTTTTCATACCAAGGCAAGGTTCACCGGCCAGCCTCGCCTAAGCATTGCCGATGTTGGAACAGAGGCAGATTTGCAGGCGTCTTGTTGCCTATCCAGCAATGCCTTGCCACGGCCACACGCAAAGGCCGACATAGCGCGGCCAAATCCAAAGGATTCAAACCAAGCAAATGGTATGCGACTTGCTGGCTCAAGATGTCCATACTCAGCCGTTGGCATCATTCCTAGGAAAAACCATGACCCAAACCCGCGTCACTGAATACCCCATCGCCCCTTTGTTCATCAACCGCTGGTCGCCGCGGTCTTTTTCCGGCGAGCCGATTGACGAAGCCGCCCTGTTGAGCTTTTTCGAGGCCGCCCGCTGGGCGCCTTCGTCCTATAACTCGCAGCCTTGGCGTTTTCTCTACGCCCGCCGCGACACCGAGCATTGGCCGGTATTTTTGGGGCTGCTCGCCGAATTCAACCGGGCCTGGGCGCAAAACGCCTCGGCCTTGGTGATCGCCTTGTCCAAGACCCATTTCATCCCGTCCGGCAAGACCGACCCGATTCAAACCAGCAGCCATTCTTTTGACACGGGCGCGGCCTGGGCCAGCTTTGCGTTGCAAGCGAGTCTGTCAGGCTGGCACACCCACGGGATTGGCGGCTTTGACAAGGCCAAGGCGCGGGAGCTGCTGGGCATTCCCGAAGGCTATCAAGTCGAGCTTGCCATCGCACTGGGTAAGCAAGCCGACAAAAGCCTGCTGCCGGCCGGCTTGCAGGAGCGGGAAAAGCCCAGCCTTCGGCGTGGCTTGGCCGAGTCCGTGAAAGAAGGCTCTTTTGCGTTTGATTGAACGGATTTTCCCCGAGCCAAGCTTGCATCCGGTTTTTTGCCACAGCCTGCCCGAAAAGGGTTTCGGGCTTTTTAATTCTGCCGCCAAGCCCGAATTAGGAAAATGCCGTGCCCCCTACTGACACCAACGAACCCGATCAATATTCCAAGCCGCTACGCCTGCTGCACTGGGCGATGGCGGCCTTGTTCCTGCTGCTGTTCATCAGCGCCATCATGGTCGATCTCGACAAGACCGACCCGTTCCGCCGCGAATTGATGGGCTGGCATAAATCCGTCGGCGTGCTGGCCTTGCTGTTATGGATTGCCAGAGTGGCTATCCGCGCCAGAACCCACTTGCCTGCCCCGCCGGATGTGTTTAAGGCGTGGGAAAAACAAGCCGCCCATTGGGGGCATCGCTTGATCTACGCCTTGATGCTCGTGACGCCGCTCACCGGCTGGGCCGATTCCAACTTGCACGGCAGGCCGGTGAAACTGTTTGGCCTGCCTTTGCCGACGCTGTTTCCGAAGGTGGAAGACATCGGCACGCTGCCGGGCTATGTCCACACCGTGCTGGCCTACACCTTGATGGGACTGGCCGCCTTGCATGTCGCCGCCATCATCAAACACCGTTATGTTGACCACACGGCGCTGTTGCGGAGGATGCTCTGATTTTTCAGCCCGCCCGTCCGCCCGCCCTGCCGGGCAACCTTGCCCCGTACCTACCGCTTGCGCCGCTTTGGCGTTGCGGCGTGGTTTTCCCTTGCCTGCTGCTGGCAGGCTGCGCCGTCGGGCCGGATTATCTGCGCCCGCCGGTCGAAACGCCCAGTGTGTTCAAGGAAGCCAAGGGCTGGAAACAGGCCCAGCCCCGCGACCAAGCCTTGCCGGGCAAGTGGTGGAAGATCTTCAATGACCCGCAATTGAACGCGCTGGAGGAAGAAGCATTCACCAATCCCTCCATCGCGCAGGCCGAGGCCCAATACCGCCAAGCCCAGGCCTTGGTCAATTCGGCCCGCGCCGCGTACTTCCCGACCGCACAGGTCGCTTCTTCGATGAACCGCTTCCGTGCGGTCAGCGGCACCAATGTTGCCGCGCCGGGCGTGCGCTACTTGTTCTCGATGAACCTAAGCGCCGTCTGGGAGCCGGATTTGTGGGGCGAGGTGCGCCGACAAGTGGAATCCAACCTCGCCAGCGCCCAAGCCCAGAGCGCCAATTTGCAGGCCGTGCGCCTGTCCATCCAAGCCACGCTGGCGCAGGATTATTTCCAGTTGCGCCTGCTGGACGCCCAGAAAAAGCTGCTCGATGACACGGCCTTGGCCTATGCCAAAAACCTGCAACTGACCCAAAACCGCTACGCCGTCGGCGTCGCGGCCAAGGCCGATGTCGTCCAGGCGGAAACCCAATGGCAATCGACCCGCGCCCAAGCCGTTGAGCTCGGCGTGCAACGGGCAAAGCTGGAACATGCCGTGGCCGTGCTGGCGGGCAAGCCCCCCGCCGCCTTATCGTTGGCGGCGGCCCCGCTGAATGCCTTGCCGCCCGCCTTGCCTGACGCGCTGCCTTCGGAATTGCTAGAGCGGCGGCCTGATATCGCCAACGCCGAGCGCCAAATGGCCGCCGCCAACACCAAGATCGGCGTCGCCAAGGCGGCGTTCTTCCCGACGCTGAACCTTGCCGCCAACAACGGCTACCAAAACAAATCGCTGCCGAATCTATTGACCGCCGCCAGCCGCTACTGGGCCTTGGGGCCGGCGGTCGTCGCGCAGACCCTGTTTGAAGGCGGGGCGAAGAACGCCCAGTTGCGCCAAGCCATCGACGCCTACGAGGCCAGTGTCGCCAGCTACCGGCAAACCGTGCTGGCCGGTTTCCAAGAGGTTGAAGACAACCTCGCCTCGTTGCGGATCTTGGAAGAAGAGGCGCAGATACAAGACCAAGCCGTCAAAGCCGCCCGTGAATCCTTGGCGCTGACGACGAACCAATACCAGGCTGGAACCGTCAGCTATTTGAATGTCATCGTCGCGCAAGCCGCCGCGCTGAACAACGAAAAGACCGCCGTGCAAATCCAAGGCGAGCGCCTGACCGCCGCCGTTGGGCTGGTCAAGGCCTTGGGCGGCGGCTTCGACGCCGCGTCCCTGCCTGGGCCTGAAGAAGTCGGCGGGGCAGGCAGTTGGCGGGATTATCTGCCTTATCCGGTGAAATGACAGAGGCTCAACCTTGCCATCCATAGCCAAAGCGCTCTGTCTTTTGACACCGATTTCACCGCCGCCCTGACCCGGAGGATGGTATGCAGGGCC
>CAZOTR010000306.1:2315-4133 GCA_964582755.1 uncultured Methylococcaceae bacterium | reverse complement strand
CATTGGCCGCATGTGCATTCAAGCTCATCAAGAGTCGAACGAAACAACATGCCGCCGATGATTTTCCATACCCATTGAATATCGGCATATGGGTAATTATCTGAATACCTTTCAAAATAAAAAGTCTGTCCTAATTCATTGGCTATTTTAGTAGCGGTTATTTGATCCGCAGAGAATATAGATTCCCCGCTTTGAGGGTCAATTACTTCAAATTTCATAATTTACTCCCAGCCAATAAAACAATACCGGCCAAAACATCTTGGAACGCTTGGGGATTGGATTCGGCCACATCAAGCAAAGCCGCTTCACTGTTTGTTGCCAACACGGCCCGCCATTGATCCTCTGTCAGGTCGGCCAGAACGTAGGCAGATTCCTCCTCGATGGCGACGAGTTCCTCGTCGCTAACCTCCTCAACGCCCAGCTTCGCCTTAAGCCCGTTAGACCAGTAGAGTTGCCGCCGCCCCTTGAAGGCTTCGGCATATAGCCTAAATCGCTCCTCAGAGCGTTGTGAGCGGTTTTTGAGGATGTCCCTAAGCAAATCCCATGGGGTCATGCCCTTATCGCCTTTGGAGGTCTTTGTGTGGCCTCTGACCATTTCATCCTCAAGCCCCCACTTCGTTACGTAACGCTCAGCCCAAGAACCATCATCCACACGAAGCCCCCGGTAGTCCGAAGGACAGGGAAGGCCAGCCTTGACGCAAGCATCCTGCCAGAGCGGCAAAAAGCCCGCCTGGACGCTCTCAGGGCTGAATGTGGAACCGATGAACAGCAGGGCGTGGAAATGGGGGTGGAAGCCGTTTAGGCCGTCTGTGACTTCGAGAGTGCGAATTGTGCCGCGCAGATCAAAGAGCTTGCGAAGCTCTTTACCCGCCCGCCCAGTAGACAGCCTGCGCCAAGCGTCAAGCATCTGGTCAAGCATGGCCTGTATGTCATCACCAAGGCCGTGAGGAACCGTACAAGTCATCAAGTAGACCTTCCAACCCATGGCCTTGGCCGTGACGACCGCCGCCGACAACTCGGCCCGCCGCCGCTCGCCCACCTTTGACGCGCAAACCGGATCAAGCCAGACGGAACCGCAACGAACAAGCCCGGCATAGTGGGCCTTGTTGAAAGCTGGCGTAACGCAAACGCTAACCGAGCGGTAAGGGATGCGCATACGACAACACTTAGCCGTCTTCGACGTTGGGAAGAGCCGGTTAACAACCGACTTCAAAGCATACCGTTCAGCCCGGGCTTGCTGGGGAGTTCGATAAGACCGCAGACCTTTTTTCGTGACCTCGAAACGGGAAATTTCGCCGGTATCCGGGTCGATCTCCTCCACCAAATCCCGGCCCTCATCCATCGGCTGGAACCCGCGTGGGACTAGGCTGGCCTCAGTTCTTGCGTTATTACCAAGAAGCGCGTGTGCGCGAGCACCAAAATCCGGCGTTTTTTGCCATGGCTCGCCCCGCTCGCCAACGGCAAAAAACGCCGCCTTCGGCTTGCCCGATTCCGGGCTTTGGTCGTATGATTTGGAACCACGGGAAAGGCCGAAGGCCTCCCCGGTAGTCTCTCTCCGAGCCGGTAGCAATGCCGACTCTCTGAAACCCCATTGATCCTCCGCGTCTGCCAAGTTGCTCGGATCATGGGGGTTTCCCCTTTCTGGGCTACCCTTCATCTTTGCCCACCTCCCGGAGGGCGGTCTAGTTATCCTGTTTTGCCCATCCGCGAAAGCGGGCTATCAACACCTCGCGGCAAGTTATCCGACGAGGTGACCGGCAAACTTGAACCAACCTCGACAGGATGCGAACCCTTGGGGATGAAGTAGATGATTTGGCC
>CAZOTR010000306.1:0-2215 GCA_964582755.1 uncultured Methylococcaceae bacterium | reverse complement strand
TTGAACCAACCTCGACAGGATGCGAACCCTTGGGGATGAAGTAGATGATTTGGCCGCGAGCTGGAGCAAAGACCCCCATCGGTACGGAGATCACCCGGCCCTTGAAGGCTTCATACTCCGCCTGATCCTCACAGGTGAGCGTCACAAGCTCCATCCTGGTCTGTTCGCCAGGGACGGGCATTTCACCCAGAATCTGCACCTTGGGCTTTGCGTCCTGAGCCTCTACCCCGGCCTTCTCGTTCGCTTTGCGGCCCGGTGCCTCAAACGTATTGATGACCCGGCCCGTGATGTTGAACATGCTCATGCGGCCTCCTTAGGCTCGTTGCCGTCCTGAGATTTCCTAAGCCTAAGAAACTCTGAAGCAGGAAGAGGAACAGGCCCATCAAAACCTCCTAAAGCATCAGACAAAAGACGATTCTTCTCAACATCAGACGCAACCTTGAAAGCCTCAGATTGGAAAATCCAATAGGGAGGAAATCCGGCAATCTTCAAAGCCGCATCAGACTTAGATGCCAAAGAACTCTGGTCATCCTGACTCAAAGAATCGAAAGCCTCGAAAATAGCGGATTCCAAAAGATCAGCACCAAATCCAGCACGAGACTGCTTAAAACGATCCGCCAAAGCTTGAAGCATCTGCAAAGAACGCTCATTTAAACGAAACGTAATAGGAAGTCTCTCCTTATCAAAATCTGGAGTAGATTCAACGCCGTAAAAAGTTTCAATCAAATCTTTAACACTCATGGTACACCCGTAAAGTAAGGTAAATTTTTTGTCAGTACACGACGTGTACGCAAAAAATACTAAGTCAAAATACGTGAAAAAACAATGCCACCAAAAGCCCCCCCGCCCGTGGGCCTTGCTGCCGCCTATGGCGTCCGCCCGGCCCACGGGCCGGGGGTTGATCCCGGATGGTGGATGGATGGGCGCACAGGCCAAACCGCTTGGCTTTTTGGGGCGCGTGGGTGGATGGGTGAGACGGGTAGGCCAGAGATCGCGGGGGAAACCGCCGAAGCGGCTGGTTGTGCTTTCTCCGATCCACCATCCCGGAAAACTGGTAGAACTGTCTCCGTAGACTAACTCCGCCGCGCTCCCGGCGCGGGCACCGCACTCTGTCACTGGTTCCGTTACGCTCCTCCGTCGCCATAGAGGGGAGAAACTCCGTTCTGGCAAACCTGCGCCCGGCAAATACGGGTCCCCCCGCAAGCGGTGCCCCCCGCATTTGCCGGGCGCAGATGATCTGCCGCGCTTGGTTTTTAGAGCGATGCCGGAAGAAAAACGGAATCGCGAAAGCCCCAGCCCGCCCGTTCCTCCGCCTCCTCCTACGTCGTCGTTGTCGTCACGGGCGGGCCAAAACCTGCCTATCCTGCCCTAGAAGTTTCTTCCTCCGAACTAGGGGCGGAAAGTAACGGGATTGCCTCAAAGGCCGGAGAGCCGAAGACGATTGAAAGGCACTGATCCACCGGCAAACCGTCAAGTTGATAACGCAACCGGGCGCAAGCGACGCGGTTGTAAACATCGACGTAATGGGGAACCTGCTTAAGGTTCCGAGGGGTGAAACTCAGGCGGCCGCAAATGAGCTTGCCGCGTGAGAACCGGTAGCCGCGCCATTCCGGCCCGTGGCCGCTGAGGTCTTGCCGGTCGTAGAGTTCGAGCAACCGATGAACGATCAAGGGCGCTCCCTCGATGTCCCATCGGTGGACAGACCGAACCGTAACGCCGCACAGTTCGGCGCAGGCCTCGACCGAGAGAAAAACCCGAAGGCGAAGTTTTTTGAAGGCGGAAGGCTTAGGCTTTCGCTTCGTAACGCCCGCGTTACGCTTGGCCGTTACTTTCCGGCTAGGTATTGCCGTTACGTCCTTGCTCATGACACCAACCCCCGATTGTCGGCCTGATCGACAAAGGCCCGAAGCTGCCGGTTTAGGTTGGCCAGCAAGGTGCAGACGGGTGAACCGTGGCCGTCCTGGGACATGGCCAACAGGTGGAGGGAGTCGTAAGCGTCGGCCAGATCGGCCAAGGCATCGAACGGTTTTTGAGTGGTAGGATCTTGTGTAGCCATTGCTTGAACCTCGTTTTCAAGTTGTGGTCAGGCTTGGCCCGGTGTTGGTAGAACCTGGTCAAGCCGCTAACGCGCCCAGTCTTTAGGGCGGACGCTTCCCCAAACATTGGCCGCATGTGCATTCAAGCTCATCAAGAGTCGAACGAAACAACATGCCGC
>CAZOTR010000305.1:0-4140 GCA_964582755.1 uncultured Methylococcaceae bacterium | reverse complement strand
GTCTTTTGACACCGATTTCACCGCCGCCCTGACCCGGAGGATGGTATGCAGGGCCGACGCCCTCGCCCTGAAGAAACTCAACTGGGACTGCCGGTTCATTATCCACCCATCGATGTGTCGATTTTCATTAGACCACGAAGGTTTGAGGTGGCCCCAAAATTTGGATATTCAAAGACTGATGTTACGCACAGGCCCTGAAACGCGCCTAGAATGCGGGTGTTGAATCGAGCCATTTGAAGCGCAAGCCATGAGAAATCCTCTGTTGAATTGTACAGCGACTACCTGATCAGCTCGTTTGCGCTGGCCACCGCGACGGGGCTGTCCCGGCTTCTGGACAACGCGTTCAGCCATGACCAGATCACCCGCTTCCTGTCGGGGTCGGACTACACCTCCCGCGACCTGTGGGGGCTGGTCAAGCCGGCCGTCCGCGCCATCGAGGCGGACGACGCCGCGCGGGTCTTCGATGACACCATCGAGGAGAAGCCCCACAGCGACGAGAACGAGATCATCGCCTGGCATTTTGGCCACTGCCAGGGCCGCACGGTCAAGGGGGGTGAACCTCCTCAACTGCCTGTACCACGCCGGCGGCGTCAGCGTGCCGGTGGCATTCGAGATCGTCCACAAGGACTTGCAGTACTGCGAGGTGGAAACCAAGAGGCTCAAGCGCCAAAGCTCCGTCACCAAAAACGAGCGTCTGCGGCAGATGCTGCGGGCGTGCCAGCAAAACGAACTGCAAAGGGAGGAGGTATAACGGAATCTGGTGTACGGGCGAGTTGAAGGAGGGTGGCGTACCCTGCTGAAATGAGATTGACGAGATCGCCATTCAGCAAAAATCGAGAGGTACGCCGTGAGTGAAAATAGCGCAAGTGGGTTGGATATGCCAGGGGCGATCAGCGACCCGTTGACGGAGTTGTTGAGGCGGGGTGCCCGTGGCTTGATCGAGAAGGCCGTGGAGGCGGAGTTGCAGCTCCTGCTGGAGCAGTACGGCAACGCCACGGACTTGTCGGGCCGGAAGGCGGTGGTGCGCAACGGCCACCTTCCGGAACGGGAGGTGTTGACGGCGCTGGGTCCGGTGGCGGTGCGGGTGCCCAAGGTGCGCGACCGTTCCGGCAGCGGCGTCAAGTTCAACTCGGCCTTGGTGCCGCCGTATGTCCGCAAGGCCCGGCGGGTCGAGGCCGCCTTGCCGTGGCTGTACTGCGGGGCATTTCGACGGGCGACATGCAGGAGGCCCTGTCGGTGCTGCTGGGCGAGGACGCCAAGGGGCTTTCGCCCGCGGTGGTGAGCCGGCTGAAGGCGCAGTGGTCGGAGGACTACCTGGCCTGGAACCGCCGCGACCTGTCGGGCGAGCGCTATGTCTACGTCTGGGCCGACGGGATCTACTCGACCCTGCGCGGTGAGGACGGCCGCCTCTGCCTGCGGGTCCTGATCGGCGTCAACGAGCAAGGCGAAAAGCACCTGTTGGCCCTGGAGGACGGCTACCGGGAGTCCAAGGCCTCCTGGCTCGCCGCCATCCAGGACTTGCAGGGGCGCGGCTTGAAGTACGCCCCGCAGCTGGCCGTCGGCGACGGCGCGCTGGGCTTCTGGGCGGCGCTGGACGAGGCCTGGCCCGAGACCCGCTGCCAGCGCTGCCGGGTGCGCAAGGCCGCCAACGTGCCCGACGAGATGCCCAAGTCCATCCAGGGCAAGGCCAAGGCCGGGCTGCACGAGATCTGGATGGCCGAGACCAAGGCCCAGGCGGAGAAGGCCTTCGACCGCTTCGTGAAGGGGCACGGGGCCAAGCACCCCAAGGCGGTGGAGTGCCTGAAAAAAGACCGGGCGCTGCTGCTGGCCTTTTACGGCTTCCCCGCCGAGCATTGGACGCACATCCAGACCGGCAACCCAATCGAATCGACCTTCGCCACGATCCGCCACCGCACCACCCGGACCCAGAACTGCGTGTCCAGGAACACCCTGCTCGGGCTGGTCTTCCAGCTGGCCCTGGCCGCGCAGAAGAGCTGGCGCAGGCTGGACGGCTTCAAGCGCCTGCCGGACGTGGCGAGGGGGGTGAGGTTCCAGGACGGCGTCGCGGTTGTGGAGACACCGGACGGAACAGGGGAAGAACAGCAGAGAATCGCCGCCTGACTCAAACCAGCCATACACCAGAATTGACTATATCTCCTAGCCGGGCTTTGCTGTGTTGGGCGATGTAGGCGGTGAGATAGCTTTTTTTCAGTTGTAGGAGCCGGCTTGTCGGCGATGGTGCCGTCGGTGAAGTCGCCCGCAAGCGGGCTCCTACCTCGTCGAGGATTTCTTTGCGGGCGGTCTGGGCTTGCTTCACCCAGGGATGCTCGCCCGGCAGCACCAGTTCCGCTTGGGACAGATAGGCTGCGTTGCCACCTAGCTCGGTGACAAATTCAAGCAAGCGTTCCACGGCGGACAGCACGTCAAGATTTTGCTTTTGGGCGGCGAGTCCCCCGTCACGATGCGCAGGTTTTTCAGCTTGCCTACGGTGTTGTAGGGCGCGAGTGCTTCGGCAAAAGTTTTCAGCGCCTCCAAACGGGTTCGCCAATCGCGGGTTTCTTCATCGCGCAACAGCGGTTGGCCCCAGAAGACCAGCTTGCCTTGCAGGCTGGTGCCAGCCGCCAGTATCCGCCGCACCAAGCCGTTGACTGCCTCCTGCAATTGCTTGACGAGATATATAGCTAAACCCACACAAATTGATTATATTTACAAGCATGACCTATTCCATTGACTTCCGCCGCAAGGCGCTGGCGATCAAAGAGCAAGAAAACCTGACCTTCGAGGAGGCCGCCACGAGGTTCGGCGTGGGCAAGGCCAGCCTGGTGCGCTGGAGCGCCCGGCTGGAGCCTTGCAGGACGCGCCACAAGCAAGGGAGTGCCGGGCGGTCGAGTCTGAAACCTGTTCCAACAGGTTTCAGCTCCCGCCAAGGCACTACTTTGCCCTGCGGGCGGCCCGCGCCGTCCTGCGTCCGCCAAGGAACGATACTTCGCTGCGCTCGCATCGTCCCATGGCTACCACAATGACTCTACGCCGTTCGTTGCACCTTGCAGGTTCCCTTTGGGAACCCGCCCGGTGCCTCGGCTACGCGGGGGCATGGAAAACATCCCGCCATCGCCAGTAGGCTCGGCTTTGTTTTCCAGCTCGGCGGGCAAAATCAGTGACGAGGCCCTGAGGCGTGACGTCGGGCTTTACCCGGACGCCTACCAGCGCGAGCGGGCCGAGCGCCTGGGGGCCAGCCAGCAGGGGGTTTGCAGCGCCTTGAAGCGCCTCGGGGTCAGCCGCAAAAAAAACGCTGTCGCACCCGAAGGCCGACGAGGAGGCCCGTAGCGCCTTCCGGGCCGGGATCGAGGCCCACCGGGAGGCGGGCAGGCCGGTCGTCTTCCTGGACGAGAGCGGCTTCGCCCGCGACATGCCGCGCCGCCACGGCTACGCCCCGGTCGGGGAGCGCTGCGGCGGCAAGCAGGATTGGCATGCCAGGGGGCGGACCAACGTCATCGGTGCCTTGCTGGGCGCGGGACTGCTCACTGTGTCGTTGTTCCAAGGCCCCGTCAACGCGGACGTGTTCCATGCCTGGGCCACCCAGGATTTGCTGCCCAAGCTGCCCGCCCGCTGCGCGGTCGTCATGGACAACGCCGCCTTCCACAAGCGGGCGGACATCCGCCAGGCCATCGAGGACGCCGGGCATGTGCTGGAATTCCTGCCCCCTTACTCTCCAGACCTGAACCCCATCGAGCACAAATGGGCGCAGGCCAAGGCCGCCCGCAGGCGGAGAGGCTGCTCCATCGAGGAGCTTTTCGCGGACGGATCTTTGTAATCACTTTATGTTGGTTTAGCTATAGTCAATTCTGGTGTATGGCTGGTTTGAGTCAGGCGGCGATTCTCTGCTGTTCTTCCCCTGTTCCGTCCGGTGTCTCCACAACCGCGACGCCGTCCTGGAACCTCACCCCCCTCGCCACGTCCGGCAGGCGCTTGAAGCCGTCCAGCCTGCGCCAGCTCTTCTGCGCGGCCAGGGCCAGCTGGAAGACCAGCCCGAGCAGGGTGTTCCTGGACACGCAGTTCTGGGTCCGGGTGGTGCGGTGGCGGATCGTGGCGAAGGTCGATTCGATTGGGTTGCTGGTCCGGATGTGCGTCCAATGCTCG
>CAZOTR010000304.1:0-4151 GCA_964582755.1 uncultured Methylococcaceae bacterium | reverse complement strand
CAGATGCGCGGTGTCCTGTGCTTCGTCACGGATTCCCAAAAACCTGATGAGCGCCCCTGCCCCTGCGCTAGTTGTGTCATATTGATCTGAAAGTGATTGGATTGTTACGGTATCGGCAGAAACCAGTTCGCCCGCCTTGTTTAGAATCCACTTCGCCGTTAGGAACCTCTGCTCTTCCGTTGATTTGAAGTCTTTTTCTTTATGACCGTAATAAGACCAAGTGTGCCGACCTCTCAAACCATAAAGTTGATTGCCATTTGCAAGAACACGCCATAGCAAGACAGAGCGCGCAGCATTGATATTCGTGATGACTTGCTCGCGTCCGTCAAGATATTTGTCTTCGTAGCGATGTTCTTCCCCCGATGATGATTCTTTTTGGTCGCCAAGCTCCGCATCCGAAATTTCACGGGAGAGTACACGTGGAGTCTTGCTGACGCCCAATTTCTCAAGGAACAGTAAGAGGTTTACGTGGTCTTCTTCATTATAGTATTCGTCCTGCAAGAGAAACTTACTGTCTGGCTTGGTTTCAAACCACGCTTTCAAATCATCGGTCGGCAGATAGATATCTGCGGGTTTCCCCCAGAAACATTTTTCTTCTGAATCCAGTTCGGTTGAATAGAGAAGAAAAGGCAGTTCTCTGATGTCTATTAAGAAAGCATTGCCTGCGTATTGAGAAAGGGACGTGAAATAGTCGAAGAACGCCTTAAAATGGACGAGTCCTTCACCAACAGTGTTATTGTCGGGCTTTTTATTCTGCCGCCATTGAGGAAGAATAATATTATAAACCTCATCGCGTTTAGATGGTTCCTGACTATTTACGCCTAATTTACCCAAGAAATTTTTCAATGTTTCATGGTCGGATTCAGGGTGTCTCGCACGAAGCGTTTCCCAAGCGGCAAATTTTGTTTCTGGCCTAAGCGCATAGAAGGAAACGAGACGTGGGGTTGGGAAGTACAACCCCTGTCCTGATGAAAAACCTGCCTTTCCGTTCTTTGTTTCATAAGGCAAAAATGCCAATGATCGGATTTTTGAAATGAATTCCTCAACCTCACTTTGTGGACATTCATTTTTAAAGTATTTGAACGATTTGGCAAGGAAATTGTCTGCCGGAATTTCGTCCTTCTTCATTTTCTCAATGGCAGTTTCGATTTCATCTTTTACGGTGTGTCCTCGAATACCAAAACGGTCAAAGAACTCCTTGGCGGTTTGAGTTTTTGTACTCTCAATGCGTTGCAGCATTTTTTCCACTTTGGAAAATAATTTAGAAGACAAAGTGGTATAGCCATCACCATCATTGTCTGGAAGAAATAGGGTTAGTTTTCCGTCTTGGCCATACGAGGCAACGGCATTACCGGCACTGTCAATGAAGATTTTCCTGTTTTTTGTTATATCTGTTCTTGTTTTTGTTTCAGACAGCCATTGATAAAAATTAAACAGCCAGTCGTGAGGTTGTCTTTTTATGAAGTCAGCAGAAATACCGTCAAAGCTTTTGTCTCCATCACCTTTCCAACCGGTAAGAATGTCTTTTTCGTCCAACCATGTGCATATAACTTCATCAATATACGTCGCAATTTCTTTGTTTTTGCGTAAGCACTCGTCACGTCCAAATGAAGTAAACACCCAGCGTGCATTCTTGTTGTTGGTTATGTGCGCCAATTGTTTGTTAGAAATGAGCTGCGCAATTCGAGGAACAGATGCCCAATATGCGTTTTTCGATTCCGCGAATAGATTGTCCGTGGAAGGAAGCAATGCTTCTGTCTGTAATTTTGAATTAAAAGCGGTATAGAACGGCTTGAATGAAATTATGCGTCTATCGCCCAGTGCGCTGAATCTCGCCTCGTTGCAGGGGATGATCTCAAGGATGTCGTCGTCTATCAGTTTTTCATCCCGAAGAATCGGCAAGCTGTTCGCGGCGAGTTCTGCCAACTGCTCAATCAATTCATTATTGTGCTTTTCTCCGGCTTTGATGCCTTCGCGGCTATCCGTCAGGAGAAACGGCGCGTGAAGGATGAAATTCAGATTCGTCGCCTCTTTGGTCTGGAAAAAACAGAATGCAGGGCGGCCAATAGGCACGAGTCTTCCGCTCTCTCCCAAGGCATAGCCGATGGAGCAGGGATGCCCGCTCGCGCTCTTTCGCGTGAACATCACCAAGCCTTGGGTAGTTCTTTTGCCGTCCAATTTCAATGCCAGCGTGATCCACTGAGCCGTTATACCTCCTTGCTCAATTTTCCGAGCAACTTTCTTGGTGTATTTACCAATGACGTTCTCTGCCTCAAAGGACACCGATTTCAGACTGGAAAGGAACAGGACAGGAAACTCCAGAGATTTTATTTTCTCAAGAATTTCATCATGGCTTTCTTGGGGCTGTTTATCCTTGTGGTCAAACGGAAAGAAAAACACCGTCTCTGAAGGTTTCCGCCAATCAATATCAGTACCCAGCATGTGCGGTACGATGAAGCGTTCGATCTTGAACCGGATTTTCGGGTCGTAAATGTGCGGGGTTTGCGTGTATTGAAAGACCGCTTTGAAGCCGACGCCGAACTTGCCAATGGAAGCCTCCGTCTTGTTTGAATTAGCGATGGAAGTAATGGCATTAATATGTCCTAGAGTGCCGTTGCTCGTATCCGCTTCTTCGTTCTGTGGGTTGGAAACGGTGAAGCGGACAGAACCGTTATGCGTGAAATAAAGTCCGTTTTTTTCAAGGCGGAATGTGGCAGTTGTCGCCTTGACATCATCTGCGTTTTGCAGAAGTTCGTAGATGAAGTGTGCTTGGTCGGAATATTTGTCCACGACGCTGCGTTGGACGCCGCGCATGGACGGCTTCTCCAGCGTGTGGGCGCTTTCGGAGCGATCCTGCATCAGCGCATCGAACCACTGTTTTTCTTGTTCGGTCATTATCTTTTGTTTTCCTTTTTTTTCTAAAGTGGGCCGTGTCCAGTCGGATGATCGAGGAAGCAAAAAGTCCGCTGGATTTATGGCGCAAAATCATCGGCGGCAATGCGCAGGGTTGCGGCTATTCCTCAACAATTGTTCTGTGGCGGGTTTTGACCGACCCTACCTCGTCAAGGCCACATGATATTCCATGGCTAGGCGCGGTGAGATTGAACCGTCAACTCGATGGAGATTTCGCCTATCCAATGACACTGCCGTTCCTTGGCGAGCCCACCAACTGGGCATTCATCGCAACATCCCCTTACCACATCCCCGACAACGGCAGCCCGGTAGGGTGGGCAGACGGCTCTATCGTCTGCCCACGCGGACAATGCCGGGAAATTTGGTGGAACGGTGGGCAACAAAAGGCAGCGTAGATTGGGTTGACGGCTTCATCGTTAACCCAACGTGCCTGGAATGTTGGGTTGCCAAAAAAACGGCAATCCAATCTACGCCACTACGCCGCTCGACCACGCGGTCGGGGAAGCTGCGCCCGTGTATCGCCACCGCCAGCGCGTCGATGCGCTGGGTTTGCGCGGCGCGGCTGGAAAAAACATGGACATTCGCCGGCAGGCTCAATTGCCGCGAAATCACGCCCTGGGCGTCGTGGTTGCCTTGGACGATGAAGACGCGGACGCCGGCCCGGTTCAGCCGGGCCATTTGTTCGCGGAAGAACAGGCCGGTGTGGAAATCCTGCCAATCGCGGTCGTAAAGGTCGCCGACCAGCAGCAGGAAATCCACCGGCCCGTCCAGCGCCAGATCCACCAGCCGTTCCAAGGCGGCGCGGGTGGCCGTGCGCAGGCGTTCGACGGGCGCGCCATCGTAGCGGTCCAGGCCGCGCAAGGGGCTGTCCAGGTGCAGGTCGGCGGCGTGGATAAAGCGCATGGTGGTGGCCGGTGGTCAGGGATGGGAGGGAAAAGTATACTCTGCCACCGACTTCCAACCACTAGCCTGCCCGCCGCCATGCACCCTTTTATCTCCCGCGAAATCGTTTACCGCCTGCACGAGGCGCTCATGCGCCGCCCGACCTTCGCCTATCTGGCGGAATTGGAGCAAAGCCAGTGGCTTTCCCGCGAGGGCATCGAAGCCTTGCAACTGCGCAAATTGAAGGATCTATTGGCCGTGGCCTTGCAGCACAGCCCTTGGCATGGCGAACGCATCCGCGCGGCGGGGCTGGATTCGCGGCTGGACAGCCTCAGCCTGGACGACCTGCGCCTGCT
>CAZOTR010000303.1:0-4181 GCA_964582755.1 uncultured Methylococcaceae bacterium | reverse complement strand
GTTTGTCCACCGTATCATTGTCAGCGCCACCAACCATTGGAGCGAACACGCCGAACCACCGGGGCCACCTTTGGCGACGACGAAAGCGCCTGTACATGGCCGTCACCCAGTGCAATCACCTTTTCCGGCGCGGTCAAATGTGGGTTGGAAGGCCACAGCTAAAAGCCGTAGACTATCGCGCCAGTTGACAACTACAAAATATAAAAATCTATGCAAGAAGCCCAGCAAAATGCCGCATCATCCGCCCCGTCTTGGTGGTTTTGGATGGCTTGGTTCAAGCCAGACGAAAATACTGCTGTATTCATGTATGGGTGCGCTGCCCGATGTATTCATCCACCGCACTGGAAAGCTCTTGATACGCTTAACGCCGAGCAGCTTGAGATTTCCCAACTAACGGCTACAGAAGAACAATTTCAGGTTTTCCTGAATGATCTAAAGCAGGGTGAATTCAAGCCTGAAAGTTTAGTTCAAAATGCAAAGCCTGGTGCCCGTATAGTTGAGGTGCGCCAGATCTTGCAAAATGCTTTAGGCCACACAGCGGCCCGGCTAACTGCGTATTACACCATGCCAGACATTCACGCTTTATTTGGCAACGGCAAGCATACCTTGAAGAATATCCTGCGGCTGCTTGAGCAACAAGTGAATTTGCCGTTTACCACATCTTATGCCTCTCGCCTGGGTAACTTTGAAGTTTTTGAGTTGAATTCTTGGCTGGATCGTCCCCAGCCATTTCTTATCGAAGTCGTCAAAGGCTCAAACTTTGAGCGAATCGGCCCGCAACCTCTGAAAATCTCCCGAACGCCTGAGTTTGCCCAAAGTCGGCACATCGCGCATATTGTGGGTCGCATTTTCGGTGATGTGGTGCTTGACCGCTTGGTCATGCTCGAACCTGGATGCCAGCATGTCCCTATCACTGCGCCTGACTGGCTGGATCAAATTGAGTTTCGGCTATTTGATGAAACCGGTGAGACGGTGTTGCATTTTGATCCCCCTGAGAATGGCACACTTTTAAAGCAGGTCACATTCACTTCTAATATCGTCGAGAGAGAACTCATTATTGATGATAAATTGACCCAGAAAGCAGGGCAGCAAAAAAACTTGCACAAGCAAGCATCAACAATACAAGGGTATTCTTCTAGGCGTACACACGTTGGAGCGCCCCGCCCTGGTTCATGGCGCACATTCGCTGAAGATATGGCCCATATTGCCGCAGGTTGCTTTCCCAAGACGAGCCAAGACAAATGGTTTGCGCGTGGCATAACAGGGGAAGTTGAAGTTATCAAACACCTGAATAATCTTCTTCATGGCGGTCATACGCGCCGCGCCGTATTGGTCGATCCATTTTTTGGCATTGACGCGCTACAGAGATTTGCGCTGCGTATGGAGAGCAGGGACTTAGAGCTTACTATCATTACTAGTTTGATAGATAAAAATCCCGACACTAATCGCAAATTAGAACCAGGTCAAACTCCCGCAATGCTATTAAGCACCTCGCTCCAAGTGCTTCATCCGTTAGTCAACCCAACTCTCAGAGTTATCAATGTTGCCGACGGCACAGACCAAGCATTTCATGATCGCTATCTATTGATCTATCCACAGGAAAGATTGAGCAAGATATATTTGTTGTCAAACAGCATCAACAAGGCGGCGGGAGACTGGCCTTTTTGCGTGAGTCTGCTGGCAGACGATGTAAGCCTTGAAGTGAGAAATTATATCGAGGGGCTTTGCGAAGGCAAGGACATCGCTAGAGGAAAGCCATTAACAATCACATTCAAGTGGCCGCACGATGCTTAAGTTTCCAACTTTGCTAGAACTCCCTACGGCCTGTGTCGCTTTGCACTGGCTGCTTGATAGCCCGGCGGAGTCCGGTGACGCCGACATTCTGGCGGACGTCTGTCAAAGTGGCCTTGTGCGCGAAGAAGCTCGGGGACATTGGAAAGTGGACGGCAAAAAAGCGATGCGATTTGCTCGGGCAGCTATTCAACGAGTGCCAGAAGACTCCACCGAGCTAGGCAGGTTGCTGCATGGCCTCGGCGAGCTTGAAGCACGCTCACATGCGCCCTTTTCCAAGATGTTCGCCCGGTGGTTGCAACCGCTTGCGCCGCGCTATTCCTGGCTTCAGGTATTAAACGCCGCTGCCGAGTTTGAAAAGCCAACAGATGTCGAATCACACATAAATTCTCTTGGATTTTTGCAATGGATGGCTAAAGCCACACTGGATTGGGAAAATCTTCGCAGTGCTATTTGGCAGATGCAGGGCTACCATTGGCACATTGGCAGCGGATTTTATGGTATGTGCTGTGTGGCGCGTGTTGGTTTTGCTATTGAGCCGAGAGCAGTGGATAGTTGGGTTGAAAACAATCCAGACAACATTGCCTTGGTCAACATTGGGAACGCCGTTATTGCTTCGCTGAATGTCAAAGAATGCGTCAAACAAATAGATTATTTTTTACAAAGCCGCATCGGTTCTATTCAGTGTCTTGCTATTGCCAGTTTGATATACCATGTTGGCAGACATTCGCTTGGCTACGCGGATTTCGTCCAGTTGTTGACGAAAAATGGCATTTCCCTTGGTGATGCTATTTGGGCGTCAGGGTTTTGGTTTAAGCAAGCCACCCAGGAAAAAAAGTGGCTAGATCATACCGTCAAAGCCAAAAATCAAAGCTTGGAATATCTTGAGGAAAGCCGCGATCCGGCGAACAAGCCCAATCCCATGCTGGAGCGGGAGTTGCGCAGATTGCGTAATGAACGCGACGACACGGTGAGCTGCCATGCCAAGCTGTCATTGGAACTTGACGCCTTGTTTTCCAAAATGGCGTCCGCATGGCCGATGGGGGGCTTGACGGAGAGGCAGTTGAATACGCTTGAGCGGGCATTTATTGACACGCCGGAAAAACGGTATCATTTAGCCTGCGCACTGGCGAATTCTGACGACAAGAAAACTTTATTAAAGCGCAATATTGCCGAACTTGAGAGTTTTTTAAGTCTCAATGAGCCAGGTACGGATGAATATTTACAACCCATCGAGGCAAGTATTAATCGACTTTTTCAGTGGGCTGCACGGTCTCTTATAGCATTGTATTCCGATGACAAAAAAAGCATTGGCAAACGCACTTCTTTGCTTGTGGAAAAGCTTGCAAAATTTTCTGACAATCTACTAAAACAGCCTTTTATAGCCGCTCGCCAGCCCGGCCTATGGCAGTCTGTGGCAACTCGCGCCGCTGGTGCCTACCTGTTTGCCTTGATCGTTGTCGGCTTCGTCCCAATCGAACGGCGGGCAGAAGTTATACAGCTTAATCAACACGCGCTGGATTACGCATTCAGGCTTTTGCGCAGCCATTTGCCGGAGCCTGCCACAGGAAACACATTTAGGATATTTGACGCCTTGGCTTTGCTGGCTGTTCATCAAATGGCTTTTTGCAAAACCCCAGATGATGCCCGCAAGTCTTGGGCATTGCAGGAGGATTTGGCAGGCTTCCCCCGCGCTTTAGCTTTGTGGTCGTCCCCAGTCCTTGTAGAGCAACATAAAGATTTGGCCTATTCGTTATTCCGCCGCGTAGCTCAAATCCCGCTTTCCGTCCATGATAGAGACAAGCAGCTTTCACGGATGGTCACGCTACTTGACCAAGCCCTTGCGTATAGCCATATATCAGGAGCCACCGAACTGGTTTCTTGGCTAATTGAATTATGGGCTGATGTTTACCAAGACTGGTGTTCGGTTTCCAAAGAGTGGGCCGATGCCGCTTGTATGCTCGCCAACGCTTTGCGGCAAGACGGCCCAGATCGAGCTAAGGTCTTGGCGAACCAATCGCTGAGTTCTTCGTATTGTCGGCAATTGATCGAAACTGCCGTCCGCTGAAAACCGAAAGGCGAAACGGCAGGCCAAGCAACGGCATTCCCCCTGTATCCCTGCGAAGACCCAGAAGAGGAACAAACTGAAAAATTCCAAAATGCCAATGGATCGAAGCCCGACCGCCAACGCCGCGATGCCATCACCGACACAGGCTTGGCCCATTTCCAATCCGCCTATCCCGGCGAGGAAATCAGCAAGGAAGACCTGTTTTATTATGTCTATGGCCTGCTGCATTCCCCGGACTACCGCGAACGCTACGCCGACAAATGACCTAAGGAACTGCCGCGCATTCCCGCCGTGAAATCCGCCGCCGATTTTTGGGCCTTTT
>CAZOTR010000302.1:0-4217 GCA_964582755.1 uncultured Methylococcaceae bacterium | reverse complement strand
TCCGCCGCCGCCCCAGCCGCGCGCCCAAGCCATGTCGTTCATGCCCATGCCCAGCATCAAAATGGGCAGAATCAAGAAGAATGTTCGTTTCATCGTGGTGGCCCCTGTGTTGCCAAAGCGGGCAATTGTTCGGTTGGAAGGATGCGGCCTGCCTCTGGCTAGGAGGCGGCTTGTCCTTGGGATGGCGTCAAGCAAGATCCCAGTCTAGCCCAAAGCGCAGCCATTGTGGCTGGGATACAATCTGCGCCAGTTTGCCGCGCCACGCCCAGCAAGAGGTCCGCCCATGCGCCAAGAAACCGCCATCGTCCGCCACATCGCCCCCGGCCTGTTCCTGGCTGGCTTGTTGGCCTTGGCTTACCAAGTGTTGGGCCATTTCATCATCCCCATGGCCTGGGCTGTCATCCTGGCCTATGTCTCCTGGCCCTTGCACCGGCAAATCCAAAGGCTTTGCGGGAACAGGCAGACCCTGGCTGCCTTCGCCACCACTTTGCTGTTGGCCTCCGTGCTGGTCGTTCCCCTGGTGTGGGCCAGCTATCTGTTGCAGGCCGAAATCGTCGAAATCTACCGCGCCCTGCCGCAATGGCTGGACAAAAAGCCGACGCTGCCGGCTTTCGCCGCCCGCATCCCCTATGTTGGCAAGGAGCTGGGCGGGTTGTTCGCGCAGTTCGACACTTTGCGCGAGTTGCTGCTGCTGCGCGTCCTGCCGTGGGCCAGGCAATATTCCGGCGAGCTGTTCAACGTGCTGGGGGATGTGGGCTATAACGCCGCCAAGATCGGCTTCACCCTGCTGACCGCCTTCTTTTTGTACCGCGACGGGCCGGAGGTGAACGGCCAGGTGCATAAGGTGTTGCGGATGCTGCTGGGGCCAAGGCTGGACGGCTACGTTGCCACCACGGAGGAAACCCTCAAGGCGGTGGTGTACGGCATCGTGCTGACAGCCATCGGCCAGGGCGGGCTGGCCGGGCTGGGGTATTGGATCGTGGGACTGGGCACGCCGATCTTGCTGGGCGTGGTCACGATGTTCTTCGCCATGATCCCCTTCGGCACGCCGCTGGTCTGGATCGCCGCCAGCCTGTGGCTGCTGGCCGACGGCCAGTATTGGGCGGGCGTCGCCTTGGCCTTGTGGGGCTCGCTGCTGGTGAGCTGGGTGGACAACATCATCCGCCCCTGGGTCATCAGCGGGGCGACGCGCATCCCGTTCCTGCTGGTGTTCTTCGGCGTCCTCGGCGGTCTGGCCCGCTTCGGCTTCATCGGCCTGTTTCTGGGGCCGGTGGTGCTGGCCATCTGCTTCGCAGTGTGGCGCGAATGGCTGGGGCATCAGGCCGCGGCGGGGGAAAAGCCCAAGGCTTGAACAGCCATCTGTGGGAAGCGGTTTCTAAGCGCGGCAAATGCCGAAAGCCGCCGTTAAAACCGCTCCCACGGGAGCAGGCTTCCCCAGCCTGCTGCAAGGCCACCGCTTATGGGCAACCGGCGATGGGCAGCCAATGCGACACCTCGCCCGCATCCAGCAAAACTCCATCGACACCTTTGTAATAAACATGGTTGTCGGCAGAAGAGATGCCGAGGTAGGCGTTGCCTGCCGAATAAAGGCGATAAGTGTGGACACCCCAAACCGCCGTGGGCGGGCCTGCCGGGGCAAACAGGGCGGGATAGTTTGCCTCCGCCCAGTTGAGCAGACAGTCGATCCCGGACGAGGGGCAGCCTGCTTTGGGCAACCAGAACGATAGTGCGCCTTCGTCTAGAAATTTCCCATCCAGCCCCAGGTAATAGACATGATTGTCGATTGAGGAAACACCCAGGTAGGCGTTGGTTGCCGGATAGTGGCGATAGGTGTAGACCGTCGAAACCACCGTGGAAGATCCTGCCGGGGCAAACAGGGCGGGATAGTTCTGTTCCGCCCAGTCAAGCAGGCATTCGGCTTTGGCGTCAGGTGGCTGGTTGGCGGTGAAGTTGGCGGCGACATTGGCCGCCGCGCTCAACGTGACTTGGCAAGCCCCCGTGCCGCCGCATGCGCCGCTCCAGCCAGCGAAGGTCGATCCACTGGCCGGCGTGGCCGTCAGCGTCACCACCGTGCCGCTGGCATAGTTCTCGTCGCAGTCGCTGCCGCAGTTGATCCCCGCCGGATTGCTGGTTACGCCGCCCGACCCTGTGCCGCCTAGGCTAACGGCAAGCGTGTAAAACACCGTGGGTGTCAGGTTGAATGTGGCCGTGCAAGCCTTGGCGGCACTCATGGTAACTTGGCCGTCGGCGCAATCCGCGTCGCCACCCCAGCCCGCAAAGGTGGAACCTGGGGCGGCGGCGGCTGTCAGCGCCACCACCGTGCCGCTGGCATAGTTCTCGTCGCAGTCGCTGCCGCAGTTGATGCCAGGAGGACTGCTGGTGACTGTGCCGGTGCCAAGTTTATTGATGCTAAGTTGGAACCCTGCATTGGGGGGTGGGGTGGGCAAATCCAAGCGCAACACCATTCCAATTTGTGTCATTGCCACATAGATAAATCGGTTATTCGGTTCTATGGCTATGTCGGCGGGTGCGACATTGCCAAGACCAAGGCTTGAAAGATCTGCCACGCATGTCTCCAGGTCAAGCGCTGGAGAGAAATATAGGATGGCGGGGCCTGCGCCACAGCCAAAACCATTCGCAACAGTGGCAACATAGAAGCCGCCGTTGCTCCCGGACGCTGTCATTCCTATCGCAAATGCTTGTTTGTTTTTATATTTTGGCACAAACACCGGAGGCGAATCCACAGTATCTGGAAAATCTGCTCCAAACATCGCCAAGAAAAGTGGTGTTGTTCCACCGGAAATGTTGCTTGGCAAGGCAGTAAGAACCGTGCCGTTAGCATTGACTGATATTCCGTAAGGATAGGTGTCAAGCGGCGGTGGTATGATAACGGTTGGATAGGGTATGCTTGCAACTATTATTTTAGTGCTGTCTAGTATTTGGTTTTTGAAGCGCAGGCGCAGCACAAAAGGAATTCCTCCGCCGGAACTCGTTAGTCCTGTAATAAAAAGGTCAAGTTGATCAGCCCCCAGTTGCCGTGTGGTGATATCGCCAAAGTTTGGAGAAACCATAAGAAGATTGACCTGTTTTCCTGTAAGCATGTTTAATGCCGGTTCCATATTGTGATCCATTGCCCAAGCCCTAAGATCCATGAATAGCTGTGCTTGCAAAGTATCCGTGTTGACTAGATAGAGCTTTCCGCTAATTTCCTGCGCCCATAGTAAATTATGAAACAGCGGATCTGGAGCGAACCGAAATTTTCCCAATAGGTTGCTGTTTTGGGCCTGTAAAACCCCATTGGAATCGAATTTGAACAAGCCGCCATTCCCCAGAAGGGAAAGCGATTGCACATAAACATTCCCGGCTTGGTCAACGGCCACTCCGGTGGGGTTGGTCAGCCGGGCAAATAGCGTCGGGTCAGATTGGGCAGGCTCAGTGATTGTTAAGCTGAGGGCAAAGAGGATCAATTTGGGAATTAGGCGATTTAGCTTCATCAATTGCTCCTTTGCAAAGGTGTCGTAGCCGTCAAAAGCAGAGCAGGAAGGCAGGCCATCGAAGGTCGGCGTTGGGTGGGGCAAGGCTAATTGCCAGCTCCGGCGTAGAACACAAGTCAAGCTGGGCATGATGATTGTCCTTCCTCACATTTAACCCTAATTGAAGCGACAGGGCAGGTGGTGGCGCTGCCTGTATTCGGACGACATCTATCATAAAAACCATTAAATTTCAATGGAAATTTAGCGGTGTTTTTCAAGCCTTGCTTTGGGCCGCTCGCCACAAGCCTCGCGTTTCGCCATGGCTATTCCCTTATAATGTGCCCTTCTTTTCCCCTGGAGACCTCCGTGCGCCATTTCACTTCCTCGATCATCGTCGCCCTGTTGGGCCTGTCGGCGGCATTTTACTGGGGCGGGCCGAACGGCTTGCTGATGACTGCCATCTTGGCGCTGATGGAGGTAAGCCTGTCCTTCGACAACGCCGTGGTCAACGCCACCGTGCTGAAAAACATGAGCGCGGCGTGGCAGCAGCGTTTCCTGACCTGGGGCATGGTCATCGCGGTATTCGGGGTGCGCTTCCTGTTGCCGGTGCTGATCGTGGCGGTGGTCAGCGGCGAGAGCGTGCAGGCGGTGGCGCTGATGGCCTGGCGCGATCCAGAAGAGTATTCCCGCCAGGTGCAGTCCTCGCATGTGCAAATCTCCTCCTTCGGCGGGATGTATCTGCTG
>CAZOTR010000301.1:0-4221 GCA_964582755.1 uncultured Methylococcaceae bacterium | reverse complement strand
CCCCGCCGGGCGCGGCAGCGGGCCGCCAACAAAAAAGCCTTGCGGGAAATCCTGCAAGGCTTTGTTTTGATTGGTGCCCCGAACACGATTCGAACGTGTGACCTTCCCCTTAGGAGGGGGATGCTCTATCCAACTGAGCTACCGGGGCGGGGCATGGGTGGGCGGGCCGGCCATTGCGGCCACTAACTAAGTGGGGGATTTTAGCACCGGCATTGGCCGGTTTGCCAGCGGCGGCGCGGATTATTTTTTCCCGGCCAGGCGTATGGCACGGCTGGGCTTGCCCCCCCAATGCCCGGCGCGGTTTGCGCCACGACGGACCAGCCCCTCCCGCCGGCGCGGGGATTCACCCTACTTTGCGCGGGCTTGATAATGCGCCGCAAGTCATGAAGAATGGCCCGACCCGGTTCCGGCATCTGTTTTCCGGCACCGCTTACCCTTGGCAAGACCTAGGTTTCAACCCACTGGAGCAATGAAAATGACACAAGTCGGCGAAATTTTCCCCATCGAGAAATTGTCCACCCCGGCCGGCCCCGTGGGCCTGGACGGCAGCGCCTACACGGTGCTGTATTTTTATCCCAAGGACGACACCCCCGGCTGCACCATCGAGGCCAACGAGTTCCAAAAGCTGAAACCGACTTATGACGCCAGGAACATCCGCATCCTCGGCGTCAGCGTGGACGATGCCGACTCCCACGCCGCCTTCTGCGAGAAGTTCTCCTTGGCCTTTGAACTGGTCACCGACAAAGACGCCGCCCTAGGCACGGAACTGGGCATCCTCAGACCCTCCGGCCCCCGCCATCTGCGCGTGACCTGGGTATTGGACAAAGGCGGCAAGGTGGTGCTGTATTACCCGGATGTCACGCCGGAGAACCACGCCCAGCAAATCCTCAACGATATTGCCGCGCTGTAAGCCCCCACAGGAAATCCCCCTCTCCTTCCGGGGAGGGGAACAAAAACAAGGGAACGCGAACATGCAATACCGTCCATTGGGCCACACCGGCCTGAACGTCAGCCTGATTTGCCTAGGCACGATGACCTGGGGCGAGCAAAACACCGAGGCGGAGGGCCACGCGCAACTCGACGCGGCGCTGGACGCCGGGGTGAATTTCATCGACACCGCCGAAATGTACCCCGTGCCGCCGCGCCCGGAAACCTATGGCGTGACGGAAACAATCATCGGCACTTGGCTCAAACAACGCGGCAACCGCGACCGCGTGATCCTCGCCAGCAAAGCCGCAGGCCCGGCCCGGCTGCTGCCGCAGGCCAGCCACATCCGCGGCGGCGCGTCGCATTTCAACCGCAAAAATTTGGAAGAGGCGTTGGAGGGCAGCTTGCGGCGGCTGCAAACCGATTACCTGGACCTGTACCAATTGCACTGGCCGGACCGTTCCACCAACCATTTCGGCCGCCTGGGCTACACCCACGAACCCGAAGAGTCCGCCGTGCCTATCCTGGAAACTTTGGAAGCGCTGGCGGGTTTCGTGCGGGCGGGCAAGGTGCGGCATGTCGGCGTGTCCAACGAAACGCCCTGGGGCGTCGCGCAGTTTTTAAACTATGCGCAGGAGCGGGGCTTGCCGAGGATCGCCAGCATCCAGAACCCCTACAACCTGCTCAACCGCAGTTTCGAGATCGGCCTGGCCGAATTCGCCCACCGCGAGCAAACCGGCCTGCTGGCCTATTCGCCCTTGGCCTTCGGCGTGCTGACCGGCAAATACCTAGGCGGGGCGCGGCCTGCGGGGGCGCGTCTCAGCTTGTTCGAGCGCTTCGCCCGCTACAACAGCCCGCAGGCCCAAGCGGCGACGCAAGCCTATGTGGAGCTGGCCCAAGCGCATGGACTGGCCCCGGCGCAGTTGGCCTTGGCCTACGTCAACAGCCGCCCGTTCACCACCAGCACGATCATCGGCGCGACCAGCTTGGAACAGTTGCGCATGGACATCGCCAACGTCGATGTCGGGCTTGCGCCGGAGGTGCTGGAGCAGGTCGAGGCCATCCACAAAATCCACCCCAATCCCAGCCCCTAAAAAAACGGAGGTGGGTTTAATTGATTGAATTGTAGGAGCGGGCCATGCCCGCGATCTTGGGCCTCACCCATTGCCCGAAGCCTTTCGCGGCCATGGGCCGCTCCTACGGAAAATACCAATAAATCAATTAAACCCACCGCCAAAAAAACCGACAACACCCCGTGCAGGGATGTTGTCGGCGGGCAGGTTTGAGGAATTTTATCCTGCTGCTCACATACTCGATTGCAGGTAATTGGGCAGGCCGATTTTGTCGATCAATTCAAGCTGGGTCTCCAGCCAGTCGATATGCTCTTCTTCGTTTTCCAGGATATGCTCGAACAACTCGCGGCTGACAAAATCGCCGGCCTGTTCGCAATAGGCGATGGCCTCTTTCAACGGCGGCAGGGATTCCATTTCCAGCTTTAAATCGCTGACCAGCATCTCCGGCACGTTTTCGCCGATTTTCAGCTTGCCCAAGTCTTGCAGATTGGGCAAGCCTTCCAAAAACAGAATCCTCTCGATGAGCATGTCGGCATGTTTCATCTCGTCGATGGATTCTTTGTATTCATGTTCGTTGAGCTTGTGCAAACCCCAGTTCTTGAACATGCGGGCATGGAGGAAATACTGGTTGATTGCCGTCAGTTCGTTGTACAGCACACGGTTCAAATAACCTAAGATTTTATTGTCGCCTTGCATTGGATTTACCCTTGTGTGGGGGCGGCGTTCAGGCCGCCATTGGGTTGGATGGTGCGTGATAGGACGGGGGCCGCGCGCAACCGGGACGCGGCGCGTGGATGTCCAGCAACTCCCGCAACTCGGGGTTGCATTTGCCGCAGTCCCTGCCGACGCTAAGACATTCGCGCAATTGCTTGCGGGTGCAGGCGCCTTGATGGATGGCCTCGCGGATCTGGCCGTCGGTGACCGCTTTGCAGATGCAGATATACATGAAGCCGCCCCTTCAATCGTCGTCGTCTTCGTCGTCCATCAGCCGCCGCCGCACGGTCTTCGGGTCGGCGATGATGGCCCGGTAAATCTCGACGCGGTCGCCTTCCTTCACCGCCGAGTCCAGTTTGACCAGCTTGCCGAAGATGCCGACCTTCTGGATTTTCAAGTCGATCTCGGGAAACCGGGAGAGGATGCCGGAATGGCGGATGGCCTGCTCCACGGTGCTGCCGTCCGGGGTTTCCAGCCGCAGCCAGACTTGCCGGTCGGCTTCCGCATAACATACGCCCACGTTCATTTGCCTTGGCCCCTTAAAAGTAACTTTCACATGACAGATGGCATCCCTACAAGGGATGTTGTCTGTTTTTTTACAGAGCCGTTTCCGCCAAGCCCACCGCCTCGACAGCCTGGGTTTTAGCCTGAAGCTTGCGGTCCAACACCTTCTTGCCGGCCAGGATGAAACCCAGCATCAAGAACCCCCCCGGTGGCAGGGCCATCAGCAAAAAGCCCCGGTATTTGTCGATCAGCACGGTTTCCAGCCAGGCGAAGGATTCGCCCATCAGCAAGGATGCATTGGCAAACAACGTGCCGGAACCTAGGATTTCCCGCGCCGCGCCCAAGACCACCAGGGCCAGCGTGAAGCCCAGCCCCATCATCAGCCCGTCCATCGCCGCCTCGGCCACCGGCCGCCTCGACGCATACGCCTCGACCCGCCCCAGGATGGCGCAATTGGTCACAATCAAGGGGATGAACAGGCCCAGCACCTTGTGCATCTCGTGCAGCCAGGCGTTCATGACCATGTCCACCAAAGTCACCACCATGGCGATCAACACCACGAAGATGGGAATGCGGATTTCCGGCGGGATGAACAGCCGGCCGCGTGAGACCAAGGCGCTGCACACGACCATGACGGCGGTGGTCGCCAACCCCATACCTAGCCCGTTGACCGCCGTGCCGGTGACCGCCAGCAAAGGACACAGGCCGATGCTTTGGCTAAAGACAATATTGTTGTCCCACAGCCCGTCGCGGGTGATTTTGCGGAATTCTTCGTTCATGGTGTCGCCTCTCTAAGTATCGTTCCTGGTTCCTGCGCATGGGAATCTGTTCGGTCCGCGATTCGGCGCAACGCGCCGTGACTGCGTTTCCACGCGGCGCGTCACTGCCATTCAGTTAAGCTGTGTTGAGTTGCCGCGTAGCGGCTTATCGAAGCTAGCCGGGGGATTTATCCCCCGGTGGAGGCGCAAAATTCTGCGTCGCGTAGCGACGCTTGAACGGCCCT
>CAZOTR010000300.1:2351-4227 GCA_964582755.1 uncultured Methylococcaceae bacterium | reverse complement strand
CGGATGCGCAACGTAGCCAAGACACTTGGGCAAGTGATTGAGGCTTAACGAAATGTGTATCAAACTGTGCATCGTATCGACCAAGGGCGGGGTCGGCAAGACCACGCTGACCGCCAACCTGGGCGGCCTGCTGGCCGACCTCGGCCAACGGGTGCTGCTGGTGGACGCCGACCCCCAGCCCACCCTTTCCACCTACTACGCGATGCGGGAGGAGGCCCCGGCGGGGCTCTCCGAACTCATCGCCAAGCCCGCCGCCGGGCCGTGCGTCAGCAAGACCGCCATCCCCAACCTGGACCTGGTCTACTCCAACGACCCCGAAGGCCGCCTGGCCGACTGGATTCTACACGACCCGGCGGGCCGTGTGCGGCTCAAGCACGGCCTCGACCACCCCCGCTTCGCGGAAAGCTACGACGCCATCCTGATCGACACCCAGGGCGCGGTCGGCCCGCTGCAGGACTCCGCCGTCGCCGCCGCCGACCTGCTGGTGTCGCCCATCCCGCCCGAGATCCTGCCCGCCCGCGAGTTCGTGCGCGGCACCTGCGCGATGGTCGAGCGCCTCAAGCCAATGGCCTACTTCGGCGCGCCCATCGGGCCGCTGAAGGGCGTGATCTACCGACTGGACCGCACGGTCGACGCCCGCGCCATCGCCGAGGAGCTGCGCTCCGAATCCTTCCTGCCCAGCAAGGGCGGCATGGCCATCCTCGGCACGGCGGTCCCCGCCAGCGTCGCCTACCGCGAGGCGGCGACGCTGCGCGTCCCCGTCCACCGCCACGACGCCCGGCGGCGCGGCGCAACCCCTTGCGCGGCGGAAACCATGCGCGCCCTGGTCGCCGAACTGTTCCCGCACATCGCCCGGCCGGACCCTTCGGCAAGCGCCGAAGCCGCGGAGGGCTGAGCCATGACCCAGAAAAAAGGAATCCTTGGCTCGCTCGGCGGCCTGATCGGCAACGTCCCAGGCCCCGGCAGGGCCCCGGCCCTGGCCCCCGCCGACCCGCCCGCGGCCGCGCTGATCACCGTGCCCGTCGAGCAAATCGACCTGTGCGACCTCAACCCGCGGGAGCAGCCCAACAAGGCGTTTCAAAAAATCAAGGAATCCATCCAGTCCTCCGGCCTGGACAACCCCATCCCAATCACCCGCCGCCCCGGCAGCGACCGCTTCATGGTCGCGGGCGGCGGCAACACCCGCCTGCGGGCCCTGCTCGAACTGGCGCGGGAGGAGGCCGCGGCGCAAAGGCCCGGCGAGCCGCCGAGGTTCGCCGCCGCCCCCTGCGTCTTCAAGCCCTACACGTCCGACATCGACATCCTCGCAGCCCACCTGCGCGAGAACGACCTGCGCGACGACCTAGTGTTCATCGACCACGCCCTGGCGCTCCAGACTTTGAAGGAATTGCTGGAGCAAACCCGCGGCACCCTTGGCAAGACGGACTACGAAAAAATCCTCCGCGACGAGATGGGCCACCCCGTCTCGCGCCGCGACCTGGGCCGGATGGACTACGCGGTGTCCGTGCTGTGGCCGGCGATCCCGAACGTCTTCAGGTCGGGCGCCGGCCCGACCTTCGTGGATGAAATAGGAAAACTCTCGACCGCCTATGAAAACGTCTACAAGAAGATATTGGAGTCCGCCCCCGACATCGAATCGCCCGCGCGCTTCGACGACCTGTTCGCGGACGAGCTCGGACTGCACGACGAGGAAGATGGCGGGCGGTTTCCTTTCGAGGCGTTTCAAGCCGGGCTCGACCGGCGCATCGAGGAAACCACCGGCCACAAGCCCAACGTGGTCCGGCTGAAAGTCGAACATCAGTTGATGCAACGGACACACATCCTGCCTGCGGACGAGCCGGTCATCAAGACAAGCCGGCCGGCGGAAGAGCCATTC
>CAZOTR010000300.1:0-2251 GCA_964582755.1 uncultured Methylococcaceae bacterium | reverse complement strand
CGCGGCGCCGCCCACGGCCCATGCTGCCCCCGGCCCGGCAAGCCCGGGCCAGCCAGCCCATGCCGCCATGCAAGCCACGCCGTTTCCGGAAGCCCCCGCCGAAGAGGCCGTGTCCGGCCCGGCAGACGAAGGACTCGGGCGGGAATCCGCGGCCCCGGCAGAGGCCTTCGCAGGGGGCGGCAGCGCCCCATTCCCGTGGCCCGCGCCGACGGAGGCGCAGGCCGAAGCCTCCGAGGCCGTCCCGGCAGCCTTTTCGCCGTCGGCATTCGTCTTCGCCGACATCCCGGCAACCCGGCCCAGGCAAGCCGCCGAACCGCCCGCGCCGCCCCAAGAGCCCCACGCGTCCACCCAGGACGCCCGCCTGCCGGCCGCACCCCCCAGCCCGATCTTGCCCGGCCAAATCGCCAGGCAGGCCGCCCACCTGGCCCGCAAGGCGGGCGTTGAATGGCTGTCCGCGACGGCCGACCCCTCCGCGCCCGGCGGATTCCGCCTGGCCCCGCTGCGGGCGGGCGCGGACAAGCGCGAAACCGCCGTCTGGTGGCTCCTCGCCGCCCTCTCCGGCGTCGCCGACACGGAAACCGCCCCTCCGAACCCCGTCGCCATGTTCCAGCAGATCCTCACGAAGCTCGACGGCGGGCGCCCGCCCTCCGACGAGACGCTGCAGCTGCTGTCCGGACTCCTCGGCCTCGTCGCCAGCCTCGCCCGCCTGCGGGACGGCCAAGGCGCAAGCCCCCTAACCACAACGAACAACGGGACAGCAGGATAGCCATGTCCATCCACACAGCCCCCCAGCAGCACCTGAATTCGATGGTGCTGTTGTACGCAAGCCAACTCGCCGCCGAAGGCGAGATCGCAGCCCTGATGTCGATAGGCTTCACCCGCGAACACATCGCGCGGCTGAGGGGCATCAACCTCACCGACATGGCCAGCATGGCCCGCACCCTCAAAGGCACGGTGATCGATGCGAAGATCGACCCCGACGCCATCGACGCGCTGTTCGACATCGCCGAGCGCGTCGCCAAGGAAAGGGAAACCGAACTGGCCCTGGTCAAGGCCGGGGCCAGCCGGCCGCTGATGGCCAGGCTGTTCGGCCTCAACGTCCACCAATACGTCCTGAACCGCGAATACCTCGGCATCAAAGGCAAGGACGCCGGACGCCGGGGACACCTGGACGAGGCGGCATCAAACAAGGTGTGGCTGCTCTGGCAATCCTTGGGCCGGCTGGGCGAGGCGCACCGATACCTTGCCGTGCACGAGGCCACCGGCGTCCCGGTCCGTGACATTGAAGCCGTCCTAGGCAGGCATGCGGCCGACGGCGAACCGCAAGACAGCCCAGGCAGCGCTGAAGGATGCCCATTGGACGGTGGCCTGTGGCATGAAGCCTCCCGCAGCATAATCCGAGCCAACCCAGAAGAGAGGCCAGAGACCCATGGCGCGTGACGAAACAACCGCCCCGATTGAGACAGCGCTGGCCACGCAGCCAAGCCCCGGAGCCCTGCGCACCCACGCGCGGCTGACCCTCCACACCAAGCAGGCCCAGCTCCTATATCTGGGGCGCAAGCGGCAAGAAGGGGAAGACGGCAAGCCCGGCAAACCCGGCATTGTCGGCCTCGACGGCTTCGCCCGCGCCGCCGCGCAAATCTCCAACGCCGCCGCCTCCGACGACCCCTACGCCGACCTCGCGCTGCTCAAAGTCGAGGCAGCCCTCGCCGAGGCGGAGACGGCGATCCGCGCCAGCATCCGCCAGATGACCGGCCCCCTCGCCTCGATGGCCTCCGCGTCCAGCATCGAGGTCGACCTCGCCCAGTCGGTGGCCCCGGTCCAGCTGCCGTTCCTGCTCGGCAGCCCCTACACCGCCAAGGGGGCCTACCTGCTGCACGACTTCGACGAGATGATGCGCACCCTCCTGACCGCCCAGAAATGCGCCCTCATCGACCGCGAGCGCGCCTACTCCCTCCTGCTCCGCGCCGGCCGCCCGCTCCGCCGCATCTACGCCATGCCGCTCCTCAACTGGCGCTACACCGGCGTCACCCGCGAAGACATCCGCAAAAACACAAGGCTCGCCCAGCAAGCCCGGGAAGTCTACGCGCACCTCAAGGTCGGCGACATCCCCGCCGACGTCCTGCAAGGCGCCCGGCGGCCCCGGTTCGCGCCCCCCGTCAGGAAAGCCCCTCCGCGCCCGGCGGCCAGCTACCTCGAAGAGGAGGAAACCGAATGAAGCGCCCGGCAACCATCGACATCCGCAACGGCG
>CAZOTR010000299.1:1189-4282 GCA_964582755.1 uncultured Methylococcaceae bacterium | reverse complement strand
GCATGTCTTGTTCCTCGCCCCGCGCCGCACCGGCAAAACCAGCGTGGTGTTGCATTTGAAGGCGAACGCCCCGGCGCGTTGCGTGTTCATCAACCTGGAAAAATGCAACCACCCCAAGCTTTGGATCGAGGCCATGGTCAAAGGCTTGCGGGAAATCCAAGACAAGGCTTGGCAGAAAAAACTCAAGGCAGCGGGCGATTTCTTGGAGCGGCTGGACAGCGAAGTCCTCAGCCTGAAAGAAGCCGATTGGAGCGATGCCGCCGACCGCTTGATGGAAGGCTTGGGCCGCTTGCAAGAGCCGGTGTGGTTTCTACTCGACGAATTCCCCACCATGGTGGATTTGATTGCCCGCAGACACGGCGCGGACGAGGCCGACGCCGCCGTGCGCTGGCTGCGCGGCTGCTTGCAGGAGAATACGGACAGCCCGGTGCGCTTTCTGCTCACCGGCTCGATTGGCCTGGATAATGTGCTGCGCCGCCACCGCATCCGTGGCCCCGGCAATGATTTGCGCCGCGAGTTCCTCACCTCCCTAAACGCCGCCGAAGCCCTGGAACTGGCTTTGACCCTGGCCAGCGACAACCACGTCCTGCTGAACGAAACTTTGGCCCTGGAATATCTGCGCCGCTTGGGACCGGCGGCTTGGCCGTATTTCATCCAATTGTTCGTCGCCGAATTGCAGGATGCCGAAGCCAGCCCCGGCCAGCCAGCCGATTTGGAGCAGATTTACCGCCGGGTGGCGCAAGGCAAGCGCAACCAGTATTCCGACAATATGTGGACGCGCCTGGCCGAAGTCTTCGACCCGCCGCAGGCCACCGCCGCCCGCGCCGCGCTCAAGTTGATAGCCGCCAAAGATTTAGGAATGCCACGCGACGAATTGCGCAACCGGGTTTCCCAGCTTGAAGACGAGGATTACCAATATGTGTTGGAAGTCCTGGAACACGACGGCTATCTGACCGAAGCCGAAGACGGCAACATCCGGTTTTTCTCCCATCTGCTGCGCGATTATTGGCGGTGGAAGGGGAAGGTATGAGCCTCCAAGACCCCACGCTAAACCTCTACAACCCCGCCACACTAGACCCCGAAGTGCTGCTGGCCGAATTCATCGACCGCAAGGGGGTGCTGGAGCGCATACTCGACATCATTCGCCATAACGGCCCGGACCAGCCGCAGCAGCATGTCATCGTCATCGGCCCGCGTGGCATGGGCAAGACGACCTTGCTGTGCGCGATCAAGCACAGCGTCGAAACCCGCGACGCGGCACTCAACGCCGAATGGCTGCCGATCCTGTTCCAAGAGGAGCAATACGGCATCGGCGACTTGGCGGATTTCTGGCTGGAAACCATCCGCCATCTGGAAGCCGCGCTGCACCGCCCCAGCCAAGCCAGCGAGCAATTGCTGGACGAAAACCCCGACGACCTCGCCGACCGGGCGCAACAGCGGTTTTTTGAACTGCTGGCGGAAACCGGCAAACGCGCCTTGCTGCTCATCGACAACCTCAACGACATCTTCGACAACATCGACGACGGGCAGGCGCTGCACACCCTCCGCGCCCTGTGGATGACCGACCCGCGCTGCATGGTGGTCGGCGCGGCGCCGAGTTATTTCGAGGCCATCACCGCAGTGGACCAAGCTTTCCACGACTTCTTCCGCCCGTTCACGCTGGACCGCCTCAGCCAAGAGGAACTGGAAAGCTTCCTGCGCGGCTATGCGCAACGGCAAGACGACGACCGGGTGCTGCGCGTCATTGAACAAGCCCCGGCGCGCGTCGCGGCCTTGCGCATCTTCACCGGCGGCAACCCGCGCTTGGTCAAGCTCGGCTACCGGGTGCTGCGCGACGGCCTGGACGGCGATTTGCGGCAAGACTTGGAACGCCTGCTCGACGCCGCCACGCCGTTTTTCAAACACCGCATCGACAGCCTGAAGGCCAAGGAGACCCGCCGCGTGTTCGACGCCATCGCCCGCCGCTGGGACCCGGTGACGGTGGACGACATCCGCCGCGAACTGCGCAAACCCTCCAACTATGTCAGCGCCCAGATCAAGCGGCTAATCGACGAAGGCTTTGTCGAAGAAGCCGGCGGCGACAAGAAAAAACGCTACCAAGTCACAGAGCGCTTCTACAACGTCTATTACCTGATGCGCCACAGCCGCGAAGGCCGCAGGCGGCTGCGCTGGCTGGTGGGGTTTATGCAGACGTTTTACACGCGCTCAGATTTCAAGGAATGGGCGAAACGCTTGGAGGGCGATTTGGCCGGGGTTTTGGCTGAACCGGTGCGGGCGGAGAAACTGGCGCATCTTCATGCCTTGAGCGCGGCGGCAGGCGATGGCGAACGCGGCGAGGTGTTCGAGGCTTTGGTGCGCGATGCCATCAAGCGAGACGACCGCCGGGCCTTGGATGAGGATATTGCCGACAGCGGCGACCCGGTGGAAAGCCATGGTTGGCGTTATCTGCTAGCCGAGGTGGTTTGGCTGCTGCAAGCCGACGCCCGCCGCCCACTGGGTTTCCGGCCCGCTGATGATTCGTGGTGGCAGCGCTTGCGGCTGGCTTTGGGCGAGGACGGCTTGCGGCGGGCCTGGACACGGTTGGACGAACTGGGCGGCTGGCGGCAGGACACACCGCGCCATGCGCGGGCGGCGGGGGTGATGTTGGAATTGTTGTTTCAACGCCCCGCCAAGGCCGAAGCCGCCTGCCGCAAGGCGCTGGAACTCGATCCGCAAGATGCTGTTGCCTGGCTCAACCTAGGCAACGCGCTATCCGGCCAAAACCGCCCCGCCGAGGCCGAAGCCGCCTTCCGCCAGGCGCTGGAACTCGATCCGCAAGATGCCGGTGCCTGGAACAACTTAGGTGCCGCGCTATCCGGTCAAAACCGCCCCGCCGAGGCCGAAGCCGCCTGCCGCAAGGCACTGGCGCTAGACCCGCAACTGGCCTATGCCTGGAACAACCTAGGCAACGCGCTATCCGGCCAAAGCCGCCCCGCCGAGGCCGAAGCCGCCTACCGCCAGGCACTGGAACTCGACTCGCAAGATGCTGTTGCCTGGTACAACCTAGGCAACGCGCTATCCGGCCAAAACCGCCCCGCCGAGGCCGAAGCCGCC
>CAZOTR010000299.1:0-1089 GCA_964582755.1 uncultured Methylococcaceae bacterium | reverse complement strand
AACTTAGGTGCCGCGCTATCCGGTCAAAACCGCCCCGCCGAGGCCGAAGCCGCCTACCGCAAGGCGCTGGAACTCGACCCGCAACAGGCCGTTGCCTGGAGCAATCTAGGCAACGCGCTATCCAACCAGAACCGCCCCGCCGAGGCCGAAGCCGCCTACCGCAAATCGCTGGAGCTTGATCCGCAATATGGCTTGGCGCATATCAATCTGGGTGGGACGTATTTAATCGACATGGGGCGCATCGAAGAGGGCGCGAACGCATTGAGTCTAGGCTTGGCTCTGGAACCTCAGGACAGTTATGGCCGCTGGGTTCTATCCGAACACTGGCAAGCCGTCCTCCCTAAAGCGGCAGCCTACATCCTAGCCCACACAGCCACCGACCCAAACCTAACGGAAAACCTACGGTCGGCGCTGGCGGACACCTTGTTGCGGCAAGCAGCGGCGGGCCAGCAAACCGCCGTGCGCGACGCGCTGCTGGCGTTGGATGCCGAACAGCAAGCCATCTTCGAGCCGCTGCTTTTGGCCCTGCAAGCCCTGGACGACCGCAGCCTGCTCTACCGCATCGCCCGCGAAAAGCGCGAGCTGGTGCTGGACGTGATGCGGCACATCGGAGGCCAGCCGTAGGCATCCCGCCGGGAGGTGGGTTTAATTGATTTATTGATAACCTGAGTTCGGGATAGGAAAATTAGCGGTAGCCCGCAGGGCCGGTGTTTTGCGCGGGTTTGCCTCGTCCCATCCGGCCTACCTTATCCCGAAGCCCAGGTTATTGATATTTTCCGTAGGAGCGGCCCATGGCCGCGAAAAGCTTCGGGCAATGGGTGAGGCCCAAGATCGCGGGCATGGCCCGCTCCTACATTTCAATCAATTGAACCCACCTCCTCCTGCCGCGCCCTAGGCGGCGGCGTTTTGATCGTTCCCACGCTCCGCGTGGGAATGCATTCCCCGACGCTCTGCGTCGCATTTCCCAGCACCCCGCCTCTCAACGAAACGGGCCGCAGAGCGGCCAAGGCGGCATTCCCACGCGGAGCGTCACCGCCATTAAGTTAAGCTGTGTTGAGTTACCGCGTAGCGGCTTATCGAAGGTAGCCG
>CAZOTR010000298.1:0-4284 GCA_964582755.1 uncultured Methylococcaceae bacterium | reverse complement strand
CTTTGCAGGATTGGCGGAAGAATATCGAGAAAAGCCGATTTGACTCTTATGCTGAGTTGAAGTGGAGCTTCAACAGCGTGGACAAGGTCGGGGAATTTTATGTATTCGATATTGCAGGCAATCACTACCGCTTGGTCGCCGCCATCCATTTCAACACGCAAACTGTGTATGTTCGAGAAATACTGACTCATACACAGTACAACCACTGGAGACCTTGAACCATGCAAGCCGTCGAAATCGAAAATGTTGTGCGCCATTATCAGGAAATCTGCCATTCGGTTCCATTGTACCCTATTCATAACGAAGCCGAATACGACCACGCGATCCAAGTGTTAAACGAACTTCTCGATGTCGGCGGAGCCAACGAAAACCATCCGCTGGCAAGGCTAGTCACGCTGCTGGGGCATTTTATTGGCGATTATGAGAGCATCCATTATGCGATGGATAAAACAGCACATTAGGGCCATAGATGCGCTGAGGAAGGAAGCGCATCGTTCGCGTTTACCAGTTACCTACTTCGATTATCTTTAATCCACTTCATTCGCCGGACAAGCCCATGAATTTCAGCATCGAATATGAGCAAGAACAAGATGGCCGTTGGCTGGCCGAGGTGCCTGAATTGCCGGGCGTCCTCGCTTATGGCGCAAGCCCGGACGAGGCGATGGCGAAGGCCGAGGCATTGGCTTTGCGAGTCCTCGCCGAGCGCCTTGAACAAGGTGAAAGCCGGCCTATGGCTATCCATTTCACGCTTGCCGCCGCCGCATGAGCCAATGGCCCTCGGTTAAAGCCAAACGTGTTTTGGCCGCGCTTTTGCGGATCGGCTGGCAAATCAAAAGACAAACCGGCTAGCATATGACGCTTACCCGCGCAGCTTGGCCGGATTTTGTGTTCGCTTTCCATGAAGGCGAGGAGATTGGCCCCAAAATGCTGGCCCGTATCGCAAAACACACCGGGCTTGCGCCAACCGATCTGTAACTCACATAAACCCAAGAGGCACACCATGATTCAGTTATCCGACAAAGACACCGGCGCGCTTATCGGCACGATCTCGGCAGAAGAACTCCAGTTTATGATCGACCAACTGGAGGAGGAAAGCCAGACCGACCAAGATTATTGGCTGAACCGCGAAACCTTGGAGATTTTCAAGGAGCAAGGGGCGGACGCGCATTTGCTGGCCCTGCTGGAAACCGCCATGGGCGGGCGGGACGAGATGGAAATCGTCTGGTCCGAGGTCTGAGCCACCCCGCAAGCCACTCTAACGCAACAGCTATTTTCCCGGCAAACCGCCCAGCGCCCGCACATAGGGCGCGGGAACCATTAAAATAGCCCTTCCATTCCACAACACTCTTACCAAGAGGAACACATGAGCAAAATCGTAGAAGTCTTAGCCCGCGAAGTCCTGGACTCGCGTGGCAACCCCACCGTCGAAGCCGATGTCATCCTGGACAACGGTTCCATCGGTTCGGCCAAGGTGCCGTCCGGCGCGTCCACCGGCTCCCGCGAGGCCATCGAACTGCGCGACGGCGACAAGTCCCGCTACCTGGGCAAGGGCGTGTTGAAGGCGGTCGAGAATGTCCGCACTGAAATCCGCTCCGCTGTCATCGGCTTGGATGCCAACGACCAGGAAGGTCTGGATGCGAAGATGATCGAACTGGACGGCACCCACAACAAGGCCCGCTTGGGCGCGAACGCGCTGCTGGCGGTGTCGCTGGCGAACGCCCACGCCGCCGCGCTGGCCGCTAAAAAGCCTTTGTACGCCAACCTGCACGGCGGCGGCGAGTGCATCCTGCCGGTGCCGATGATGAACATCATCAACGGCGGCGCCCATGCCGACAACAGCGTGGACATGCAGGAATTCATGATCTTGCCGGTCGGCGCTCCGACCTTCCGCGAAGCCCTGCGCTACGGCACGGAGGTGTTCCACAGCCTCAAGAGTGTGCTGAACAAGCGCAAGCTGGCGACCACCGTCGGCGACGAAGGCGGCTTCGCGCCGAACCTGGCGTCCAACGAAGAAGCCATCACGGTGATTTTGGAAGCCATTGAGAAGGCGGGCTATAAAGCCGGCCAGGACATTTATCTCGGCCTCGACGTGGCCAGCTCCGAGTTCTTCAAAGACGGCGCGTACCATCTGGAATCGGAAGGCCGTTCGTTCTCCTCCGCCGAGTTCGTCGATTTCTTCGGCGGCTGGATCGGCAAATACCCGATCATCAGCATCGAGGACGGCTTTGCCGAAGGCGATTGGGACGGTTGGAAGCTGCAAACCGAAGCGCAGGGCAGCAAGATCCAATTGGTCGGCGACGATTTGTTCGTCACCAATCCGAAGATCCTGGAAGAAGGCATAGCCAAAGGCATCGCCAATTCGATCCTCATCAAGGTCAACCAGATCGGCACCTTGTCCGAGACGCTGGCCGCGATCCGCATGGCGCAGGCCGCCGGTTACACGACCGTCATGTCCCACCGCTCCGGCGAAACCGAGGACACGACGATTGCCGACCTGGCCGTCGCCGCTTCCACCGGCCAGATCAAGACCGGCTCCTTGAGCCGCTCCGACCGCGTCGCCAAGTACAACCGCCTGTTGAAGATCGAAGAGGAACTCGGCAGCAAGGCAGTCTACGCCGGCCGCAACGCCTTCAAGCAAGCGCTCTAAGACCAACCGCCACAGCCTGTCCTTGCTTTAAGTGAACAAAGTCAAAGCGTTACTGCTGCTATTGATCGCCCTGCTTCAGTACAGGCTGTGGTTTGGCGACGGCAATGTGCTGGAATTCCAGCGCATGAACGACCACATCTCCGAACTTCGCCTAGAGGGGGCCAAGCGCCACGAGCGCAACGCCGCCCTCGAAGCCGAGGTGATGGACTTGAAACAGGGGCTGGACGCCGTGGAAGAACGGGCGCGCCAGGATATGGACATGATTAAGGAGGGCGAGGTGTTCGTGCAGGTCATCGACCCCCACGAACCCGAGTTCCCCCCCACCGCCCCTCCCGTGGAAAAGCTGGCCACACCCGCCGCCAAGCAGGCGGCGAAACCGCCCAAGGAAGGCAAACTCAAAGCCAAAGACGCGGCCAAGCCGCGCCAGGCCGAATTCCCAACGGCTGGCAAGCCGAAACCGGCGCCTGCCAAGACCGACAAACCCCAGGCATCCAAAGCTGCCCCAAAGCCGGCCAAACCCCAGGCACCCGCCGCACCGGCCAAACCGGCGTCGGAACCCCTCTTTGATGATTGACGACGACCAATGACCGCCAAACACGCCTTCTGGGGCGTAGTCCCCGCCGCCGGCATAGGCAAACGCATGGGCGCAGACATCCCCAAACAATATCTGCCCGTCAACGGCAAACCCGTGCTGCAACACACCCTGGAACGGCTGTTAAGCGTGGAAGCGCTGTCCGCCATCGCCGTAGCCCTAGGCCAAGAAGACGGCTATTGGCCCGATTTGCCTTTCATCGACCACCCTAGAATCCTCCGCGCCGAAGGCGGCAAGGAACGCGCCGACTCCGTCTTGTCCGCATTGCGCCGCCTGGAGGGCAAAGCCCAAGACGACGACTGGGTGCTGGTGCATGACGCCGCCCGGCTGTGCGTCACCCGCGCCGACGTGCTGAAACTGATCGAAACCCTGGAGGACGATCCCGTCGGCGGCATCCTCGCCCTGCCCTCCTCCGACACGCTGAAAGGCGTGGAGAATGGCATCATCACCGACACCGTGGACCGCACCCATGTCTGGCGGGCCTTGACGCCACAGATGTTCCGCTACAGCGCGTTGAAGAATGCTTTAATCGAAGCCGCCGAACGGGGCTTGACCGTCACAGACGAAGCCAGCGCCCTGGAACTCAAAGGGCTGGCCCCGCGCATCGTCGAAGGCCGGCCCGACAATATCAAAATCACCCGGCCCGAAGATCTCCCGCTGGCCGCTTTTTATCTGGAGCAACAATGCTGCGCATAGGCCAGGGCTACGACGCCCACAAATTCAAAGACGGCGACCATATCATCATCGGCGGGCTGAAAATCCCGTTTGAAAAAGGCATGGCCGCGCACTCCGACGGCGACGTCGCCCTCCACGCTTTGTGCGACGCCCTGCTCGGCGCGGCGGCGCTGGGCGACATCGGCAAACATTTTCCTGACACTGACAATGCTTTTAAAGGCATCGACAGCCGGATATTGCTGCGGGATGTGGTTGCCAAACTGAACGGCCTGGGTTTTAGTGTCGTCAATGTCGATGTCACCATCATCGCCCAAGCGCCGAAGATGGCCCCGCATATTCCGTTGATGCGCGAACATATCGCCGCCGATTT
>CAZOTR010000297.1:0-4335 GCA_964582755.1 uncultured Methylococcaceae bacterium | reverse complement strand
CGCCACCGCCGCCCGGTTGCGGACCTCGCTGTCCGGCTCGGCGAATTCGCCCGCCTCGGTCTGCTCTTGCAGCGCGGCGAGGCGGTTGCGCACTTCTTGGTCCAGGCTGCCTTGCAAGGTCTCGATGGCTTGCAAGCGCAAGTTTTTGTCCGTTCCGGCCAAATCGGCCAGGGCCAGGGCGGTCCGAATGGCGGCGCGGACCGCGCCGTCTTTTTCGTGTTTCAGTTGCCTGCCCAGCAGCACCACCGACTCGGCGCTGAGATTCTGGCTGATGGACCGCACCGCCTGCAAGCGTTGCCCGGCCTCGGGGGCGCTAAGTTCCAACTGCGCGATGGCCGCGCTTAACACATTTCTTAAGGCATTGGTGATGGGTATTTTCTTCACGCCGAAACGGTCCGCCTGGCCCAAGGCTTCGCCGGTCAAAGCGTCGGCGAGCGTGTAGCCGCCGTCCTTAGTGTCAGCGAACACCACGCGCCCGGTGGCCTTGACCGCGAACAAGCGGGCGTCGCGCAAGGCTTTCAACAAGCCCGGCACACGCGGGTCTTGGATTTGAGCCAGCCGGTTAATGGCTTGCTCCATCTCGGGCAAGGGCGTGGTTTTCAGTTGATCGACCGCCCCGGCCAAGACGTCGGTTTCAGCCCGTGCCAAGGAAGGGTCAATCAACAGCAAGGCGGCGGCCCACAGGCACGAGACCAGCAGCAACAGCAGCTTTTCCCGCCTGGCCGGTTGGGGATGTGTTTTGATTAGCTTCAACATGGCGGTTTCCTGGTGGTTTCTTTACCCAGAATAGGTAGGCCGAAATAAGCCGGTTCGAGCCTCAAGCGAGAACCGGCGTTTCCGGCGAATCCGGGCTGGATGCCGGAAACGCCTGTCCTGGCTGCGCCGGACAGGCTTATTCCGGCCTACGGGACAGGGAACCTCAATACTTCTGCCCCGAACACTTCTTGGTCTTGGTGTTGTAGTTGCCGCAGTTGATCGGCGGGGTCCAGTCGGCGACGATGGGCTTGCTTTCCGGCAGGAAGTCCGACCAAGCATCGCCGTCCACCAGCCCCTTGGTCTGCCAAACCGTCTGGAACTGGCCGTCTTCCTGGATTTCGCCAATCAGCACTGGCTTGGACAGATGGTGGGCCTTGTTCATCTTCGCCATGCCGCCGGTCAGGTTGGGGAACTCGACGCCGATCATCGCCTTCGCGACCGCGTCGGTGTCGGTGGTCTTGGCTTGCTCCACCGCCTTCACCCACATGTTGAAGCCGATGTAATGCGCCTCCATCGGGTCGTTGGTGACACGCTTCGGATTCTTGATGAACGCCTGCCATTTCTTGATGAAGTCGGCGTTCTCCTTCGTGTCCACGCTCATGAAGTAATTCCACGCCGCCAAATGGCCGACCAGGGGCTTGGTGTCGATGCCGGACAGCTCTTCCTCGCCGACCGAGAACGCCACCACCGGCAGCTTGTCGGCGGTGATGCCTTGGTTGCCCAGTTCCTTGTAAAACGGCACGTTGGCGTCGCCGTTGATGGTCGAGACGACCGCCGTCTTCTTGCCCGCCGTGCCGAATTTCTTAATGTCGGCGACGATGGACTGCCAGTCGGAATGGCCGAATGGCGTGTAGTTAATCATGATGTCGGCCGGCTTCACGCCCTTGGCCTTCAAATAAGCCTCCAGGATCTTGTTGGTGGTGCGCGGATAGACATAGTCGGTCCCCGCCAACACCCAACGCTTCACCTTGAGGTCGTTCATCAGATAGTCCACCGCCGGGATGGCCTGCTGGTTGGGTGCCGCGCCGGTGTAGAACACATTCTTTGAGGATTCCTCGCCCTCGTATTGCACCGGATAGAACAGCAGGCCGTTGGCCTCCTCCACCACCGGCAGCACGGATTTGCGCGACACCGAGGTCCAGCAGCCGAAAATCGCCGCCACCTTCTGCTTTTGCAGCAATTCGCGGGCCTTCTCCGCAAACAACGGCCAGTTCGAGGCCGGATCGACGACGACAGGCTCCAGCTTCTTGCCCAGCAAGCCGCCTTTCTTATTCTGCTCGTCAATCAGCATCAACATGGTGTCTTTCAGCGTGGTCTCGCTGATCGCCATGGTGCCGGAGAGCGAATGCAGGATGCCGACTTTGATGGTTTCTTCGGCCTGCGCGGGGGCCGCAGCCAAGCCGGCCAGCGCCGCCAAAGCGGCAATGCCCAGGGTTTTCATGACTTTATTCATAAGTATGCCTTTCTAAGAGGGAAGTTAAATTTGCAATTGGAAGCCCAGCTTGATGACATTGACATGGCTGCCGGCCGCCGTGTTGGTGTAGTCAAAGCCTTTGGTGGGCATGTCGGTGTACTGGTAAAGCAAGGAAACCTTCGCATTGTGGCCGTCGATGATGTAATTCAGCCCGGCCTCCCAGTTGTTGCGGTCGGAACTGTCGGTTGGCATCACCTCCACATAGCGCAGGTACGGCTGGAACTGGCCGATCAACACTTTCTGCGGGAAGAGGTACATCAAACTGGTGTCGAAGGCGTTGCCCTCAAACATCGCAAAGCCCGTCGCGAAACCGCTGGTCACCAGTTTGCGGCTGGCCATGCCAAACCCGCCGATGCCGTAGTTCTTGTACTCGCCGTTGAAGGTGATGACGCCGCTGTTGTTCGGCAGCACTTTCTCAAACAGCACGTCCGCGCCGGTGCCACGGAAATTGCCCCGGTCCGCGAACGTGCCCGCGCCGTCCTCTTGGTATTGGTTGAAGCCGGCCACGGTGAGGATATCGCCGCCCTTGCCGTAATAGGTGCCGGAGGTGTAATAGCCGGGGTTTTTCTCGATCTCCAGGAAGTTGTAGGCGACGCGCTGCGCGTACAGGACGTTGTCGTTCGTGTTGGCGCCGCCGCGCAGGCCGCGGAAAAAGCCGAAGGCGTATTGGAGGCGCCCGCCGTCATAGGCCGCGCCCCAAATCGTCGCGCCGTCGTCGCGGCCATAAGAACCCGCCGAATTGCCGCCGCCGTGGATGGTCAGGTTGAAGTCAGCCGGCTCGAACGGCGTGCCCGAGCTGAAGATTTCATAGATCGCGCTGTAAAACGGGCCGTTCATCTCGCGGCGCTCGGCAGGCACCAACATGCGGCCTATCCACAGATTGGCCAGCGGGTCGAACTCGCCCTTGGCGATGGCGTCCAGCACCCGCACCTCGCCGCCGTTGTTGCAAGTCTGGCAGTCGGTGTTGAACTCCAGCTTGAGGTATTTGAAGACCTGGGCGTTGAGGTACAAGCGGATGTTGTCCAGGTTGAAGTCGTTGGACCAGTCGCTGCCGCCGACGCCCGCGCCTTTTTCCTGGGCGGTGAAGCTGGTGCGCAGCCCCGCGCCGATGCTGATCCATTTGGTGTCGTCAATCTTGAACGTGGCGCCGGCCTGGGCCTGCGCGGAAAGCCCTAGCGCGCCCGCCATGAAAATGCTCTGGCTTAAGGCTGTCCAGCGCCCGCCCCTGCTCGATGTTGTTGTGTTCATTGCAAGCCCCTCTGTAGTGGTTGGGTGGTTTCGTGTCAGGACGGGGCCATTACAAACGTCCGGGGCGCTGGCAACAATGCGTCAAATGACGTATAACCAAAACCCGCACGAGCGGCTTTACTGTCTCCCTGCCCCCGTCGCGGGGGGCATTCACTTTGCGAGGTTTTTATGCGTTGTGCAGGTTTGCTATTCCTGCTGTCATTGTTGGCCGCTTGCGCCACCGGGCCGTCGCCGCAAGGCCAGCCGCCCGCGCCGGACGCGGTCAAGAGCATGCTGCTGCGCCTGCGCGCCGACCACTTGGAAGGTCTGGGCGCGGGGCAAACCGAAGCTGTCACGGCGAAGATTGCCGACAATCTCAAATCCTGGGGATACCCGGTTGCGGCCGGAGGAAAAACCCCGCAGCCGCCTACCCACATACTGGAAGCCTGGGTGAGCAAGCCTGAGCGCAAAAGCCTGCCGCCGGGGTTTTCGCTGACGTTTGGCAGCGAAGACGAACGCGCCCCGGAGCGGCAAAAAACCGATGTCGTCACGGTCGGCTGCACCCTGGCGCCGGCCGGCGGGGGGGCGGGAAAAGTCAGCCTGTCCGGCGAATTCAGCGTCGCCGGCGCGGCCAAGTCGATATTTTCAGGCTTGCCGGATTTGGGCCAGGAGCATTTTTATGTGGACCGCATGGGTTCGGTGTGCCTGAATTTGCTGTCCGAATTGAAAATCGCCAAGGAAAAGCCGAAAGAACCGGCCTTTGCGCCGGCCTGGATACCGGACATGCGCATCGAGATCAAAACCAAGGAAGGCGCGCGCAAGCCGGGCGTGTCCGCGCCGCCGCCTGCGGTTTCGGCGCCCGCCGCCGCCGCGCCGCC
>CAZOTR010000296.1:0-4372 GCA_964582755.1 uncultured Methylococcaceae bacterium | reverse complement strand
GACTTAGACCGTCTCCATGGCCACCCTGTATCAAACTAGCACCAAAGGTTATTAGGCTTTTCCCTATTATTTTCATCATTCAAAATTGACTGATCCGTTTCCCCGCCAAACAATCGCTCACAAAGCCTGATAGGGTCGGCAGCGTCTTTGCAAAGCACATGAAGCACCCATGCCAGCCAATCACTATATGTCAAGTCCCGGAAGATTATATATCTCCGCGACGAAGCGTTCCGGCTCTTTTTCGCGCCACGCCTTGAGGGCTTGGAGGGGCGCAATATGGCCTAGGGCGCGCTGGGGGATTTGCTCGTTGTAAAGCCTCAGGTAGTGGGCCAGGGCGGTGGACAGTTCGGCGGCGGCGCGGAAGCGGGTGGCCCGCAGGATGTCGGCGATGCGCCCGTTGAAGCGCTCGACCCTGCCGTTGGTCTGCGGCCTTCCCGGCGGGATGAGGCGGTGCTCCGCGCCGATTTCCTTGCAGCCCCGGTCGAAGGGGTGGCGGCCGGTCGGCTCGCGCTCGCCCTGGGCGGTGAAGCGGTCGGTGAACTCCTTGCCGTTGTCGGCGAGGATCTTCTCGACCTTGAACGGGCAGGCTTTGCCGAGCCGTTCGAGGAAGCCGCGCGTGCCCGCCGCCGTCTTGTCCGGCAGGATCTCGAAGTGCACCCGGCGGCTGGCGCGGTCGCGACGCAAAGACAGGTGCCGTCCGCCTCGCCCGGCATCCTCGGCAGCGCCTTGAGGTCGATGTGCAGGTGGCCGGGGGCGTAGTCCTTGAAGGTCTTCCTGGGGCTGGCTTCGCCCTCCTCCTCGGGCACCAGGTCGGCCAGCCGCGACACGCCCTCGCGCTTGAGCAACCGCCCGATGGCGGCGCGGGAGGCCCCGGGGTGGATGTGGGCGCGGGTGACCGCCACCAGGTCGTCCAGCGACAGCAGCACGGTGCGCCGCAGTTCGACGACCATCGCCTCCTGCGCGGGGCTGAGGGTGGTCTGCATCCGGTGCGGGCGGTGCGAGGCGTCCCCTGATGACGCGCGCCCGCGCCACTTGCGCACCGTGCCGGGGTTCAGGTTCAATTCCCGCGCCAAGGCCTTGACGCCCTTGGGGCTGGTGCGGATGTAGTCCCGGATCGCCGGGGTGGTGGCGGCCTTCTTGTGCAGTCGGATCGGCATGGTTTGAGCCTCGCCTTGAGGTCGTCGGGTAGCCCTGACAGCGCCTCCTCGCAGAGCAGGTAGCGCCATAGCCTTGGTATATTATCTACCGAGACTCGACAATTAAATTAAAAGGAAATTTTTTCTTCATGCGATTGCACTGCAATCAAGGGCCTCTTTTTCCCAAGCAAAGCTGGAGTCAGATACCGCAGTCCAGCGAGGTTCTTTCATGGCATGAGGCGCTTTGCGGCCCCAAGCTTTCGACAGTCATAGATGGCGGGGCACTCGATGGCGCGAGGACGATCAGCCAAAAATCTGCATAAGGGTCGATACCGGCCGGCCAAATCAACCGACCATTGCCCTAACCGCCTCGTCCGCCGGGCTTGCCCGCCGGCGGCCAGCCGATAAAAATCGCCAAAGGCCCGCCTGGTTTTCAGTACAATGGCGGGCGGGTGCCGGCAGGAAGGCCGCGAGGACGGGATGGCAGGGCGCCAAAGCGGCCGCCTTGCGCCGCCAGACCGCGGCGCAACCCTCCGGGCATTGCCGAGAACTGCGACAGAGCCTGGCTTTTTGCCAACACCGACCGATCCGAAGGCCGTCTGATGCCCCCAGAAACCGACAGAACCCCCCTCAATTATTCAAGCAGCCTGCGCGAATTCCTGGCCGCTTCCGCCGGGGAGCCCTACCCGCTCGCGCCCTGGCCGGCCAGCCTCGCCGAGGGCGAGCTGGATTTCCTCATCGACGCCATCGACGCGCAGGGCAGGCGGGGCGTGGAAATGGACGGCCACCTGTTTTCCAACATCCTGGCCGTGGTGATCAAGCTCATGGCCGTCGAAACCCCGGCCCCGTCGTTTTCCTGCTCCATCGGGGAACTCGACCAGCATGTGTTCGCCCTGGGCGTTTGCGGCGCGCTCGAACAAATGCGCCGCGCCGGGGTCGCGAGGATTCTTTCGCCGATGGTCCTGACCAGCGACCGCACGCCCGCCATCGAACTGGTCGAAGAAAACGCCTGACGCCCCGGCGTCGGGGCCGGGGCCGTACACGCGCCAGTCGATTATCCAATACTCGTGGGTGTCCAGGTTCACATACAGGCAATTGACCACCCCGATGCCTTTCACGATGCCGCCATGCTGGCTGCGCACCCGTTCAATTTTGGAAGAATGGCGTTTGTCGAGGACAGTATCGTCGAATATCAGGCAGGCATTCCCGCTCCGTCGCACGCGGTGGCCGATGGACGGCCAGACGGAAACGGGCGAGACATCTTCCTTTATTGCCGGTTTTATGCCTGAATATTTTGATTGATTTATGGGGCATTATTATGCCATTCCGCATGATGTATTCACACATTTTAAAATATATTATTTCGCGTAAGTCCTACCTGATGCGTTTTGTAGTGAACGCGCCGTTACCGTCTGCTTTGGCGAAAGTGTTTGCCGCCAAATGCCAGCGGTTGTTTCAACCCAACAATCGGAAGATGCTTGCCGCCATTGTGGCCATAATTGCGGCGCTCGCCGTCGTGGACGGAGGAATATGGCAAAGCCATCCGCGGCTTGCGAAGAAACCGCAAGATATGCCTGCGCAATCTCTTTTAAGCCCTGGCAATGCGCCCGCCTCGGCAGGAAATCTTGCCGCCAAGGTGGCGGAGGAAAATGCGGGCAGCAATCCCGAACCTGTACAGGCCACGATTGGCCTTTCCCTGGAAGAATACGAAGCCGGGCTCAAGCGCGAGGAACAACAAATCCAGGCCGAACTGGCGCAGGCGGGCGTGGCGGACAAAGACCGGGCTATCTTGCCCGGACAAAAACTCACCGACATCCAGGCGAAATTAAAAAATCCTGGGGCTGCTTTGGAGGAATACAAAAACACGCTTGCCCAGGCTTACCAAGCGCTGGACGGCCTCAAGCAGAGCCTGCCGCCCGGGCAATTTGCGCAGGCCTTGCAATCCTTGGCGCAAGGCCAGTCTGGCGATGCCGAAGCACTCTTGCAACAGGTGTATGCGCAGGGCAAGCAAAAGGCCGCCGAGGCGGCTTATCAACTCGGCCAATTGGCCTATGGCCGCCTCGATTACGCCGCCTCTTACCCGTATTTCAAGGAAGCGGCGGATTTGCAGCCGGACAATCCGCTTTACCTCGGCCAAGCTGGGACCGCTGCCTATAGCCTGGGCCTCTACAGCGAGGCCGAGCCCTTGTGCCAACGTGCGCTGGCCCTGCAAGAGAAAGCCTTGGGCGCCGGCCATCCCGACGTGGCGGCGAGCCTCAACAGCCTCGCGGAACTGTATCGGACGCAAGGCGCGTATGCCCAGGCCGAGCCACTCTACCAGCGGGCGCTGGCAATCCGCGAGCAGGCGCTAGGCGCCGGGCATCCCGGCGTGGCGCAGAGCCTCAACAATCTCGCGGCGCTCTATGAGGCGCAAGGCGCATATGCCCAAGCCGGGCCGCTCTACCAACGCTCGTTGGACATTCTGGAGAAGACCCTAGGCCCCGAGCATCCCGACGTGGCGACCAGCCTCAACAATCTCGCCGCGCTGTACCGGGCGCAAGGCGCGTATGCCCAGGCCGAGCCGCTTTATCAACGCTCGCTGGGCATTCGGCAGAAAATCTTGGGCCAAGGCCATCCCGACGTGGCGCAAAGCCTCAACAATCTCGCGGCGCTGTACCGGGCGCAAGGCGCATATGCCAAGGCCAGGCCGCTCTATCAGCGCTCGCTGGACATTCTGGAAAAGACCTTAGACCCCGGCCATCCCCTGCTGGCGACCAGCCTCAACAACCTCGCGGCGCTGTATGAGGCGCAAGGCGCGTATGCCAAGGCCGAGCCGCTTTACCAGCGCGCGCTGGCCATCTGGGAAAAGGTCTTTGGCCCCGGCCATCCCCTGGTGGCGACCGGCCTTAACAACCTCGCCGGCCTGTACCGGGCGCAAGGCGCGTATGCCAAGGCCGAGCCACTCTACCAACGCTCGCTGGCGCTGCGGGAAAAGATCCTAGGCCCCGGCCATCCCAGCGTGGCGACCAGCCTCAACAACCTCGCCGGGCTGTACCGGACACAAGGCGCATATGCCAAGGCCGAGCCGCTTTACCAGCGGGCGCTGGCGATTCTGGAGAAGATCCTCGGCCCCGACCATCCCGACGTGGCAACCTGCCTGTGGAATTACGCAGATTTGCTCAAGAAGCTTAACCGCACGGCCAAGGCAGAGGCGATGGAAGCCCGCTCCAAGGCGATTCAAGCCAAGCATCCGTCAT
>CAZOTR010000295.1:0-4380 GCA_964582755.1 uncultured Methylococcaceae bacterium | reverse complement strand
ATTTCCAGCACGCCGTCTTTCATCGTCGCGCTGGCCTTCACAGTGTCCACGTTGGTGGGGATAGAAACGCTGCGCGAAAAAGCCCCGCGCGAGATTTCGCAACGGTAGAATTGCTCCCCTTTCGTCTCCTTGGGTTCGCCGCCGCTGTGTCCCTTGATGGTCAGCATGTTGTCGGTCATGGAAATATCCAGATCTGTCTTGTCCACGCCGGGAATTTCCGCCCGCACCAGCACATCCTCGTCGCGGTCGATCACATCGATGCGCGGCATGCGGCTTTCAAAGCGCTCGAACAATTCGCCGAAGTGGGGGCGCTCCCAATCAAACGGACGCAATCCCCCGCGCCGGAAAAACCGGTCAAAGAAGCGCTCGAATTCATCGAAAGGCTGCAATTGACCGGCCGGAGCGGGGCGCTCGGCCTTCGCTGGCTGGGAGGACACGGTCACGGCCTGTGGGTTTTCTTGGGTTTCGGACATGGCGATCTCCTTAAGAGAAGCTATCGGTTTAGGTAATGGCTCACTCCTGCAAAGGGGCGAGCGCGGAGGGGAGGAACGACTGGTCGATTTCGGCCTCAGCCTCCAGCCAATCCTCCAATTCGTAGCCAGTGGCGAAGCCTCGCGCCTCCGCCCGGTAATAGGCGGCCTCGGCGATCATGCGGTTGCGTATTTCCGCATCGACCGGGGACAACTCGGCAAAGGCCGTGGCCGGATGCTCTCGTGGCGCAGCCGATTTGCCAACCGCTGTTTTTAGAATTGACGCTGTTTTCATGGTCTGTCTACCTTGTTACGCTGGGCATTGAAGAAACGCGGCAGGAGGGTGTGTGCCGTGTCAGGGGCTGTCGGGATCGCAGGCATCCAGACGAATTTCTCCGGCAGCAAGTCCGGGCTAGGGGAAAAGGACGGGGTCAAGGCGGGGAAGGCCGTTTTCCTCCTCGGTCGAAAGGGATGCGCCTAAGTCTATGGCGTTTGATCCGTCCCTCCGCGCATCGAAAAAGCAATAGCCATCGCCTCCTCCGGCCTTTGCGCGATACATGGCCTGGTCGGCGCACACCAGCAACGTGTGCTCGTCGATGCCGTCATCGGGATAGAGGCTGCCCCCGATGCTGACGGACGGCGGCAGCAGGCAATCCTTGCCCACGGCCCCGCTGCGCAAAGAGGCGAGAATGTCGGCGAGGACTTTTTGCGCATCCTCGCGCCGCGAGACACCGGCAACGATCAGGCCGAATTCATCTCCGCCCAAGCGGGCGGCGGTGTCTATCTCCCGCACACTGGCCTTGAGCACACCCGCCACAATCCGCAATAACAAATCGCCGGCACCGTGGCCGTACAGGTCGTTGACGGGCTTTAATTTATCAACATCGAGAAAGCACAGGGCAAACCCCCTGCCCAGGTGTTTGGCCTGGGCGAATTCCCGGCGCAAGCGATCCTTGAACAGGACGCGGTTGGGCAGGGCGGTCAAGAGGTCGTGGGTCGCCAGATATTCCATCCGCTTCACGGCGCGGATGGCGGTGCTGACATCGCGGCCCACGGAAACGAAATGGGTGATGCCGCCGTGCTCATCGACGAAGGGGCGGATGAGTTTTTCCTCGTGGTAGAGTTCGCCGTTTTTCCTGCGGTTGATGAATACGGAGCGAAATTCCCGGCCTTCCTGCAAGGCCGACCATAGCTTGGCGTAAAAGGTGCGCGAATGGATGTTGGATTTGACCAGGGCAGGCGTCTTGCCCACCGCCTCATCCCTGGAATAGCCTGTCAGCCTCTCGAAAGCGCAGTTCACATAGACAATGGCTCCACCGCAGTCAGTGACGACGATGGCGTCGCTGTTTTGCGCCGCACGGATCTGCAACCTAAGCAGGTCGTCTTCATTGCCGTGCCGCAAGCGCGTTGACTCTGCGCGATCCATCGAATCCGCCTTTTGGGGTTTGAATGCTGGATAGAAAATGACTGCCCATCGGTTTACATCATAGTACATCATAGGAATAAATGGCTTGCGCCGGAAATACACCGGCCTGCGTATTTTTATCTACCGTAGAATAGGTAATATTAATTACCGTAAAGCAGGTATTCGTGTCGGCAGGGACACCAAGGCAGGGCGCGGCGATGGAATCCGGCAACCGGCCAGGTTGGGTGGGGCCGCGCATTTTCCCCATTGCGATGGCGGATGGGCAATCGTTGACATTCTGGATGCCGATAGGCAAGCTTATCCGCCGGGTATGGCCTTGCCTGGACAATCCCCGGCGCGGCAAACCCTAGGGAAATGGGAAAATAAAGCGGCAACCCAGTGAAACCATCCTCTTCGCCCCTTCCTTCCGGCCACGGCCAGCCATCGCCTGCTGCCGCAGACACAGGCGCTTCCGCCGCCGAGGCCGGTCTGCGCGGTGCCCTCCGGCGTTTGGAAACCGCCAACGCGGAATTGGGCATCGTCAACCGGCAACTGCAAGACAAGCTGTTGGCGCTTGAAGCCGCCAACGCGGGCTTGAAAAGCCTCCTGGCCTCCTGCCAGTTCGCCGCCTTGTGCTTGGACCATGATCTGCGCCTTCAATGGTTCACCCCCGCCATCGCCGACATCCTGAAGATCATCCCTGTCGACATGGGCAGGCCGATAAGCCACGCCGCGGCGGGGTGCGCGGACTTTGGCTTGCTTGAAGAGGCCGGGGCGGTTCTGCGAACCGCCCAGCCTAGGCAAAGGGAGTGGCAGGCGGAAAACCAGCGCTGGTATCTCTGCTGCCTGTCGCCTTGCCGGATCGGCGAAGGCCCTGTCGAAGGCGTCACCATCACCTTCACTGACATCAGCGAAAGCAAGCGCGTGGCGGCCCAAGCCATTGAGGCCAAAAACGCGCTGGCCGGGACGCTGGAGCGGCGGGTGCGCGAGCGTACCCGCCAACTGCGCGCGATGGCCGTCGAACTGACCCTGGCGGAAGAGCGCGAGCGGCGCAAACTGGCCGAGGTGTTGCACGACGATCTGGGCCAGGTGCTGGCCATCGCAAAGATCAAACTGGCTTCGATGGATTTGGGCGGGTGCGGAGGCGGGGTGAGTCCTGCGCTCAAAGATGTCAGCGATTTGATCGGCCAAGCGAGCGAATCCGTGCGTTCGCTGGTTTTTCAAACGAGTTCGCTGGTGCTGCTCGACTTAGGGCTGGCGCAGGCCACCGAATGGTTGGCGGAGGAAAAGCGCAAAAAATGCGGACTGAGCGTCGCCATCCATGACGACGGCGAACCCAAGCCCCTGTCGGAGGCCACCAAGACCATCTTGTTTCGCGCCCTGCGTGAATTGTTGGCCAATGCGGCCAAGCACTCCGGCAGCTCCGGCGCGGAAGTGAGCCTGCGGCGGCGGGGCGCGGCCGTGGTGGTCACGGTGGTTGACCATGGCAAGGGCTTCGACCCCAAAGCCGATGAAAACCAGGCCGGGTTTGGCTTGGCCAGCATCCGCGAAAGAATGGGCTATCTTGGCGGGACCCTGCAAATCGACAGCGATCCTGGCGGCGGCACGACCGTCACCTTGGCCGCGCCGTTGGAACTTGATTAGGGCTTGCGCAGAACCGCTTTGCCATGGTTGTTTGCCCTTTGAGGCCTCGGCACGAACGGGGCTTTGCGCAAGTCCTATTGAAATCCCTGTTTTTAAGGAGTGAGAGCCATGAGTATTCGCGTATTGCTGGCCGACGACCACACGATGGTGCGCCAAGCCCTGCGGGGCTTGGTGGAGCAGGACCAAGACGTGGCCGTCGTCGCCGAGGCCAAGGACGGGCAAGAGGCGCTGGCCTGCGCCGAGGAGTTCGCCCCTGACATTGTCATTATGGATGTGGGCATGCCAGGCATGGGCGGCATCGAAGCCACGAAACGGTTGCTCGCGGGCCGGCCTGGCATCAAGGTGGTGGCCTTGTCTGCCTATGCCGACAAGCGTTTTGTCTTGGGGATGCTGGATGCCGGGGCGGTCGGCTATATCATCAAGTCCGAGGCCGGCAGCGAGTTGCTGCGGGCGATCCACAGCGTGATGGAGGGCCAAACCTATCTTTGCCCGCAGGTTTCCACCACACTAGCCGATGCCTTCCGGGGCCGAGGCAAGGCCGAGAAGAAAAACCTGGCGCCGCGCGAGCAGCAAGTGTTGGAGCTGTTGGCCGAGGGCTTGAACTCGCCCGAGATTGGCCTGCGCCTCAACATCGCCCCCGCCACCGTGGAAGTCCACCGGCGCAACATCATGCGCAAACTCGATGTGCATGGCATCGCCGAGCTGACCCGCTATGCCATCCGCGAAGGCTTGGTCACGCTCTAGGGCGTTTTCATGGTGTAACCTGAGTCCGGGATAAGGTAGATACCGTCTTGCCGCGCCTCATACAAGCGCGTAATTCGGGTCGAAAGGCTTGCCGGACTGGAGGATGGCGAAGGCGAG
>CAZOTR010000294.1:0-4388 GCA_964582755.1 uncultured Methylococcaceae bacterium | reverse complement strand
GCTACGACTATCCGCCGCCCTGCGATTTCCTCGCCCGTTTCGAGGCGCAGGCCGCTCAGACGCCCGACGCCGTGGCGGTGGCCTGCCAGGGCGAGCGCCTGGATTACCGGGAATTGAATGCGCGCGCCAACCGCCTGGCGCATTCCTTAAGGGCGCGGGGCGTGGGGCCGGATGCCATCGTCGCGTTGTTGAACGACCGGGGCATCGACTTCCTGGTCATGATGCTGGCCGTGTTCAAATGCGGCGCGGCTTACCTGCCGGTGGACCCGGCCCACCCCGACGCCCGTCTGGCGCAGGTGCTGCGCGGAAGCCGGGTGGGCTTGCTGCTGGCCGGGGAAAACTACCGGCAAAGAGCCGAGGCAATCTGCCAGACACTCGGCCCGCAGGCACCCGGCCTGCATGGCTTGGCCGATGTGGGGGCGGTGGCGGGCAACCTGCCGCCGCGCCATCGCCCGGAAAACCTCGCCGTGGTCATTTTCACCTCCGGGTCGACCGGCGCGCCGAAAGGGGCCATGGTCGATTTCCGCGGCATGTTCAACAACCTGATTACCAAAGTGCCGACCCTGGGGCTGACGGCGGACGATGTCATCGCCCAGACCGCCGCCCAATGCTTTGACATTTCCGTTTGGCAGCATCTGACCGCCTTGGTCTGCGGCGGGCGGGTCGAAATCTTTGCGGATGAAGTCGTGCGCGACCCGGCCCGGCTGCTTAAACAACTGCGGGAGCGCGGCGTCACCGTGCTGGAGGCCGTGCCGTCGATGATCCAGGCTTTGCTGTTGGAGGCCGGGGAGGCCGACTTGCCCAACCTGCGCTGGCTGATTGCCTGCGGCGAGGCGTTTCCGCCGGCGCTGTGCCGGCGCTGGATGGCGCGTTTCCCGCACACCCAGGTATTGAACGCCTATGGCCCGGCGGAGTGTTCGGACGATGTTTCCTATTATCGAGTACCCGAGCCGCCCGCCGAGGCGGACACCGTGGTGCCGGTCGGCCAGCCGGTGGACAACACCCGTTTGTACCTGCTGGACCGCTGGCTGAATCCCGTCCCCGTGGGCGTGGCCGGGGAAATCTGCGTGGCCGGCATCCAGGTCGGGCGCGGCTATCTCAACCGCCCCGACCTCACGGCGGCGGCGTTTGTCCCCGACCCGTTCAGCCGCTCCGGCGAGCGTCTCTACCGCACCGGCGACCTGGGCCGCTACCGCCCCGACGGCAACATCGAGTTCCTAGGCCGCATCGACCACCAGGTGAAAATTCGCGGCTTCCGCATCGAACTCGGCGAGGTCGAGGCGCAGTTGCGCAGCCATCCGCGTGTCGGCCAAGCGGTCGTCACCGCGCACAAAGACGAAAGCAGCGGCAACCGGCTGGTGGCCTATGTGACGGCCGCAGGCGGAGACGGGCCGGCCTTGGCCGATGGGGATGATTTGCGGGCATATCTGGCCGGCCGGCTGCCGTCCCATATGGTGCCCTCGGCCTTTGTCGCGCTGGAGGAGCTGCCGCTGAATGCCAACGGCAAGGTTGACCGCAAGCGCCTGCCCGAACCGGACATCGCCGCCCAGCGGGAAGGCCGCCATGTCGCGCCTAGGAACCGCACCGAGGAAATCCTGGCGGACATCTGGCGCGAGGTGTTGGGAGTGAACCGGGTGGGGGTCTTGGACAATTTCTTCGACCTGGGCGGCCATTCGCTGCTGGCGGTGCAGGTGCTGTCCAGGGTGCGCGCCGCGTTCGGCGTGGAAGTGCCGCTGAATGTCGTGTTCGAGTCGGCCAGCCTGGAAACCTTGGGCCTGGCGATTGAGGAATTGCTGATCGAAGAATTGGAGGGCCTGACGGAACAGGAAGCCGAGGCTCTGTTGGCGGAAGCCTGATGACACTATAAAAACAACGAGGAAACTTAAAACCATGCAGAGAAAGAGAAAGCTGTTCAAACGGGCGGGGCTGGCGGCGTCGCTATTGCCGACCCTGTTGCTGGCCCAGGGGGCGCTGGCGCAGTCGGCAAGCGGCGCGGCGAAGCCGTCGGCGAAGAAGGCGCAGGCCAAGAAAGCGCCTGCGAATGCCCAGCCGGCCGCCCAGGACGTCCCGGCGGCGGCCGCGCCGCCCGCCGCCCGCACGGCGGAGCAAGCCGCGCCCTTGCCCACCGTCGATGTGGTCGGCAAGACTGGCTACGGCGGCACCAACCCTTACAGCAAGGAATACGCGGTGACCAGGAGCAGCACGGCGACCAAGACCGACACGCCCATCATGGAAACGCCGATGGCGATCCAAGAAGTTTCCAGGGCGGTGATGGACGACCAGCAAGTCATCAGCCTGAAAGAGAGCGTGCAAAACGTCAGCGCCGTGCAATGGAGCCCGGTCGAAGGCAATCTGTACGAAAGCTATGTGATCCGCGGCTTTGACTCCAACACGTCCCTGCTGCGCAACGGCGTCCGCGAATTGGCTTGGGCCGCCGAGACGGCCAACATCGACCGCGTGGAGGTGCTGAAAGGCACCGCCGCCGGGCTGTACGGGCGGGTCGAGCCGGGCGGCATTGTCAACCGCGTCACCAAGCAGCCCTTGTGGACGCCGTATTACTCCGCGCAGCAGCAGTTCGGCTCCTTCGACCTGTTCCGCTCGACGGTGGACGCGACCGGGCCAATCAACGATCAGTTGGCCTACCGGTTTAACGTGGCTTACCAGACCAACCAGTCCTACCGCGATTTCGTCAACAACGAGCGCGTGTTCCTGGCCCCGGCGATCACCTGGCGGCCGTCCGACCGCACCGAAATCGGCCTGATGTTGGAATACCAGTACGACAAGCTGCGTTGGGACGACGGCATTCCCGCCGTCGGCAACCGTCCGGCCGACCTGCCCTATAGCCGCTATCTGGCCTACCCGAACTCCTACGACAACCAGGAGCGCGAACTCGTCGATTTCCACTGGTCCCATGCGTTCAACGACGACTGGAAGATCAACCAGCGCTTCGTCGCCTCGCTGGCGAACTATTACCAGCAAAACACCTTTGGCTGGGGGCTGGACACCACCGACAACCGCACCCTCTATATGAGCTTGTGGAATTCCGCGCAGAACCGCAACACCTACTCGCAGAATATCAACTTGACCGGCCATGTCGACACTTGGGGCGCCAAGCACACGCTGTTGCTGGGCTTTGACTTCTTTATCTTCAACCAGACCGGTTCCTCGCCGAGCAGCCACGAGCATATTCCGGCGATGGACATCTACAACCCCGATTACGGCAAGATCGCCGGGGTGAATACCCAGCCGCGTCCGTATGATTCGTTCGGCGCCAGAAACCAGACATGGTACGGGTTGTATTTCCAAGACCAGGTCAAGCTGTGGGACAAATTGAGCCTGTTGATGGGTGGGCGAGTTGACTGGGCGGAGTTTGGCGAGTACTGGGGGGCCGCATCTCCCAGCCAGGCGCAAAACCTGGCCGACAAAGGCAGCATCAATGTCAGCAAAGTCACCCCTAGGGTTGGCATTGTCTACCAGCCCGTGGACTGGTTGTCGGTCTATGGCAACTACACGCAGTCGCTGGGCGCGAACAACGGGCACGACTTGAACAACAAGCCCTTGGGGCCGCAACAAGGCCAGGGCTTTGAGGCGGGCCTTAAAGGCCAGTTCCTGGACCAGCGCCTGATGACCAGCCTGGCCTATTTCAACATCCTCAAAACCAACCTCGCAGCCGGCAGTTCCGACCCCATCCTGGCCCAGCAAGGGGTTGTCAACACCATCGGCGCGGCGCGCAACCAAGGCATCGAGTTCGACCTGTCGGGGCGGGTGACGGACAACTGGTCGGTCATCGCCAACTACGCTTGGATCAACACCGTCGTCACCTCGGACGGCTCGCAAACAGTGTGGAACTCCGATTACAGCAATTCCGTGTTCCTGCCGAACGGTTTCACCGGCAACCGCCTGCCTGCGGTGCCGCGCCATTCGGCCAACATCTGGGTCAAATACGATTTCACCGACGAGCTGTTCAAAGGCTTCAGTTTGGGCACCGGCCTGCGCATGGCGACGCAGACCCAGGGCGACCCGGCCAACGACTACCAGATACCGGGCTATGTCATCTGGAACGCGATGGCGGCTTACAAATACAAGCTGAAGGATTACACGCTGACGGCGCAGTTCAACGCCAACAACATCCTCGACCACAAGTATTACGCCGGCGTGGATTTGGTCGACCAAAGCTACCGCTTCAACATCATCCCGGCGGCGCCCGCGAACTTCATGGGTTCGCTGCGGTTGGAATATTGATTGGGCGCAGGAGCGGGGGGTCCAATGTTGTTTGAGCGCAGGCAAGACATAGCGTCCGGGCAGGGCTTCCAAGGCGGCCCGCCGATGGACGGGCTGGCCGGCGAACCGCCCCGGCGCGGCGCGGCCGGCCGGCCGGCGTCCACGCC
>CAZOTR010000293.1:0-4407 GCA_964582755.1 uncultured Methylococcaceae bacterium | reverse complement strand
TAGGAATATTGAAATGCCTATCGTCAGTCGATTTTTTGGAATCATCATCCGCATGTTTTTCAACGAACATGCGCCGCCACATTTTCACGCGGAATACGGCGAACACCGCGCCAGCATCAATATCCGCACTCTGGAAGTCATGGGCGGCAAGCTGCCCCGGCGGGCGTTGGAATTGGTGCTTGACTGGGCCGAGTTGCATCAGGCCGAATTGCTGGAGGATTGGGCGCTGTGCCAGCAACACCAGCAACCCCGCGAGATTGAACCTTTGCAGTGAGACCAGCCATGAGCATGAGTTGTGATGTGGTCGAAGCCCGTGTGTTGGAGCATGGGCGCTTTTGGGTGCGGTTTGCCGATGGCCTGGAAGGCACGGTGCGTATGCAGCCTTCGGCATTTCGCGGCGTGTTCCAACAACTGGCCGACCCGGCCTTCTTCCAAAAACTGTACGTGAATGGCTATTTTGTGACTTGGCCGGGGGAGTTGGATTTGGCCCCTGACGCCATGCACACGCAGATTCAGGCATCGGGGGAATGGGTCTTGTCTTAAAGAACCCGCTTTCCATTGAACATCTTGGGGGAGAACCGTTATGCACATAGAAGCCAAACTCGACGACATCCATGCCGAGCGCCTGTTGCAATGGCAGCAAAGCCAGGGCAAGCCTTTGGCGGGGTGGTGGCCGAATTGCTATCCCGTGCGCTGGACGAAATCGCCGCGCCGCCGGAAACCGAGGGGCAAAAGCTGTTGCGCATCCTGAACGAGGAAGGTTTGATTGGCTGTATGCACGGCGATGGAAATTTGTCGGTGGATTACAAAAAGCACTTGTGGGGCCAGGAATGATAGGCGCATGAAAAAGCCACTCCTGGAAACCAACCCTTATTTGCAAGACCCGGAAAGGAGGGAGAAAGCTTTGTTGATTTCTGCCGCTTCCTCATCGGCAGTAGAAGGCATCAAGGTGAAACCAAGCCGGAAGACTAAGTGTAAGGATTTGCTCTTGTCAGAACCGGCGTTCACTGCGTTTGTAGAAGCCTGCGAAAATCCACTTGAACCTAACCCCGCATTGCGTGAATTGCTCAAGCGGCATTCGGATAAATAGAAATCTTTCATGGCAAAAAAACCTAGAACCATCGCATCGACCCAATCCCTTTCCTCCTTCGTCAAATCCATTTGCGACATCATGCGCCGCTCCAATTGCGCGAGCGCCTTGCAGTATGTGCCGGAACTGACCTGGATTCTGTTTTTGCGCATCCTCGACGCCCAGGAGGAGCGCGACCGCGAGGCGGCGGAGGGGGTGGGCAAGCCGTTTTATCCGGCTTTGCGTGAACCTTACCGCTGGCAAGACTGGGCCGCGCCCTACGACGAGAAGGCCGAAGCCTTCACCCCGGAAGGCAAGCGTGTCGGTTGGAAGCGGGAGGAATTGAAAACCAAGGTGGGCGGCTTGTTCGCCTTCATCAACGGCGAATTGTTGCCGTTTTTGCACCGGCTGGACATGACGCAATCCGGCCTGCCCAATTTGGCGGCGACGCCGAAACAGCGCGTCATCGCCCGCATCATGACCGCCGTGGAACGGGCGCGGGTGGATTCAGAAACGGATTTCGGCAATATCCTCGATCTGGTCCATGAAATCAGCATCGGCCATATCGACGACACGCACTTTTTCACGCTGTCGCAAGTGTATGAGGACTTGTTGTTGAAGATGGGGGAGAAGAACTCGGACGGCGGGCAGTTCTTCACGCCCCGCGAGGTGATCCGGGCCATGGTGCGGACGATAGACCCCAAGCCGGGCGAGACGGTTTACGACCCCTGTTGCGGCACGGGTGGCTTTCTGGCGCAAGCCTATGAGTTGATGGCGAGGAAGCTGGACGCAGGCCAAGCCGCCGCGACCGATTACGAAGCGTTGAAGCACCAGACGTTTTTCGGGCGGGAAAAGGAAAACCTCGTGTTTCCCATCGCCTTGGCCAATCTGGTGCTACATGGCATCGACCAGCCGAACCTTTGGCATGGCAACACCTTGACCGACACGGCCACTTACCGGGGCTTGTTCGAGGATGCGCCCGCGAACTTTGATGTGATCCTGACCAATCCCCCCTTTGGCGGCAAGGAGGGCAAAGACGCGCAGAAAAATTACAGCTTCGAGACCAGTTCAACCCAAGTGCTGTTCCTGCAACACATCCTGAAAGAGTTGAAGCCCGCCCTGGACGGCAAGCCGGGCGGGCGTTGCGGCGTGGTGCTGGACGAGGGCTTGCTGTTCCGCACCAATGAGAGCGCCTTTGTCGAAACCAAGCGCAAGCTTTTGGACGAGTGCGAATTGTGGTGCATCGTGAGCCTGCCGGGCGGGGTGTTTTCCACCGCCGGGGCGGGCGTGAAGACCAATTTGCTGTTCTTCACCAAGGGCAAGAAGACCGAGCGGATTTGGTATTACGACCTGGCCCATGTGAAGACCGGCAAGAAATCGCCCATGACCTTGGCCCATTTTGGCTGGGGGCCGAATGGCGAGATATTGGACGATGCCTGTTTGCCGCCTGCGCTGGTGATGGATTGGCGTGAGCAAGAAGGCAACGCGGACAAACCCTTCCCCAGCTTTGCCCGTCTGCTGTCCTCGCTAGGAGCGGGCCACGCCCGCGAAGATCGCGCCCATGGGGCGCTCCTACGGGAAGATGCCGGGGAGAGCGATTTTTCCTGGACGGTGGATTTTTCCGCCCGCCGCGCCAAGGCCCGCGAGGACATGGCCCCTCATCTGGCCGACGTGGAAAAACGCAAGAACGAGGCCGTTGCCTTGAAAGAGGAGCTTGCCAAGCTGAAGAAGGCCAAGGCACCCGACGAGGAAATAGCCGTATGCCGTGAAGCCCTCGATGCAGCCGAACGGGCAGGACGGGAAGCCCAAGCCAAGGCCGACGCCATCGACGCGGCCAGCTTCGATCTGAAGGCGGTGAATCCACGCGCCCGCGTGGAGCGGGATACCCGCACAGCCGAGCAAGTCCTAGAATCCATCGCAAACCATGGGCGGACGGTGGACAAAGCCTTGGCCCGGCTTAGGCAGCTTATGAGTGAGGCAGTGGCATGAACCCCTAACCCGCCCATCGGCAAGCGGTGTTTTTGCCCCTGCCGTCTACCATACGTCTACCAAGAAAAAAGGCTTGCCAGATTTATCCGCACAACCCTTTGTTTTTATTGGTTGGCTCCCTCCAATTTGAACGGAGGACTAAAGGATTTGAAGCCCGCGACCGTCAAGGACAACGACGGCAACCCGATGGTTGCCAGCAACCCCGGCAAAGCGCTGTCGGAAACGCGGGCGTGGTATCGCGTGGATCGTCGGCAGGCCGTCATCAAGCCGCACGATTTGGGCGGGTGGGTGAAGGCGGTGTTGGAACTGCCCGGCCCGGACATCCGGGACTATTTTATGACCGTGCTGCTAACCGGCATGAGGCGGGAGGAAGCCCTTAAGCTGGCATGGGCGAATGTGGACTTGACGGCCAAAACCTTGACCATCCTCGACCCCAAGAACCATCAAGACCATACCCTGCCCCTGTCCGATTATCTGGCTGAACTGCTAGAAAGGCGCAAGGCGGTTGCCGTGTCCGACTATGTGTTTGCCGATGCCCAAGGCCGGAGGATTTCCACTCCGCTATGCCCATGCCGCCGCCACCAAGGCTTGCGGGGTTTCCTTCTGTATCCACGATCTGAGGCGCACCTTTGCCTTGCCACTGTCGCCGAGTCCTTGGACATTCCCGCCTATGCCTTAAAACGCTTGCTCAACCACGCCAACGGGGCGGACGTGACGGCGGGCTACATCGTGCCGAATGTGGAGCGCCTGCGCGACCCCATGCAGAAGATCACCGACTACATTTTGAAGGCGGCGGGCGTTAAAGAAGCCGCCCTCTCAATCCCGGCCATGGGATGGCTTGAGGAGGCACAACACGCTGGATACGGAGCGCCCTTGGTCAACTACTGACCCAGTTCTCATAGCGCAAACCAGCGATACGGGAGAATTCGCGGAGGTTGTTGGAAACCAGCACGACATTCTCGGCCAACGCATGGGCGGCAATCCACAAATCATTCATGCCGATGGGAATTCCTAGCCGGGTTAAATCAGCCCGTAACCGACCATAACGTTCGGCGGCATCGGGTGGCAAAGGCAATACCGGAACAAGTTCCACGAACGCATTGATTTTTGCCAGTGCTTTTTCAGGCATTTGGCTTTTTTCCGCACCGTATCGCAACTCCCCGTAAGTAATGACGGAAATCGCCATTTCGCCAGGGCGGGCTTGGGCAAAACGTTCAGCGACTTCGGCGGGATGGTGCTTGGCGATATAGATGCAGATGTTGGTGCCAAGCAGATAGCGCACGTCCATGCCCTATGCCCCGTCTAAGGGTTCCCGTTCGCCGGGCGGAAACTCGTCTTGGCGGCCATCG
>CAZOTR010000292.1:0-4446 GCA_964582755.1 uncultured Methylococcaceae bacterium | reverse complement strand
CGCACGTCACGTTCGGGGGTGGAGTCCGCCTCAGTCTTGCGCGCGCCTAACCCAACCTACGTCAGACAAGCGTCTTTGGGCAAAATGAGAATTGCAGCCACAAAGCCAGGGTTGTGACACCCGCCCGATCCAGGCGATATACTCCCCGCACACCTTACGGCGATTCTGGAGGAATCCCATGCCCCCGACTGCGTTCTCCTGGCTGCACCTGACCGACTTTCATTACGGCTTGAAAGGCCAAAAATCCCTGTGGCCGAATCTGCGCCAGCCGTTTCTCGATAACTTGGCAGACTTGCATGAACGCTCCGGGCCTTGGCAAGCGGTGCTGTTCACCGGCGATTTGGCGCAGCAGGGCAAATCGGAGGAATTCCGCGACTTCCAACAAGAAGTGCTGGCCCGGCTGTGGGAGAAACTGGACACGCTAGGCTCCGGCGAGGCCAAGCTGTTGGCGATTCCGGGCAACCATGACCTATTCCGGCCCAATCCCTACGAAGACAACGCCGCGATAGACGCGTTATTGGACAAGGACGGTTTCCACCGCATCGCCGCCAAGTTCTGGGACAACCCGGCGGGCGCCTACCGCCGCGTCATCCATGATGCCTTCGCCGCCTACACCGAATGGTGGAACGCCGCGCCGCATCGCCCCAAAGACATAAGCTCCGGCCTATTGCCCGGCGATTTCGCCTGCACCTTGGAACATGCGGGCTTGCGCATCGGCATCGTCGGCCTGAACACCGCGTTCCTGCAACTGCAAGGCGGCGACTATCAGGGCAAGCTGGTGTGGGATGTGCGCCAATTGGATCAAGTCTGCGGCGGCGCGGTGGACGATTGGCAACAAGGCCACGACTTCTGCCTGTTGTTGACCCACCACGGCATGGACTGGTTGACGAGCGCAGCGCAAAAACACGGCGACAGCGAAATCGCCCCGGCGGGCCGCTTCGCCGTGCATTTGTTCGGACACCGGCACGAAACCGGCATCGCCTCGATCCGCCGGGGCGGCAACCCGAACGCCAGCCGCTTGTTTCAAGGCTGCTCCGTGTTTGGCATGGAATGTTTCGGCGAACCGCCCACGCTGCGCCGCAGCCATGGCTATGCCGCCGGACGTATAGAAGTCGATGGCCAAGGTCTAGCCAGCGTGCGCTTTTGGCCGCGCATGGCGACTAACAAAACCGGCCCTTGGCGCTTTATCCCCGACCACGAATACGCTCATCTCCTAGGCGATCAAGGCACCGCGCCGGAATCCCTTCCATTAAGCCGTGCAGCCAAAACCGGAGTGCAAAGCTTGCTTTGCAAGACCCCAAGCTCCGAGGCAAAGCAAGCTTTGCACTCCAGCGCGGAGATTCCCAAACCCGTCCCGTCCACCTTGCCCCCGCGCCGCCCGTTCTTTGGCCGCGCAGCCGAATTGGACACCATCGCCAAATATTTGCAGCCCGGCCATGTCGGCTGGGGCGTGGTGTTGGACGGGCCGGGCGGCATCGGCAAGACCGCGCTGGCGCTGGAAGCCGCCTACCGCGCCCCGGCGGAGCATTACCCGCTGAAACTGTTCGTCACCGCCAAAAGCCGCCGCCTGGACCCCGACGGCCAGCGCCCTTTGCACGATAACCGCATCGACGATTATTACGCGCTGCTGACCGCCATCGGCCTGGCGCTGGGCCGCGACGACATCCAAAAAACGCCGCAGGCGAAACAGCCGGCATTCATCCGCCTGGCGCTGGCCTCGCAGCGGGCCTTGCTGGTGCTGGACAATCTGGAAAGCCTGTCCAAGGAAGAACGCCGCCGGGTGTACGATCTGCTGGAATTCCTGCCGCCCGCCTGCAAAGCCATCGTCACCAGCCGCCGCCGCGACGAGACCGCCGCCCGCACCCTGCGGCTGGACCGGCTGGATTTCCCCGCCAGCCAGCAATTGTTGGCGGGCCTGGGCGAACTCTGGCCCCCGGTCGCCAAGCTGACCGAGGCCGAGCAACAGCGTTTGTATGCCGAAACCGGCGGCAACCCGCTGTTGCTGACCTGGACGGCGGGGCAACTGGATCGCGCCGAAAGCCGCTGCCGCACGGTGGATCAGGCCGTGGCGCGGCTGCGCGAGGCCCACGCCCGGCAGGCGCAAAACGAAGCCAACGATCCATTGGAGTTCGTGTTCGGCGATTTGCTCGACACCTTCACTCCCGACGAAACCGCCGTGCTGGCGGCCTTGGCGCATTTCACCGAACCGGCGCGGCTGGAATGGCTGCTGCCGTTGGCCGAACTGAGTTCCACCGCCGCGCTGACGGCCTTGGATGATTTGCGCAACCGGGCGTTGCTGCTGGAAGACGAAGCCAACGAAACCTGGCTGCTGCCGCCGCTGGCCGCGCATTTCCTGCGCCTGCGCCGCCCGCAAGCCGTAGGCGCGGCGGGACAACGACTGGAAGCCCAGGCTTATGCGTTGGCGGTGCAATATGGCTATGAAGAAAACGCCCCGTCCACCGAATTGGAAGCGGTTTGGCCCACCGTGCAAGCCGCGTTGCCGCTGCTGCTGGCTGGCGACAACACGCGGCTGCAAACCGTGTGTGATGCGTTGGAGGTATTCTTGAATTTCAGTGGACGTTGGGAGGTTCGGCTGAAACTGAGCCAAGACGCCGAGGCCAAGGCGCTGGCGGCGGGGGATTACGACAACGCCGGTTGGCGGGCCTATAACGCTGCTTATGCTCTCTATTTCCAAGGCGAGGCCGAAGCCGTGCTGGAATGCGCCGAACGCTGCGCCCAGCATTGGCGACAGACCGGTTCGGGTGTCCGCGAGCAGGCTATTGCTATCCAACTGCGCGGCCTGGGCTATCAATTGCTGAAGGCTTATCCGGCGGCAATCAACGCTTACCAGGAATCGTTGGCATTGCATCGCCCCCTGAATCCTGAAAGCAAGGATGTGGCGACAGGACTCAATAGTTTGGCCAAAGCCAAACGCCTAGCCGGCGACTGGAGCAGTGCCGAGGCCGATTACCGAGAGGCTTTGCGGCTGGCGCATAAACTCGGCTGGCGCGAAGGCATCGCTGGCATAACCGGCAACCTCGCCGATTTGGCGCTAGACCGGCAAGACTGGTCCGCCGCCGAACGCCTAGCGACGGAAGCCTTGGCGCTGGCCGAAGGCGTGGGCCGCTTGGATATTATCGCCGAAGATCACCACCACCTTGCCGAAGCCCTGCGCCAGCAGCAACGCGCAGCCGAGGCGCTGCCCCATGCTCAGGAAGCGGTGGCGATTTTCACCCGGTTGCGCTCTCCAAAACTCGCCGAAGCCGAAGCCACGCTGGCGGCTTGCGAGGCGGCGCTGGCCGCAAGGCCGGAATAAGCCCACCCCGGCCATCCATGCCCGTGGCGCAAACCTGCGCGGGCGTTTCCGGCATTCGGAGGTGGGTTTAATTGATTGACTGATGTTACGCGGCGCATACCTGTAGGGCGGCCTTCAGGCCGCTTCGACGGATTGGGAGACTCGCTGCTTGATTGGGTGGCCTAAAGGCCACCCTACAACAACCCGCAAGCGGGGCCGCGTAACATCAGTGATTTATTGATATTCTCCGTAGGAGCGGCCCATGGCCGCGAAAGGCTTCGGGCAATGGGTGGGGCCAGAGATCGCGGGCATGGCCCGCTCCTACAATTTAACCCAAGTTGCCACCTTGACTGTCGGATGCGTCATTCCGGCAAGGATGCCGGAATCCAGCGTCCAGGGATGGCAAACTTGGGGACGGCAATGATGTTGAATCAAATGCTTGTGCAACCGGCTAGTGACCGTCCATGGCTCTGGATTCCGGCATCCATGCCGGAATGACGGCTGCAAGCATCGAACCATTGCCCAGACCGTTAAGGTGGCAACTTGGGTAATTTAATCAATTGAACCCACCTCCCGGCATTCCAACTGATATTACGCAACGCTGATTGCAGTTTGTTATAGGGTGGCTTTCACCACTATCAGTGCGGGATAGGCCAGCAATTCATCTGTAGAGCGGGCTTTAGCCCGCTCCTACGCGAATGTGCGGCAAACCGATAGGCGGCGGCCTTCAAGCCGCCAAAGTGCCTTGTATTTAACGGCAGTGATGCCTGGGCGTGACAATAAGAAAGAACTAAGAATTTATTGCGATGAACGACAGCTATACAGACCGAAAAAAAGACATTATTTGCGGTTGCAGCGGGACGACCACGGAGCAAATCAAGCGGCTGGTCGATAATGGCGTCGATGACTTGGATAGGATATCGAGAGCCACGGGCGCTTGTTCCGGTTGCGGGGCTTGCGATACTGATATTCTGGCATTGTTGGCCGAATATTCCGCGCCGGCTTCGCGCAATGCCAGCCCTAATTCACCCCCGCAATCCGGCATTTGACCAGCCAGCCTTTGCCCCGGTTGCGGCCTGCCCTTATCATGGGCCGGGAGGCTTGCCTGTTGCCGCAAGCCCCGCCCGCCAACCCAACCGACGAGTCTTCCC
>CAZOTR010000291.1:0-4507 GCA_964582755.1 uncultured Methylococcaceae bacterium | reverse complement strand
TAACTTAATGGCAGTGACGCGGCGCGTGGGAACGAGGAAAGGAACGCCCTCCAAGACAGTCAACCCAAGAGATGCCTGCCCAGTGGCCAACAACCCACCGCATATCGCCAAAATCCGCCGCGATTACAACGCCTGGGTCGCCGACGAGACGATGGAGGACTACGCCCTGCGCTTCGCGCCCCGCGCGTTCCGCAAATGGTCGGCGCTGCGCGTGGCGAACACGGCGTTCGGCTCCACCTCCTTCCTGGTGCTGGAGGCCATCGGCGGCTCGCTGGCCCTAAGCTACGGCTTCACCAACGCCTTTTGGGCGATAGTGAGCGTCGGGCTGATTATCTTTCTGACCGGCCTGCCGATCACCTATTACGCCGCCCGCCACAATGTGGACATGGATTTGCTGACGCGCGGGGCCGGCTTCGGCTACATCGGCTCGACCCTGACCTCGCTGATTTACGCCGCGTTCACCTTCACTCTGCTGGCGCTGGAAGCCTCGATCATGTCCTTGGCGCTGGAGCTTTATTTCCAGATTCCCATCAGTGTGGCCCACCTTATCAGCGCCGGCGTCGTCATCCCGCTGGTCGTTTATGGCATCACCGGCATCAACCGGCTGCAATGGTGGACGCAGCCGGTGTGGCTGGTGTTGCTGGTCCTGCCCTATGCCGCCGTGTTGCTGCGCGAGCCGTCGGCGGCGCGGGGTTTGCTAGGCTTGGCAGGCGTTGGCCGGACAGCGGGATTCAGTTGGATCGCCTTCGGCGCGGCCAGCACAGTGGCGTTCTCGATGGTGGCGCAAATCGGCGAGCAGGTGGACTTCCTGCGCTTTTTGCCGGAGAAGACCCCAGCCAACCGTTTCCAGTGGTGGGCGGCGGCGATCATCGCCGGCCCCGGCTGGATCGTGTTCGGCGTGGCGCGGCAATTAGGCGGCGCGTTGCTGGCCTATCTTGCCATTCAACATGGCGTGAGGCCGGAACATGCCTACGAACCCACGCAAATGTATCTGGTTGCCTATTCTTATGTGACCGACAGCCCTGAGCTGGGCTTCGCGCTGGTGACGCTGTTCGTGGCGGTTTCCCAAATCAAGATCAATGTCACCAATGGCTACGCCGGCTCCCTGGCGTGGTCGAATTTCTTTTCGCGCCTGACCCACAGCCATCCAGGGCGGGTAGTGTGGCTGGTGTTCAATGTGCTGATCGCCTTGCTGTTGATGGAACTGGGCGTGTTCAGCGCCTTGCAGCGGGTGCTGGGCTTGTTTTCCAATGTCGCCATCGCCTGGATTGGCGCGTTGGTGGCGGATTTGACCGTCAACAAGCCGCTGGGCTTAAGTCCGCCGACGGTCGAATTCCAGCGGGCGTATTTGCATGACATCAACCCGGTGGGGGTGTTGTCCACGCTGATTGCCTCGCTGGTGGCCATCGCCGCCTATCTGGGCTTGCTGGGCGAGGGTCCGCAGGCGTTTTCCGCCTATCTGGCCTTGGGGCTGGCTTTCCTGCTGGCCCCGTTGATCGCTTGGGGCTCGGGCGGGCGCCATTACCTGGCCCGCGACCGCTCTGATTGGGGCAAGGCGCACCCGACGGACAAATGCAGCATCTGCCAAAACGATTTCGAGGCCGAGGACAAGGCGTACTGCCCGGTCTACCAAGGCGCGATTTGCTCCTTGTGCTGCACGCTGGACGCCCGCTGCCGCGACGCCTGCAAGCCCAAGGCCAGCCTCAACGCCCAGTTGCAGTCTTTGGCAAACCGTTGGCTGCCGCGTCGGCTGGCCCCGCAAATCAAGCTGCGCTTGCTGCAATTCGGCTTGCTCTACGCGCTACTGGGCGGTTTGGACGGGCTGTTCACCGGCGTCATTTATTACCAGGACTGGCTCACCGCCCATGCCTTTGGCGACCGTTTCGCGCAGTTGGCGCTGTCGCAGAATTTCCTCAAGGTGTACGCCTCGTCGCTGGTCCTGCTCGGCCTGGGCGCGTGGTGGCTGGTGTTGAACAACGAGAGTCGGCAAGTCGCCCAGGAGGAGACCAACCGGCAGACGCAAAAGCTGCTGCGGGAAATCGAGAACCACCGCAAGACCGATGCCCGGCTGCAACAGGCCCGCGACGCCGCCGACCGGGCGAATGCCGCGAAAAGCCGGTTTTTGAGCGACATGAGCCACGAGATCCGCACGCCACTGAACAGCATCCTCGGCTATTCGCAATTGCTGCGCAAAGACCCCTCCATCCCCCCGCGCCGGCAAGAGGCGCTGGAGGTCATCGAGCGCAGCGGCGAGCATTTGTCGCGGCTGATCGACGATATTTTGGACATCGCCCGCATCGAGGCGCGCAAGTTCGAGTTGAAGCGGATGCCGTTTGATTTCTTGGGGTTCGTCGAGCAAATGATGAAGCTGTGCAAGCCGCAGGCGGAAGCCAAGGGGCTGGGCTTCCGCTGCCAGATCCTCGACGCCCTCCCAGACCATGTCCGCGGCGACGAAAAGCGCGTCGGCCAGATCCTCATCAACCTGCTGAACAACGCGGTGAAGTTCACCAACACCGGCGAGGTCGTCTTCCGCATCGGCTACCGCGGCGAGGTCGCCATGTTTCAGGTCATCGACACCGGCGAGGGCATCCCCAAGGAGCAGTTCGAGGACATCTTCCTGCCCTTCAACCGGCTCAACAGCAGTCGGGGCAACGCCGTGGCCGGCAGCGGCCTGGGCCTGACCATCAGCAAGATCTTCACCGAAATCATGGGCGGCGACCTGGGGCTGGAAAGCGCGGTCGGACAGGGCACGGTTTTCACCGTCAAGCTGTTTTTGCCAAAAACCCACGGCATTGCCGCCCTGGCGGACGACGAGGAGGACGAGGAGGGCATCGCCGGCTATGCCGGGCGCAGGCGGAAAATCCTCGTCGTGGACGACCAGAAAGAACACCGCTCGCTGTTGGTCTCGATGCTCCAGCCCCTGGGCTTCGTCCTAACCGAGGCGGAATCCGGCGAGGCGGCGTTGAGCCAGGTGCGGGCGGAAAAGCCCGATTTGATTTTGCTGGACATCCTAATGGGCGGGATGGACGGCATTGCCGTGGCGGGACGCCTGCGCGGCTTGGGCTTTAGGGGGTCCATCGTGATGGTCAGCGCCAACGCCTATCCCGCCGACCGCCAGCTTGCCATTTCCGCCGGCTGCGACAACTTCGTCGCCAAGCCGATCCAACTCGCGGAAGTCCTGCGCAAGCTCAAATTCCACCTGGGCCTGGACTGGGTCCACAGCGCCGCCGAGGCGGCGCAAGACTTGGACGCGGAGGACAGCGCCGCCCCGATGCGGCTGCCGCCGCCGGCGCAAATGGCCCAGTTGGCGGACCATGCCCGCATCGGCGATTTGCGCGGGCTGGCCGAACAATTGCGGCAGATCGCCACCGACGATTTCAACTACATTCCTTTCGCGGTGCATCTCCAAGAGTTGTGCAAGCAGTTTCGCCTGGGAGACATCAAGCGATTTTTAAACGGAGCATCCAATGGACAAGAATGAAAGCTTGGGCACGGTAATGATCGTCGATGACGCCCCCGGCAACCTCGCCTTGCTCTCCGACGCGCTGGACGAAGCCGGCTACCGGGTGTTGGTGGCGACGGACGGCTATTCCGCCGTGGAGCAACTGCTCTATGTCAGCCCCGATGTCATCCTGATGGACGGCATGATGCCGGGCATGGACGGCTTCGAGACCTGCCGACGCTTGAAGCAAACCCCCGCCACCCGCGCCATCCCGATCATTTTCATGACCGCGCTGGGCGAGTTGGACGACTTGTTGCGCGGTTTCGGCGAAGGGGCGGTGGATTACATCGTCAAACCCTTCCGCAACGAGGAAGTCCTCGCCCGCATCGGCGCGCATTTGCAGCAGGCCCGGCTGGCCTACCGCACCGAGCAAGCCTTGCGGAACAGCAAGCTGGCCGTCTTGGCGGTCAATGGCCAGGCCCGCGTGACCTGGGCGACCCAGGCCGCCTTGGATCTGCTGGACGGCCCCGGCACCTTGCCCAAGCCCTTGCTGGACTGGACGCTGGCCTCCATCCGCTCAAAACTGCCCGGCGAAACCGTGAATTTCAGCTTCAACCTAGGCGGCGCAAATGTGTCGGCCAGGCTCTTCCCCTGCCATGACAGGCTGGAATACCTGCTGTTTCTGCGCAAGGCGGCGGGCGATTGGGATGTGCAGGCGCTGAAAGGCAGCCTGGGGCTGACCGCCCGCGAGGCCGAGGTGCTGATGTGGATTTCACGCGGCAAGACCAACCAGGACATCGGCCTGATTCTGGGCAACAGCCCGCGGACGGTGAACAAGCATCTGGAGCATATTTTCGAGAAGCTGGGCGTGGCGACGCGCAGCGCCGCCGTCGCCGTCGCCATGGCGCAGGCCACGCAACAGGCAAGCCATGAAACATGACGGACTTGCGCAATCGAAATTCTATTCCTACCAGCCTGTTCACCCAACTTAAACCTGATCGGGCGGCTATGGAAGTTGGCCAACAAAAAGTGCCCGCGCCCAAGATACTGCGCGACTTTTTCGGA
>CAZOTR010000290.1:0-4582 GCA_964582755.1 uncultured Methylococcaceae bacterium | reverse complement strand
TAAGTAGTTTCGCCGTTGAGCCGGATGAACAATAGCCAGCCTTGGGCCTTGCAAAGCCGCGACTGCCAAGCTTCAGGCACCGTGCGCCGGTCAAACACCGATTTCAATTGCTCACCCGCGTAATCGGGCCAGCGCAGGTTTATGGGTTTGCCCTGCCCATCCTCAAGCGGCAGCAGAACCTCGGCCCAAGTGCCAGATGGGGTATGTTCGGCGGCATGGCCGTTTTCCAAGCAATGCAGCACCTCTTCCAATGCGCTCAAATCTGGCGGTGTGCCTTGGTCGTTGCGAATCCGCAGCAAGCCGGGCCGTCGCCGTAAACGCCCGTAAAGCTGGCCGGCGTAATGGGTCTTGCCGCTGTTTGGCCCGCCCAGCAGCACCAGTTCAGGCGTGAGCATAAGCCCCCCGGAACGCCGTGAAAGGTTGGTGCTGGATGACAGGCTCCACAATGGCTTGCGCCTTCTGCGGCATCCAAGCTGGAAGCAATGCCGCAGCCAACGCTTCCGCAAGAGAATCCGAGCGATTCGTGCTGGTTTCGACCTCGACAGCGTGGGGTATTCGTTCTTGCAAGGCACGACGGATGGCGTTGCGAATGCCGTCAGTGGGTTCATGGTCGCATTTGGCCCAGACCAGCACGGCGGGCCGCTGGCCGACATGATTGCCCAGCCGTTCCAACAACTGGCGCAACTCGTTGCGGGCCGTGCCGCGTTCGCCACCCGCCAGCCTTTGGCAATCGGCGAGCACCAGAAACGTGTCGGCGTTGCGGGCGATCCAGCGGCTGCCTTCCGTGCCGGGCGCTTCTTCTTTGATGGCCCACCGGGTACACCACTCGCCGGGCGCGTCGGTCAGCAGCACATCCCGAAACTCCCCGGCGGCACCTCGCAAGGCCAGATGCAAAAGCCCTGGAATGCGGCCCGCGCTGCGCGAAGTGTGCGGCGGAAAACTGGGCAGGCGGGCGGCATCATCGAACCGCGTCCACGCCGCCAGCGATTCCCACGCGCCCAAACTGCGCGAACCGGCGAAACGCGCCCCCGCCAAACTGTGGCCGCGCAGCAGCCGCAGATAGTTGCCGGTCAGCAAAGTGGTTTTGCCCGCATCGTGCGCCCCCAACACACCGACCAAGATCGAGCGCCCGCGTGGAGTCAGGTTGGCAAGGTCGGCCAGTCCCAAGGCGTTGCCCGACCAAAGCACCCGTGCCGAAGCCGATTTAGGGGGTGCGGCTTCAACTTCGGTTGTTGGCGTATCGCCTGCCCAAGCGTGGCAGTCGGCGTGATTCATCTTGCCCAAGGCGCAGGCTTCGCCCTCATGGACGAAACAATTATGTTGCGAACAATGCTGGTTCATTAGCGGCTCCCCGCCAATTGCACGGCTTGTTCCTGTCGGAACAACGCATGGGCGAATGCGGGTAGGCTCATGGCTACATCTTCGCTGGCTCCTATTCGTTGCATTAGCACCGTCAAATCTTGCTCTTGCCTTGTCAAAGCCAACCAAGCGGCATCGCGCAGGCTTAGACGGCCTTGGTCCGGTGGCGGGACCAAGGCTTGCAGCCAGCCTTTATGCAATTGGCCGCGAGCTTCGTGCAGGGTGTGGAATAGTTCCGTCAAGGTGAATTTGCGCTCAAAGCCTGCTTCCGGTAAACGATTGACCGCCTCGGCCAGCAGATAACCGACGCTGGCGGGTGTTGGTTTGGCGACTTCGGCGAGGATATCGACGGCCATTACGGTGGCGGCAAGTGGCGGGGGGATCTCACGGTAACTTTTGCGGAGGGAAGGCGAGTAAAGGGCTTCCGACCACCATAGGGCGTTTAGGTGGGTTTGTCGTTCTATGTGTTGTTGACAGTTCGACGCTTCAACGAAAAGTGTGGCGACTGTATCCTGAAAGGCTAATATCTGCTGACCTATAGTAGTCAGAGATCCATTTACTTCGTAGATCAGAGCATCTAACTTATCTGCTAATAGAACACTCATGCGGTCTGAAAATTCCCAAGCCCAGTGCTCCGGTTGATTTGGCCAGCGGGGGTTTGGGTTTGGAAGTGCGTTATTTCTGTAGTTAGGACCCGCCGCTGCTGAAACTCGATTCAGCAATTCCTCCCGATTCATCTTTCCCAGCTTTGGAACAGTTAATTTAGCTGGTTGTGGTATTTTGGCTGCTTCATCATCATCTGAGATGCTAGCCAATTCCTTGGATAAATCCAATGCTTCCTTTTCCATGCACCCCGCCCATTCCTTCGCAATTCCCCGCACCACAAACTCCTCCCGCCCCAGCCGCAGCAAAGGCAAAGTATCCGCCGCCGTCAGCCAAAGAATAGCGGCGTTGTTGCCCTCGCTTGCCACCAGCCTGCAAGCCTCCAACAGAATGGCCCGTAACAGACCCATCGGGGTATCGGGAAAACCGAACGCACGGATTTCCATTCAACCAACAAAACTCGTTCAGCCATGCCAATGGCTGGGTCGTCCGGCGGAATATCAGGATCAAGCCCGGCCAGAATCGCCCGGATCAAAGCCGGAGGATTGGAGCAAAACTCTTGGGCCAGCGCCCCAGCCGCCCGCTCGATTTTGGCAAAACGCTCGTCGTCGCCACCGAGGTTTTCGATAAGACCTGCTTCTAACAGATCGGTCAACAATTCAGCCATTGAAAGTCCCCCTGCGTCCGTCAAAAAATAATTGAACATTTAATGGCTTGAGCACAACGACTCAAGATAATGGCGCAACACGGCATTGCCGGGAAAATCCTCCAACGCCGCTTGCAATAATGCCACAGGTCGGGCCGCAGCGCCCTGCCTGCTGTTCAGCCAAAGCCGCTGCCATAGGCCGCGTGGCCGTGGATTGTATTCGACATCGCTGGCTCTGCCACCGGCTTTTTGCCACAAAGTACGCGCATCCCGCACATCGGGATAAAGTTCTGCCAATACTTCGATAAGTTCTAATGGAATATCCGCCGTGGATTTTGGCAAAGAAGAATCGGAGATTTCGACAGGCTCCGAATCTACCGCCCGCCATCCCGGCAACAAATCGGCAGATTCCCGCAGCAAGGCAATCAAACATTCCGCCGCCGCCCGCGCCGCGAAGAGTCGGTAACGGTCGTCTTTGAGCGCATCGCCATAATCCGAAACCCCTTTTGCCACTAGCACCGGCAAGCCATGGATTTCCCCCAAAGCCCCCAAGGCGCTGGCTTCCATTTCGACACCTAGGACTTTGCGCATGGATTCGGCAAGGCAGGGGAAAATGCCCGCGTCTTCCGTGACCGCCGCGCCGGTCGCCATCGGTGCCACATGAATTTGAAAAGCGGGCGGCTCGGGCAGTTTTTGAAGATAAAGCAAAGCTATTTCTCCGGCCCGCTCCCGGCCCGCCGCAGTCAAAGCCAAGGGTTTCTCTAGCCATTGCCTTTGCCAAAGGCGGCGCAAAACTTCGCTCCAATCGGGACAGGCTGTGTCGAAATCAGGGTGCTGGCGCGGATCTTCGTCAGCCAAAACGCGGAGCAAAACCCAATTTTCCTGATCCTCCAACGGCAGGGCGGGACGTTGCAGTAGCCAAGCGCTGTCCACCGGCGGGGTGAGCGAATGCATTCGCTGCACCCACACCGGGGACGGGCGGTATTGCAGCATATCCCCTTGAAACCGTTGCTTCCCGTCTTCTATCGTGATCTTGCCGGCATCGTAAGACCATAAGCGATCCGCAAAAATCACATCCCCCAACGCCACTTTGCCGCGTCGGCCCGCGCAGATGCCGCTCATGGCAATGCAGCAGGCCGGTTGTGTGTTTAGGAGTTTGCTTGCCATTGCCTGCACCGATTCCCTGCCCATGTTATGGCAGTAAGTGGCGCGGATGTTCAAGGGAATGCCGGATGTGGTGGCAAAGCGCCCGTCGGCTACCAACCAACCATTGGCATCTGGGTATTCTTCCCAGCCCGGAGTCACAAGCCCGGTGGTGACTTCGCAGACTTGGTCATATTCATCCTTCAAGGCACACAGAAGTAACACGTTTTTCTCGGGGCGTTCCATGGCTTTCATTCCGGCCAAAACTCGCTATCCATGATTTGTTCCAGCGAGTACAGCGTTTTCCGGTTCAAAATGATACTTGACTTTTCTTTTGAAAAAATATCAAGTCATTGTTTTTAAATATATTTTGACTAATTTCCGAGATTTTTCAAGTAACGCTTTGATATAAAAGACGCTGTAAGGGCATTCGATGGGAAACGCGGTTTTTGGCAGCGCCGTTTCATAACTGGCATCGTCCCTGGCGTCGCGGTATTCGCTGGCGATGAATTGAGGGACTAGGGATTTCAGGCTGGGGCTGTCGGTCAGCAAGCGGCGAATGGCTCGGCGTTGTTCGGCGATGGTCAAGCGCCAACTGACACCCCTGCGCTCGCCTTGGTGTTGCCATTTGAGCAAATGGGTTAGCAAGACGGTTAGGCGGCTGGCGAGTTCGCGCTTGTCGGATGCGCCAATGCTTTCGAGTTCCTCGGTCAAGTGTTCAATGTCCAGTTCGGAAAAATGCCCGGCACGGAGCAAGGCGGCTTGCTCTTGTGTCCAAGCGTGGAAGTCTCGGTCGTAGGCGGTATTCATGGCGATTGTCCGATTAAGGTA
>CAZOTR010000289.1:0-4601 GCA_964582755.1 uncultured Methylococcaceae bacterium | reverse complement strand
TTAACTTAATGGCAGTGGGGATCTATGCCACGGTATGATGTCTTGGCCTGCCGTGTTGTCTTGGCACAATGGGGCAGGCATCGGACTGTTACCGCAACCCCATCGTGCAAGGACAAAAAATGAGCAAAGATACCACCCAAGCGCACGGATTTTCCCCTGCGCAGGCGCGGCACCCGGCCAATGAGGCCAGTTTGGGCGGCTGCGAGTCGCTTGACCGGCTGAAAGCAGGTTACCTGCGCTTCTCGACCGGCCAGCCGCAAACCAACCCGGCCCGCCTGCGGGAGGAGATCCAGGACAACGCCAAAGGCCAGCGCCCGTTCGCCATCATCCTCGCGTGCGCCGACTCGCGTGTCCCGCCCGAAATCATTTTCGACCAGGATGTTGGCGACTTGTTTGTGGTGCGCGTGGCGGGCAATGTCGCCGACGCGAACGTCCTAGGCAGCATCCAATACGCCATCGAACATTTGGGCAGCCAGTTGATCGTGGTGCTAGGCCACGAGCGTTGCGGCGCGATCCAGGCCGCGCTTTCGGTGGCCGCCAAAAAAGACAGCTTTTCCGGGCCTTTGGGCCAGCTCGTCAGCACTATCGTCCCATGGGTGGCACCGGTTTACCGGCGCGGATGCCTGGCGAATCCGCCAAGCGCGGACGCCGCCGTGCTGGACGAGGCGGTGCGGGTCAACGTCAAGCGGCAAGTCGCGCTTATCCGCGACGCCTTGGAAAACCTGGGCGAGGAAAAGCTCACGCTGGCCGTGTGGCTGAGGGAGATTCTCGTCGTCGGGGCGCGTTACGACCTCGACGATGGCACGGTGGAATTTTTCAACGAGCCCGCCGACCACCGGCCCAAGCGGATCGGCTTGCTCACCGAAAATGGCCTGGGCATCGCGGTGAATAGGGCGGACGGCGTGTTGTTTGCCCGCGAAGGGCATGATTTCGACGACTTCGAGATCCATGGCGCCGGGATGGGCCTATTCGCGCTTAGATGCGACGGGCGGTTCGTCAGATCCACCGACGGCGGCGTGGCCGCCGACGGCATTGAGGGCATCCACAGTCCGCATTCCTTCCGCTTGCTTAATGCGGGCAACCAACGCTATGCCTTCCAGGATTTCCGGGGCCGTTATTTGGGTCTCGGGCTGGATGGCCGGATAAGCACCGCCGCCGATGTGCGGGGGAGCGAATGCTTCCGGGTCGTCGAGGTGGACGAGTGAAGCATTGGCCGGGAGCGCCATTCCTTGATCCCCATTGGAACTTCCGTTGATGGCACACACAGCGTGCCCCACTAGGCTTGCCATGGAATTACAGGAGATGGGTTTAATTGATTGAATTGTAGGAGCCCGCGATCTCTGGCCCCATCCATTGCCCGAAGCCTTTCGCGGCCATGGGCCGCTCCTACGGAAAATATCAATCAATTAAACCCACCTCCAAAAAAGTCATCGGATGGTTTTGCCAAGCCATGCCGGGGAAATCTTGCACCCCAAAATCATCAAACAGCTTTTTGAAGTCATTCATGAATCTGAGGAAAAAGCCTAACTGTCCATTCCAGCGCACCCGCGCCACGAAGCGACTTGGTGTCTTCGGGTTTCGTGGGGTGGCGCGGGGCGCTGAACGCGGGCGTTAGGGCATATATGAAACGGTTTGTAGCCATTTTGGCGATGGCACTCTTTGCGAGTTCTAATGCAACAGCAAGTGGGGGGACGGCATTCGCCCGCCTCCAAGTGCTTGCTGGTCCGAACGCGGTTGTGTGCGGAACCGTCAAGCAGCGCCTGAGCGAATCGCAGGCTTTTGAATGTGCGCGAAAAGCCTTGGCCACACAAAAGCCTTTCTGGGTTGCGGAGCGGTTTCAAGGTCTTGATTCGGTTACCTGGCGCGGAGTGGCGCTTGGGCCAGACGGGAAGATCTGGCTGCTTGGATATGCTGTGGGCATCGGTGAGGATGATGACCTCGTAGAGACACTTTGCCGCGAGGTTCAGTTTTTGCCAGGCCAGATCAAGTGTTCGCCCTGATTATTTAACCAAGCGGATTGCTGCGATGGGTTGCGGTAGCCCGCGTGGGGCGCAATAGCGTTAGCGTATTGCGCCCCACGGTCCCGGAAAGCCCGGTGCGCACCGCGCACCATTAACGGATGCCGATAACCATGCAGATGTGGATTTGCGCGATGCGCACTCTACGGCTGGCTCCCATGGCATCGAAAATCTCATTCCACACCCAGGTTTCAGCAAAAACCGAACTCCCTCCGGCCATGGCCCGCCGGCCCTGGGGTCACTGGGCTGCGGCCTGAGCCTGTTGGGTGCTTGGGTTGGCAGTGGTCGCCAAGGGTCTGCTCAGGGTGAAGTATTGCGCCAGGGCCGGCACCGAGACGAGTTCCTTTTCCGGGTAGCGCAACGCGGTCAGCTTGCCGCCGAACACGCAGCCGGTGTCGATGCACAGGGTGTTGTTCAGCCATTCCGGCTCGGCCACCGGGGTGTGGCCGTAAACGACCATGGCCCGCCCCCGATAGCCGGCGGCCCAGTGGTGGCGGACGGGCAGGCCGAATTCGTCGATCTCCCCGCTGGTCTCCCCGTATAGGCAGAAATTCAACACCTTGCCGGATTGGCGTCCGTGCATGTCCTCGCGCAGCCCGGCGTGGGCCGCCACCAGCCGGCCGCCGTCGAACACATAATGGCAGCCGCGCTGGCCGAGGAATTCCACCACCTCGGCGCGGAACGCCGCGCTCTCGCCTTCCAACTGGCGCATGGACTCGGCCAGGCCGTGGGTCATTTTGACCTTGTGGCCTTGCAGCGCCTTGATGAGTTTGGCGTCATGGTTGCCGGCCACGCAAAAGGCGTCGCCGGAGCGCACCGCGTCCATGGCCAGGCGCAGCACTTGCGGCGTCTTCGGGCCGCGGTCCACCAAGTCGCCCAGGAAGACCAGCTTGCGGCCTTCGGGATGGTAGACCTCGAATCCTTCGCGGCTGGGGCTGACCCGATATTCCAAGGCTTGCAGCAGGGCAATGAGTTCGTCGAAGCAACCATGCACATCGCCGATAAGGTCAAACGGGCCGGTCTCGGCTTTTTGGTTGCTGGGGTTGGGCAGCCGCGTGATCGCCAGGTTTTCCAACTCCGCCGGGGTGTGGAACACATGGATGTGGCGGAAACCTTCCTTTTCCAACGTGTGCAGCGAGGCCAGCAATTGGCCGCGATGGGCGCGGATGACGGTATAGCTTAGGTCGCGGTCGGCGCGGACGGCGTTGCGCTCCAGGCACAGCCATAGCGGCATGTCCAGGACCAAGGCGACGGGCGGGCAGTGGTAATGGCGGGCCAGCGCGACCAGGGATCTTCTTGCCTCGGGCTGGACATTGGTGGCGTCGATGACGGTGAAGCGGCCGGCCTTCAAGCGCTTGGCGGCGATCAGGTGCAGGATCTCGAAGGCGTCGGCGCTGGCCCACTGCGCGTTCTCGTCGTCGCAGACGAAGGCCCGGCAGCGGTCGGAGGACACCACCTCGGTGGGCAGAAAATGGCGGCGGGCAAAGGTGGACTTGCCGGCACCGGACGGGCCGATCAACAGCACCAGCGCAAGTTCGGGAAGTTTGATCTGCGTCGCTCGGAATGCCATGGAGATGTTGGGCTTGGGGAAATGCGGGGTTGCTATCGGTTCGGGACAGGTATAATGCGCAGTGTCGCCGCCGAAGACAAGACCATAACCGCGAAAACCCGATGATTGCCAAACTACCCGACACGCTGGCCCAAATCCGCGCCCTCCTTGCCTTGCCCTCGGTCAGCAGCACCAACCCCGGTTTCGACCAGGGCAATCTGGCCGTCATCCACCTGCTGGCCGGCTGGCTGGAGGATTTGGGCTTTGCCGTGGCGGTCCACGAAGTCGCGCCCGGCAAAGCCAATTTGCTGGCCCGCCTGGGCGGCGGCGGGGCGGCGGGCGAGGGGTTGGTGCTGTCCGGGCATGCCGACACTGTGCCGTATGACGAGGGCCGCTGGTCGGTCGATCCGTTCGGCGGCGTCGAGCGCGACGGGCGGATTTACGGCCTGGGCAGTTGCGACATGAAAGCCTTCTTCGCCCTGGCCATCGAGGCGGCGCGGAGCTTTGACGCCAAAGCCTTGCGCCGGCCCTTGACCCTGCTCGCCACTTCCGACGAGGAAAGCAATATGGCGGGGGCGAAACAACTGCTGGCCAGCGGTTTCAAGCCCGGTCGTTATGCGGTGATCGGCGAACCTACCGGCTTGCAGCCCATCCGCATGCACAAGGGGGTGATGATGGAGAGCGTCAGCGTGCATGGCCACGCCGGCCATTCCAGCGACCCGTCGCTGGGGGCCAGCGCCATTGAAGGCATGCACCGGGTGATGGGCGAGTTGCTGGCCTGGCGTGAAGAGTTGCAGGCAAAGCACCGCAACCCGCTGTTCAAGGTCGCGGTGCCGACGCTGAACCTGGGGGCCATACGCGGCGGCGACAATCCCAATCGCATCTGCGCCCATTGCGAGATGCAAATCGACATCCGGCCCTTGCCCGGCATGGATTTGCAAGAATTGCGGGAGGCTTTGGCCCAACGGCTGGCGGGGACGCTGGACGCTTATCCGGGGCTGCGGCTGGAGACGCGGCCCTTGTTCGACGGCCTG
>CAZOTR010000288.1:0-4650 GCA_964582755.1 uncultured Methylococcaceae bacterium | reverse complement strand
CCCGTCGCGGCTGCGACCCGCTAAACTAAACCTGTTGACACAAAACTTTAATTGGCTGGGGATGTCTCTGGCTTTAGATGACCACCTGGGAGTTTGGCCCACGGTTTTTCAAGTCGAATTCTCGGGCGGGCGACGGACAATTGTTCATTGAGGGGAGACCGATGCTTAAAGACGACCGCCACGACAAGCAAACCATCGGCTGGCATGGCTGCTCCGCCGAGGATGCCATCAAACGATTCGACTCAGACCGCCATCGCGGGCTGTCGCCCGGAGAGGCCCGGCAGCGCTTGAAGCGCTTCGGCCACAACCGGCTGCCGCCGCCGCGCGGACGCCCGGCTTGGCTGCGCTTTCTGCTGCAATTCCACAACGTCCTGATCTACGTGATGCTGGTGGCCGCCGCCACCACCGGGCTGCTGGGGGATTGGGTCGACACCGGCGTGCTGCTGGGTGCTGTCCTGGTCAACGCCGTCATCGGCTTCATCCAGGAGGGCAAGGCGGAAAAGGCGCTGGACGCGATCCGCGGCATGTTGTCGCAGCGCACCCTGGTCGTCCGCGACGGCGAGCGCCTCGAAATCAAGGCCGAGGATCTAGTGCCTGGGGATGTCGTGGCGCTGGCCTCGGGCGACAAGGTGCCGGCCGACCTGCGCCTCATCGCCTGCAAGGGGCTGCGGGTGAGCGAGGCGATTTTGACCGGCGAGTCCGAGGCGGTGGAAAAATCGGTTGACGCCGTGGCGGCCGACGCCCCCTTGGGCGACCGCAAGTGCATGCTCTATTCGGGCACGCTGGTGGTTTCCGGGCAGGCGACGGCGGTGGCGGTGGCGACCGGCTTGCACACCGAGTTGGGGCGCATCAGCGCGATGCTGGAACAGGTGAAGGCGGTGACGACGCCCTTGCTGCGCCAGATTGCCAAATTCGGCCATTGGCTGGCGCTGGTCATCGTGCTGTTGTCGGCGGCCACCTACGCCATCGGCGTGCTGTGGCACGGCCATCCCCCTGCCGAGATGTTCATGATGGCCGTGGCGCTGGCCGCTTCGGGCATCCCGGAGGGGTTGCCGACCATCATGACCATCACGCTCGCGCTGGGGGTGCGGCGCATGGCGGGCCGCAACGCCATCATCCGGCATTTGCCGGCGGTGGAGACGCTGGGTTCGGTCACGGTCATCTGCTCGGACAAGACGGGCACCCTGACCCGCAATGAGATGACTGTGCAGCGGCTGGTCACCGGTAGCCATGTGTTCGACGTGACCGGCGTGGGCTACGCGCCCGACGGCGGCGTCCACCTCGGCGGGGAGGCGGTCTCCACCGAGGATTTTCCAGAATTGGCCGGCATTGCCCGCGCCGCCGCGCTGTGCAACGATGCCAGGCTGCGCAAGCAGGCCGATGATACCTGGCAGGTGGAGGGCGACCCGACCGAGGGGGCGCTGCTGGCCTTCGCCGTCAAGGCCGGCCTCGACCCGGCCTGGGAGCGCGAGTCGATGCCGCGCACCGATGTGATTCCCTTCGAGTCCGAACACCGGCTGATGGCCACCCTCAACCACGGCCACGAGGAGCGGGGAACCGTTTACGTCAAAGGCGCGCCGGAGCGCATTTTCGCCATGTGCGAGCGCCAGGGCGGCGCGGGGGAAGCGCCGCTGGATTTGGATTATTGGCACCGCGCCGCCGCCTGCGCGGCTGCTGACGGGCTGCGCCTGCTCGCCGTCGCCGCCAAGCCCGCCGGGGAGGCGCAGCGCGAGGTGCATTTTTCGGATTTGGCGGGCGGTTTCAGCCTGCTGGCGCTGGTCGGCATCATCGACCCGCCCAGGGAAGAGGCGATCACCGCCGTGGCCGCCTGCAAAAGCGCCGGCGTGCAGGTCAAGATGATTACCGGCGACCATGCCGACACGGCGCGCGCCATCGGCGCCCGGCTCGGGATTGGCCGCAACCGCCTGGCGCTGACTGGCGCGGAGATCGAGGACATGGATGATGCGCAGTTGCGCGAGGCGGTGCTGGAGGTCGATGTGTTCGCCCGCGCCAGCCCCGAACACAAGCTGCGCCTGGTGGAGGCGCTGCAAGCGGCGGGGCAGGTGGTGGCGATGACCGGGGACGGCGTCAACGACGCCCCGGCCTTGAAGCGCGCCGATGTCGGCGTGGCCATGGGCCTAAAGGGCACGGAGGCGGCCAAGGAGGCGGCGGACATGGTGCTGGCCGACGACCATTTCGCCACCATCGGCAACGCCGTGCGCGAGGGGCGCGGTATCTACGACAACATCCGCAAGTTCGTGCTGTTCATGCTGCCGACCAACGGCGGCGAGGCTTTGGTGGTGATCGCCGCCATCCTGTTCGAGCTGGCGCTGCCGCTGACGCCGGCCCAAGTGCTGTGGATCAACATGGTCACCTCCAGCACCTTGGGGCTGGCGCTGGCTTTCGAGCGGCCCGAGCGCGACATCATGCGCCGCCCGCCGCGCGACCCCAAGGAATCGCTGCTGTCGTGGTTCTTCGCCTGGCGGATTTTGATGGTGTCGGTGCTGATGATGGCGGGCGCGCTCGGGCTGTTCCTGTGGGAATTGCACCGGGGTTCCAGCCTGGAAACGGCGCGCACCATGGCCGTCAGCGCGGTGGTGGGGGCGGAGATGTTCTACCTCGTCAACAGCCGCTATATCTTCAAATCCGCCTTGTCGCTGGAGGGGCTGTTCGGCAACCGCTATGTGCTGGTCGCCATCGCGGCCTGCGCGCTGCTGCAAATCGCCTACACCCACGCCGGGCCGTTGCAAGCCGTGTTCGGTTCGACCGACCTGTCCCCGGAAGAGTGGCTGAGGGCGGTCTCGGCCGGGGTGTTCGTGTTCGCGGTGGCGGAATTGGAAAAAGCCGTGCTCCGCGTCTTTAAGCGGTTGCGCCGCAAGCGCCGCGCCGCCGGGGCGGGATTTCGGCCCGCGCAAACGGGAAAAGGCCACGCCATGCCGCCGACGACCGTGTTGGCGGCGACCGACTTCTCGGACGACGCCGCGAATGCCGCCCGCCGGGCGGCCATGCTGGCGGCGGAACAAGGCGGACAGGTGGAGCTGCTGCATGTCTTGAGCGGAACCTCGCTGGAGGCTGTGCGCGAAATGCTCCGCTCGCACGACGAAGCCGAGGACAAGCTGATCGACGACGCACAGAACAGGTTGTCCGCGTTGCGGTCGCAGCTCGCCGGGAAGGCCCATGTGGATGTGGTTCCCCGGGTTATGATCGGCGAGGCACCGGAGGAGATCCTGGCAGCCTCCGAGCATGCGGATCTGCTGGTGTTGGGAGGGCGCGGCTTGAGCCCCTGGCGCGAATTCTTCCTAGGCACGACCGCCGACCGCCTGCTGCGCATGTGCAAGCGCCCGGTCCTCGTCGTCAAGCGGCGACCGGAGGCGGACTACCGGCGCGTCATGGTTCCGCTGGATTTCTCCCGGCATTCCATCGCCGCGCTGAAAACGGCGATGCTGGTCGCGCCCAAGGCTGACATCATGCTCGTCCATGGTTCCACCGTCGCTTTTAAGGGGGCGCTCCAGCAGGCGGGCATTGTTGAAGAGGAGATCGACAGGCTTTGCTTCCAGGCGCAACAGCGGGCGCGCAGCGAGGTCAACCGGGTGATCGACGAAGTGGCCGACGGTTCGCACCGGATCTTCCAGGCCGTGGAGCATGAGGACGCCGCCCGCCTGATTTTCGCCAAAGAGGAATCGTTCAAAGCGGATTTGATCGTCATCGGCAAGCACGGCAAATCCGCCGTCGAGGAAATGCTCCTAGGCAGCGTGACGCGCCGCATACTCGCCGGCGCGAAATGCGACGTGCTGATCGTGCACGAGGAGGGTTAGCCATGTAGGCCGGGCACGGCCCCATCCGCACCAACTGAACAGCCACCCCCCATCCAAATCAAACGGATAGGGCTGGACGGGGGCAATGTTCAACCCGCTGTGAGGAACACGGCAAGGCGTAATCCGTAGGGCGCAATGCGAAGCAATTGCGCCGCATGGCAATGTTTAACGTTCGGCGCAATACGCTGCGCTATTGCGCCCGCGGGCCTATTCCCTAAAATCGCCACCCTCAGACAATGGCGGGTTGCCCACCCACGTTATCGGGTAAACGCCCAATCGCACGAAGCGGTGAAAGCTTGAATGGGGCTAATCGCAAACCCGCGTTGAAACCCCATGTTTTACCGGGTTCCAATGGATGTAATCGCAGTGTTTTTCAAAATCGCGCCCGTCGCGGATTTGGTGTTCCCAAAAGCGCGGCTGCCAAAAGGTTTGCGCCCGTTTATGTTGTTGCGAAGCCGAACGGGCGGTGCGGTATTGTTCCGCGCAATGGGCGGAAACGTACCCTTTGATGCGATTCCAGCGTATTGAATAGTCCGCGTCATCCGGCGGCAACGTCCAGATGCAGCGCAGATGGTCGGGCAGCAGCACGAAGGCGTCAATCGTGAACGGATGGGAATTCCTGATTTTTTCGATGGCCGCCCGCAGTAATTTCAGGTTCTCCGGTTCGCACAGGATTTTTCGCCTCCGGAATGTGACGACCGTAAAAAAGTAAGTGGCCCCCGGTGTTTTGGCGCGGCGGTATTGCATGGATGCCCCCGTTGAATCCGAAAACCGCCAAATGTAGGTCGGGCGCGCCTTTTTGCGCCCCATACGCATCAACTTAAGCCATAGCCCA
>CAZOTR010000287.1:0-4654 GCA_964582755.1 uncultured Methylococcaceae bacterium | reverse complement strand
AGTGTCCATAGCTCATTGAGCCGTTTGCTCACAGTTTTCCGATCTAAATCTATCTCGCGGGCAACGCCTGAGATCGGTTTGTCCTGTAGCCACAATTCAAGCAAGGCGACTTGTTCCGCGTAGTCATCTTGGCACTTTTCTATGAGGATTCTCGCTTTTGTTCTTTCTCCCTTGGTCTTGGCATGGAACAGCGCTAGTCTGGCCTGTTGGACTGGGGCATAAAGCCTGTCATGAATCAATTCCCAATAGCGCTCGTCATCTGCCAATTCTATTTCGGAGGCTCCCTGTATAAAAGGGTCTGGTGGTACGCTGATTTTTTCCGTTATTTCAGGATTGAAAACCGTCTTGCCGCTTTCGTCTTCCTCTTCTATGGCAATCGGGTTGCCCTTGGTAAAAGCATCTTTGCCTCGGATTGATTCAGCAAAGTGATTATCGACAAGCTTGAAGAGTAGCTTTGTAAACGGAACCTTGAGTTTTGGCATGTTCCTCAACAGGGTGTCGATGTTCAGCACAAATCCGGCTCCACCTGCTACACCCAGCATTTCATCTGCGTAAGCCTCGCTGATTTTTAGCCACTCAGAAACACGCTTGGCTAGGCGTTTTATGGCGTGATAGATAGCGTCGCTGGCGAGTTTTCCTTCCTCTTCGTCGTGTTCTGTTTGTGCGCTTGAGTTCTGTTCTATGTCCGCAGTGCGATCAGACTCTGGTATTGCCCAACTCAGCAAGTCTGCGCCACGTTTGCGCAAGGGTAGCAGTTCGCTGTTGATAGCCCGTGTGCGTTCAATCAAGTCTACAGGCGCGGCACCCTTGCCACAGTTTTCCCCACAGAAAGACATAATCCGTTGTGTCCAATCTTCCGAGTCGTCAGCCCATTTCCGCGTCCGACGTTGAAAAAACTCGCCTTTGGCCGGCAAGCCTATTATGCCAAGGATTTGCAGTATGAGTCTGGCAAACTCTGGCCGCTCCTTAACATATTTAACAAAGTCATAAAGCGCCTTTTGCAGAAAATCTTCAGCGTTAGATTCAGAGAGTCTGTGCGCATGGTTATAAAGTGCCTTTCCCGGCCCTGCCACGGCATTGTAATAGGCATTGAAATGGCGGTCAGAGGTTGCCTTATTTCCGCTATGATAAATCCAGCGGTACAGCAGTTCTTGTGGACTTTCGCTATTCGTCATCGAAATCATCTCCAAGATAATGATAGGAATGGGGCAGAACAAGCAAGCAATTCTGAAAGTGCTTAGATCATGCTGCCCCGCAGGTGGAGCTATTCCTGTTCGGAAGCAGGGTTTGGCACCAGCGCCAGATTAACAGGGATATCTATGGATGCTTCACGCCCATTAACGGACTCAACCGCCTTTTCCAAAATGCCCGACAGCACCAAGCTGGCGATGCAAAACCCCATAAACAGGAAGAACCCACCCTGCAAGCTAGTCCCGTCAGTGGTCAGCACGTCCACATAACGGCTGGCTTGGGCGAGATTGGAAAGCTGGCTGGCAATCAGGCCGCTGAAGCCGATGTAGGCCATGAACAGGGCCACGACTAGCACGTCGGCCATCGACCATTTGCCGGATTTGAGGGTGAAGAATCGTACCACAGGATGCTTGCGCAAGCCTTTGATGTCCTGGTAATACAGATACGAGGCCGCGATTTTGGCGGTCGGGAAAGCGATGCTGAACAGGGAAATCAACACCCCTACCAGAATCATATCGGCTTGGCCGGTGGCGGCGAGGACGGCGACGACATCGGTGATGCTTTTGCTTTGGAAGTACAGTAACTGGTTGGTGAACACCACGGGTTCGCCGAGCAGTTGGAATTTCAATTCGGCGATGCGGGCGTCGATTTCGATCATCGGCGTTAGGATGCCGCCTAAGAGCAAAGCCACACAGGATGCCGCCAGGAGAAGCAAGGCCAAGCGATTAGGGTTGGTTGCGGGTTGGCGGGGCAGGCAAACGGCGAAAGTTGCGCCGAACAGGATGAATATCCAAGCGATCTGTTGGGCGATTTGCGTGCTTAAGCGGCCAATGCGGTCAGTCAATTCCGCTTCGCAGGCGATACCGTTGGCGCAGTCGCGTTTTTCCAAGACTGCTTGATATTGGGTATAGTCCGTGGGCGTGAAGGTTTTCTTGGCCAGTTCGTTGAGCTTCTCATGAATCATTTGCTTGATCCTGTCCTTGCCGCCGGGGCGGTTGAGTTCGTCAAATAGCAGGTCAGTGAACTCTGGCACGTTATTGCGCAGGGATTTGATATCCACCAATAAGTCGGTGACGAGTTGTTTCAGGAGTCCGCCAATCTGCACCCACCAGGGGCCGTCGTCGGCGAGGTTTTTCTCGCGGATGATTCGGTCTACCTGCACAATCGCCTCGTCTAGGAAATGTTCGACCGTGCGCCTCAGTTCGGCTTTGTTATGGGCGTTAAACTCGAACTCGTCGATTTTTTTGTTGACGATGGCCGAAACTTTGTTGACCCATTCGCCCGCGTTCAGCAGGCCATAACGGATGTGAGTGATCTCGGCGAGATCGGCCTTGTAGGCTTGGCTGAGGTGTTGCAAGGCCACCAGGCGGCAGGTGAGCGTCGCCGCCAGGCAGAATAGCACGGCAGCCAACAGCAGGCGCCAGTCGATGCGTGAAAAATGTGTCGGCATGATAGTCTCCCGAAAACAACAGTTTGGGTTGGTTCAAAGGCCATGATGGGTGGCTAGGCGGGAGGCGGAGAACAAAGATTGCCGCCTTCCTATGGCAGGAAGACGGCGAACTTGGCGGGGTTGGGGAAATTTTGTGAAAAACCTTAGCGAATGAGTCCTAGGTTGTTTCGTGCTAGGTGACAGTTTGTCGCAAGACAATCCTCCATTTTTCGCGAAGGATCAAGAACATGCCTTTACTGGCCATCGAAGCCATGCCGGTCGTCCAGCCGATAACTATCGAATGCGTGGCCGAAGTCTCGCGCCGCTACCAAATTCCGGTTGCTTTGTTGGGCGGAGTGTTGGCCCAGGAGCGCGGACGTCTCGGCCAGTCCAGCCCGAACAAAAACGGCACATGGGATTTCGGCCCGATGCAGGTCAACAGTTCATGGCTGAAATTCTTCGCGCCGTATGGCGTCACCGAACACCGCTTGAAGCATGACGGTTGCGCCAATCTGGCCGTCGGCGCGTGGATCATCCGTTACGAGCAGGGCAGGGCGAAGGGTGATTTGTGGCAGGCGGTTGGGCGTTACCATTCGCACCAGCCGGAGTTGGCGGCAGCCTACCAAAGCAAGGTAGCCGACAAGGTGGGCGAGTTGAACTTAGGCAAGCAGACGCTGGCCCGGCTGCTTGAAGAGGCCAATGGGGGCGGTTAGGCGGTGATGACGGGCGGGGAGGTTGAAAGCGATAAAGCCGCGCCTTTGCCGAATTCCCCTGTCCCTATTATTTCCGCCAAACCCTTACCCGCCCGTCGTCAATATGCACGAAGCCCCTAGGCCGGTCGGCATAAAATCCGACGCCGCCTTGGCGGGCCAGCGCGGCGAGACGGCCCAGGTAGTCGACCGGGATGCCGTCCATGTGGATGTCCATGGCGTGGAAGCATCCGCCCGCGTCTTGCATGTGCAGCGATGCCTTCGCGCCGCCGCAGGTTTCGTTGGTGAATCGTGTGCGGAACCCCGAATGCACAACGAAGGGCCGATGCACTTGGTAGGCGGCAAAGAAAGCCTGCATCCAGGCGGCGGTTTGCAACAGCCGCTTCGAAGCGGAGGCGGTGCGGCCTGCCAGTGTGTCGCGCAGCAGCCAACACGCCTGCCGGTGTCCCTCCTCGGCTTCGATGTCGATCAAGCCCCATTCCTTGTCCCTTTGCAGCCACAGCGCCCGCGGCGGTTCCGGGGCGGACAGGCAGGGCAGGGGGCGGTTAGCGCGGAGGCGGCGATCAGTTTCAGGAAATCCCGGCGGCTTAACGGCATGAGTATGGCTGTGGTTTGGTGTTGACGTTGAATACGATCCGGGCCTAGCGCCGGGGCGTCGGCGGAAAGGATGGCATAACCGGGGGAATGGTTACCCGCAAAAACCCTTGCAGGCTTTATCCAAGGTTTCCAGTGGCTCACCCAGTTTGAAACCGAGATCATCATTTCCACAATTGACTGGAGCCATGATGTCCATCCCACTGCGTCCCCTTGTGATTTCCTTAGCTTGCGTCTTTGTCCTCGGCTGTGCCGCCCACCCGGACGGCGTGGCGCGGAAAGTCGCGCAAAACGCCGCCGATGTCGTTCCCGCCCAGGCCGAAGCCGCGCCAACCGCTTATCAGGTCGGCAAACCGCCAGAACCTGCGCAGACCGTCCGGACCGGGCGGTATTCCTATGCCGCCGTCGGCGCACAGGCCGCGCAAGTTGATCCCTTGCTGGCGGTCATCGACGTGCGCCTGCCGACGGATGTGACGACGGTCGAGGAGGCGGTCAACTACCTGCTGCGCCGCAGCGGCTTCAATCTGCTGCCGCCCGACCCCAGCGACCAGCCGGTCAACTCTCTTCTGAGCCAACCGCTGCCGGAGGTGCATCGGCACCTTGGCCCGATCAGCCTGCGCGAAGCCTTGCTCACCTTGGGCGGAAAGGCCTTCAACGTCAACGTGGACTATGTGCATAGCTAAACCCACACAAATTGATTATATTTAGCGGACACGTGCATTTGGGCGAA
>CAZOTR010000286.1:0-4698 GCA_964582755.1 uncultured Methylococcaceae bacterium | reverse complement strand
GAGGAGCTTTTCGCGGACGGTTCTTTGTAATCACTTTATGTTGGTTTAGCTATATCCCATGCGCCCACACGCGCACCACACCGGCCCGGCCGGAACGCAGCCGCCCGGCGCGGCGTTTAATTTGAGACGGATGGCGGCATTTCCGCCAAACGCTTTGCCGGAAAGACGGCAGGAACCGGGGTTAATCCGTCAACAAATCCCGATAGCCTACGTTGAAATCTATGAAGTGTTTATCCTCGATCAAGGCATAGTATCGGGCCTTGGCTTCTTGGTCGTCGCGCAAGTCCATCAGGCGATAAAGGGTTATGTATGCGCCCTGCTGGTCATAGGCAGATTCGTATTCCTCACGGGTAATTTCGTCAATGCCGAGTTGGCCGAGTTCTTCGGCGGTTACGCCGTGGTCAAAGATGGTTTCCATGATGCTTCCTTCAAAATGCGGTATTTCCCCGGAAATGGCCCTGCCTGGTTCAATCGGGCGGGGCGGAGCGGGCAAGCGCGGAGGATGCCCCAGCCTGCGTTTTTGCGCAACCGAGGCGTTTTGGCAACGTGCGACACGCCCAAGGCGGGGCAAGGCTTGACGATCCGCCTCGCCTGCCCGCATACTTTGCCCGCCTTCGACGCATCGAAGGCCGGGCGTGAGAACCCGACAGACTGTAGGCGCGTCAAGCGCCAAATCTGGGCGCTTTTTTCATGCCCGGAATCCCTCTATGGCGGCTGGTGCGGGGCAGGCTTCGGCCTGGCCGGTTCCTACGTCCCGGTTTCTCACCCCCGTTCCAGCCGTCACCCATCCGCCGTGAGAAGCGGACGCGACGGCTCCAATCATCAAGACGTTAGGAGCCAGTCCATGAACACCCCCAAACCCACCACGGGCGAGATCCGCCCGAATTCCGTCCACGCCCTGAATCCCGCCGTGCCTGTCTTGCTGGAAGCGATAGAGCAAGACTTGATGGCCGTGATTTGCCACACCGCCGACAATCCGACGTTGCGGTATCTGGCCGACATCGCCCGCCACGCGGTAAGCCTTGCCCTGGGCGAGATCGAAGCCGACCGCGCAGGCCGCAAACCGGCCGGCCAAGGCCGCGCAGGGGAGGGCCGCGCATGAGCCACGCCCACAACTGCCCCCGCTGCGAAAGCCTAAAAAACCCGATGGAGCGGCTTCACGATTTGCACCAATGCTTTGAGGCTGTCGGCGAGATGCTCTGTGTCGCAGGAAAAAACGAGCTTTCCGCCGTGGGCGCCGAAAACCTGTCAATGCTCTTGGGTGTGCTGACCGATTTGAACCGGACGGCGGTCTTTGCCAATTTCGAGGCCTTCGCCAAGCTTGAGGAAGAAAACCAAGCGTTGCAACGGCTGGCCGCCAGGGAGGAAAACCGCCATGCGTAACTCCTGCCCACATTGCCGCCAACGAATCCAGTATCCGCTTGACGAGATTCAGACAATAGCCGCCTGTATGCGGGCCGTCGCCGACCTGCTGATACCGGAGACGGATCTGCATGTGGTGGACCGCGACAGCATGGCCGCATTGCTAGGCTACCTGTCAGACCGCAATCGCCAAGCGCAAGCGGCCTATTTCGAGATGCAACACGCCAAGAGGGACGCGGCCAATGTGCGCGCCGGCGAGGACAAGGCCGGTTCCGCTGGCGTGAGTGAACCAATCGCGGAGGACGTGGCATGGCCGCGATGACCAACGCCGAAAGACAACGCCGCTGGCGTGAAAGGCACCGCACAGGCGACCTTTTCCCGCCGTTAAACGCCCCTGGCCAGCCGAATGTTACGCCCCCCGGCGTAACGCTTGACGCCATCGAAAATCGCCCCGTCGCCATCAACGACGGCAAGCACCGGCGCGCCGAAGTTCTGGCCGTCCGCCCCTGCCCGTTTTGCGGCGGGGTTCCGAGCGTCCAGGTTTCGACCTTCCGTCAAACGTGGTACTTGGTTTCCTGTTCAAAGTGTGGCGCCAAGCCGCCTTATTGCCGGCCAAAGGAAAAAGAACACACGGCGGAAGATCTGCAAACCGCCCTGGACCTGTGGAACCGGAGGCCCGGCCTATGAACGCGGCACACGACGATTACGCGACCGTCGCGGACGCCTTGCGCTGGCTTTCGCCGGACTGCGACCGTGAGACTTGGATTCAGATTGGGATGGCCGTTAAGGCCGCGCTGGGGGATGACGGCTTCGGCCTGTGGGACGAATGGAGCCAGGGCGCGGACTGCTACCGGCCCAAAGACGCCTTGGCCGCGTGGCGCAGCTTCAAGCCGGGCAAAGTCGGGCCGGGGACGCTGTTCCACCATGCCCGCGTGGCGGGCTGGAACCCCCAAAACGGCGCGATTCCGCACCGGCCCATGCCCACCCACCGTCCCGAGGCGGAAGCGGCCAGGAGGGCCGCAGAGGAGGCCGCGCACACCGCCGCCGCCGGCAAGGCGGCGGCAATCTGGCGCCGCGCCCCCGCCGCCTTCGCCCATCCCTATCTGGCGCGCAAGCGCATCAAGGGCCACGGGGCGCGGCTGGCCTTCGGCAAGCTGGCCGTGCCGCTGTTCGCCGATCCGCAAACGCTGGTGAACCTGCAATTTATCGACGCGGACGGCGGCAAGCGGTTCTTGAAGGGCGGCAGGAAGGCAGGCTGTTTCTGGTGGACTGGCCGGTCCACGCCGACCCTGTGCATCGCCGAGGGCTTCGCCACCGCCGCCAGCATTCACGAGGCCACCGGCAACCGCTGTTTCGTCGCCTTCGACAAGGGCAACCTGCCCGCCGTCGCGCTGGCCGTGCGCGGGCTTTGCCCCGGCCATGCCCTTGTGGTGTGCGCCGACAATGACGAGAGCGGCCAGGGCGAGTATTACGGCAGGCTGGCCGCGTGGCAGGCCGGGGCCGCGTTTGCCATGCCGGACACGGCAGGCCAAGACTTCAACGACATGGCGGGGGGCTGGTGATGGCTGCGCATGATCCAAACAGCAAGGCCCGCGTGGCCGACATCGTGAGGCAGGGCCGGCCCGTGGCGGAAAAGCCGGACAGGCCGGGCCGGGCCGACGAATCCAACGACACCAACATGCCGCTGCCCAAGGCGACCGAGGCCATGTTTCCCGGCTTGGTGGGGGTTGTCGCCAATGCTGCGACGGAAAAGACCGAGGTAAACCCCGTCGCCGCCGCCGCCGGTTTCCTGTCGTTCCTGGGGGCGATGGTGGGGCGCGACGTGTACTTTCCCATTGGCGACACCCGCCACCACGCCCGCATTTTCACCTTGCATATTGGCCGGTCCAGCCGGGGCGGCAAGGGCGAATCGCTGAACCTCACCCGGCGCATTGTCCACGCCATCAACGCCGAAGACCCAAACCTATTGGGGCAGACCCATACCGGCGGGCTTTCCAGCCGGGAGGGCTTGGCGATGCTGATACACGACGGCTACACCCAAGGCAAGGAAACCATGCCGCCGATCTTGGACAAGCGGCTATGGGTTGTTGAGGGCGAGTTTGCCAACGTGGTGCGGGTGGCGTGGGGGCTGTACTTGCCGCCCCAGCCCATGGCGTTGATCGCGGCCCGCAAGGTGGCCGTGGTCATCGGGTCGGCGTGGTTGTCGCGGTGGGGGAACAGGTGGGCGCGGTGGCCGGTGAGTGGCTGCATGGCCTTGATGATGGTAACGGCCTGCCCGGATAGCGGGATGGCGTGCGCCTTGCGTTTCTTCATGCGGCCCTCGCGGATCGTCCACAGCCCCGCCTCAAGGTCGAACTCGGACCATTCGGCCTCGGTCGCCTCATTGGGGCGGCACAGGGTTAGCCACATGAGTTTGAGCGCCGCGACGGTCTGGAAATGCCCGCTGTAGCCTTCCAGGCCGCGCAGGAATTCGCCGATTTCAGCCGGTGACAGGGGGCGCTTGTGCTGGGTTTTGTTGGCCGGGATGGCCTTCATGACGGGAAGCACGGGGTTGGCTTCGGCCCGCAAGGTCGATATGGCTAGGTCGAAGACGCCGCTTAGAGTGCGCTTGAGTTCGTCGGCCACGCTCGGCCCATTGCCGGCGTGAACCTTCTTGAGGATGTCGAGGACGTGCGCGGGCTTGATTTGGTTGACGGGTAGCTTGCCGATGGCCGGGTAGGCCGTGCGTTCAAGAAGGCCGCGCCGCCGGTTCTTGGTGACTTCCTCCCAGTCTTTCAGGTCCACCCATTCCAGCGCAACGGCCTTGAACGAGTTGGCTTGCTCATTGGCCGCTTGGATGCGGTCGAGTGTCCGCTGTTGGGCGGGATGGACTCCCGACTTGACCAGATCCCGCGCCTCATCCGCCTTCACCCTGGCTTGCCCCAACGACATGGCCGGGTATGCCCCCATGGCAAAGCGGTTTTCCTTGCCCCCAAGCCGGTACTTTAATCGCCATTGTTTAGAGCCGTTCGGGTACACCTCGCAGTACAGCCCGCCGCCCACGCCAATCTTGTAGGGCTTGTCTTTCGGTTTGGCGTTGCGAATGGCCGCGTCGGTGACGCGCTTGGCGGGTGCGGTGCCTTGATTCATAAGGGTTCCAGGCGATTTGGGGGCAAGGTTTCCGGGTGCCTTCTGCAAGCCTCCCGACTTGCCCCCAATGCCGTTGAGTGTCAAGGAAGTGCGCCAAGGTTCAAGGAAGTACGTTTTCCTTTTTGCTTCAATGCCTTGGATGCGTATTTGATCCTTGGCGACACTCAACGAACCTTTCTTTCGACTTAGACGTTGAAGCGGAAATGC
>CAZOTR010000285.1:0-4710 GCA_964582755.1 uncultured Methylococcaceae bacterium | reverse complement strand
CATCGCAACACCTTACCACAGTTGGGGTGTTGCACTTCATTTTTGAGTCTGCCCCTTTTAGCACACAAGCCTAACATTGCGCTCAAAGGGACGCGCCTTTTCGGGGCGGTTTTGGAGTTTTGTTATTTTTTGGCTTCGGTGGCTTCGCCAGTCTTTCGTGACAGGCGCGCCCCTTAGCTTTACGTTATACGTCGTACTGAGAGAACGCGGTAAGGTGCGGTAATCTGTCGTAGGGTGCGGTGAGGAACGAACCGCACCGCTCTCGTTCTTGATCCGGTGCGGTTCGCAAGCTCACCGCACCCTACCGCGCTAAATTACACGGAAATGTATATCAAATCACATGGGAGTCAGTCGAGTAGGGTGGACAAACGGCTCTATCATTTGCCCACGCGGAATCTTCCACAAACCTTTGCCTAACTACTCGATCCAGCGCACCCGCGCCACGAAGCGGCTTGGTGTTTTCAGGTTCCGTGGGGTGGCGCGGGGCGCTGATCGTAGGCGTTAGGCGCTTCTGCGCACATCAACCAAACCAGGAACCACACACCATGAACTTCAGTAAAGCAACCAACCTGCTCATTACCGCCGTCTTGCTTCTGGCGTTCGGCCAAGCAAAGGCAGCCAATATCATTTTAAATGGCGGATTTGAAACCAACACTGCCAGCAACACATTATTCAACCTGAGCAACTCAGATTTTACCGCAACCGTTGCCAATGCAACAGGTTTCGGACCGGCAAATGAACTCGACCTTATTACACCGACCAATGGTTTTTATACGGTGCCACAGAGCGGCAACTGGAGTGTTGTGCTGCATGAGCAGAACGTCGGCACCCCCGACGCATTTTCGTTCAATCTCAGTGCACCGGTGCTTGCAGGCACTTCTTATACCCTGGATTTTTATGCCCTCTCCGACCTAGGCGCTCCTAGTCAAATTCTGATTGGGCTTTCCAACAGCGCCAACAGCTTTGGAACTCAAGTGTTCTCAACCAATCCATCTGCGAGTGGATGGCAGCACTTCACGCATGTTTTTACCCCTGCCGCGAGTGCTGACTTTTTGACCGTCAGTGCCGGCGCAATACTTGATGGCGTGACGAATGTAGATAATTTTAGCCTAACGGCGTCAGGGTCGTCATCGGTGCCAGAGCCATCATCCGTTTTCTTATTCGCATTTGGCGCTGTGTTCTGTTTCCGACGCCACACGCCTAAGCATGAACAAAGCATCTAACCGGCTCGTAAGCGGCACAGGCTGGGTAGAGCGCAGCGAAATCCATCACTACATGCAGGTATGTCACGTAAAAAAGAAGGAGGGCATGCATCCGGCCTAACAATTTGCTCAAGCCGGGTAGCCGGGTAGGGTGGGCAAACGGCTCTAGCGTTTGCCCACGCGGAACCGGCAATATCGATGGGCAAACAAAAAGACGTTTGCCCACCCTACGACTGGTTGGAGGGGATATGTCAGAAAACGGGAAAAAATCCGATTCAAATTCAGGTGGCAAATTGGAAACCGGCATCCGCTTGGGCAAAGAAATCTCTGCTTTGCTCAAAGAGCTTATTTTGCTTGTGTTGTTTCTTTTGCTTTTGGTATGGCCTGAGAGTTTTAATTCATTGCTAACGAGGGCAGGTTTTGAAGAGGGGAGCGTGGTTGGTTTTAAATGGAAAAAGCAACTCGATGCGACTAACAATGACTTAAGTGGAGCCAAGCAAGTCATTGAAGACCTGACATCCCGGTTAAACGCGGCGAATGAAGCCATGAAAAAAGCCTATACCGAGACCAGTGATGCCGCATTGAAAAAAGAACTAGAAGCGTTGCTGGACAAAAATAAAGAAGCGAGCCAGGCTGCCAGCGCGACGGGTGCCTCCATTGCGAATACTTTGCAGAGTAATGCGCTGCTGGTCACTCTGGCGCAGCAGAGCCTTTATTCTGGCAGCACCTCGTGGGGCATCGTTTTTGGAGGTGATAGCACCTTGGACGCAGCGCAATACGAAATCTCAAGAGCCAAGAAAGCGGGGTTCGCAAATACCACGCTATTTTTACGCCAAGGCTACTATAGGAGCGTTGTGTTGTTCGAATCACGGGAAGCTGCCGTGGCAAGGTTAGGCGATATTCAAAAGTTGCGCGCTGGCGCGTACATCGTCAATATGGAAAAATGGTGCCCGGTAAAGCCGAATATGAATGAAGCTTATCAGACATGCAACGGCTCTTGATGTTCTCTCAAATTCGACATTTCCATGCTTAACGGTGATAGCCCGAATGTCGGAGGTGGGTTTAATTGATTTATTGATAGTTTCCGTAGGAGCGGCCCGTGGCCGCGAAAAGCTTCGGGCAATGGGTGATGCCCAAGATCGCGGGCATGGCCCGCTCCTACATTTCAATCAATTAAACCCACCTCCCGAATGCCGGGCGCAAAGCGGCGCACCCGGCCTGCAATTTGTCGCCCTTTCCCCGCCGCCACCCGCCTTTGTCCTGTTCCCTACACAGGATTTTCGCCAACTGCTTTTAAAATCAGCTAGATAAATCCTGGCCCGCCGTTTGCTTGGCTTCTGTCAAACCTCAACCAACGGCTGCCAGGAACTCCCATGAAATCGAACAAAGAAATCGCCGAGATCATCAACGAGCCGGCTTGCGAGCATAACAAGAAGTCCAAGTCCGGTTGCGCGAAGCCTTCCCCCGGCGCCGCCGCCGGCGGTTGCGCCTTCGACGGGGCGCAGATTGCCTTGCTGCCGATAGTGGACGTGGCGCATATCGTCCACGGCCCCATCGCCTGCGCCGGCAGTTCCTGGGACAACCGGGGGACGCGCTCGTCCGGGCCGACGCTGTACCGCATGGGCATGACCACGGATCTGACTGAGCAGGACATTGTCATGGGCCGCTCGGAGAAGCGTTTGTTTCATTCGATCAAGCAGGCGGTGGAGACATACGCGCCGCCCGCCGTGTTTGTCTACAACACTTGCGTCCCGGCGCTGGTAGGCGACGACATCGAGGCCGTCTGCAAGGCATCCACGGAGCGCTACGGTGTGCCGGTGGTGCCGGTGGATTCGGCGGGTTTTTACGGCACGAAGAATATGGGCAACCGCATCGCCGGCGATGCGATGGTGAAATACGTCGTCGGCACCCGCGACCCCGACCCGTTGCCCGAGTCCGTGCAAAGGCCGGGAATCAAGGTCCATGACGTGAACTTGATCGGCGAGTACAACATCGCCGGGGAGTTTTGGCATGTGCTGCCCTTGCTCGACGAGTTGGGGTTGCGCGTCCTTTGCACCTTGTCCGGCGACGCCCGCTTCCGCGAGGTGCAGACCATGCACAAGGCCGAGGTGAACATGATGGTTTGCTCGAAGGCCATGCTGAATGTCGCCCGCAAGCTGGAGCAGAACTTCGGCACGCCGTGGTTCGAGGGCAGTTTTTATGGCATCTCCGATACTAGCCAAGCCTTGCGGGATTTTGCCCGGATTATCAACGACCCGGATTTGACCGCCCGCACCGAGGCTTTGATCGCCCGCGAGGAAAGCCGGATTCTGTCGGCTTTGGCACCCTGGCGGGAGCGGCTTAAGGGTAAGCGGGTGTTGTTGAACACCGGCGGGGTGAAAAGCTGGTCGGTGGTTTCGGCCTTGCAGGATCTGGGCATGGTGGTCGTCGCCACCGGCACGAAGAAATCCACCGAGGAGGACAAGGCCCGCATCCGCGAGTTAATGGGCGAGGAGGCGTTGATGCTGGACGATGTCAGCCCGAGGAAACTTCTGCAAGTGGTGAAGGATTACCGCTGCGATATTCTGATTGCCGGCGGGCGCAATTTGTATACCGCGTTGAAAGCCCGGCTGGCGTTCCTCGACATTAACCAGGAACGGGAATTTGGTTATGCCGGGTATCAGGGCATGTTGGAGCTGGTGCGGCAATTGGCTTTGACGATGGAAAGCCCGGTGTGGGAGGCGGTGCGGACGCCCGCGCCTTGGCGCAGCGCCAAGCCTGCCATGGCCGAAAGCGGGGCGGATAAGCCGGTTGATGCCGCGCCTTTGCTCAAGGCGGCGCACGCTTAGGCTGGCTGTTCGATGAATGTGTGGGCGCTGAATAAAGACAATGCCATCCGGCGCTTGCTGCACCGCTTGCTGGAGCGTTTTGGCGCGGATGCCTTTGCCATGAGCGGGCGCTGGGAGAAGGACGAATGTGCCGTGGGGATATTCCAGCCAGGCGAGGAATCCATGCTTGCCTATATATTCACCTATGGTCAGGAGGCAGGCCGCTATGGCCTGCATCTGGAATATCCGAGGGTGAATGATCTCAGCACGGCGGCGATGATGGAAAACATAGATCTGGAGCAGTTGGTTGAACTGCTGAAAGCGCATTTCAATATCGCCTAAAAGCTTTTCCGGGGCGCGTCGCTTATTTCGGAGGTGGGTTCAATTGATTGAAATGTAGGAGCGGGCCATGCCCGCGATCTTGGGCCTCACCCATTGCCCGAAGCTTTTCGCGGCCACGGGCCGCTCCTACGGAAACTATCAAGAAATCAATTAAATCCACCTCCCTTATTTCTTGGCGGGTTTGGCTTGGTAACCCAAACCCTTCAATGCCACTTTGATGCGGGTGTTGGCCGTGGCGGTTTCGTGCAGGTCCAAGATCAAGCTGGCTTCGTCGAAGGAGGCGGTTCCGGCCGGCAGGCTGAAGAATAGAAATCCCCGCGTCCATTCGTTTTTCCCCAGCGCGACATCTTTAAATTCTT
>CAZOTR010000284.1:1532-4769 GCA_964582755.1 uncultured Methylococcaceae bacterium | reverse complement strand
GTTCCTGTCGCCCTTGCTGTGGCGGTTGCGGCGGGACAGCCTGTCGTTGGCTTACGAGCGGGCGCGGGCGCGCACGACGCTGGAGTCCATCGGCGACGGCGTGATTGTCACCGACGTGGCGGGCCGTGTGGAATATCTGAATGGCTTGGCGAAGGCGCTGACCGGGTGGCGGCTGGCCGATGCGCAGGGCAGGCCTTTGGACGAGGTTTTCCCCATCGTTGGCGAGGACGGCCTGCCGGTCACTGGCGTGGTGGAGAAATGCATGAAGCTGGACCGGGTTGTGGTGTCGGATGCCCGCCTCGTGCTGGCCGGCAAGGATGGCGCCCGCTTCGGCATCGAAGACTCCGCCGCGCCCATCCATGACGAGGCGGGGGAGATAGCCGGGGCGGTGCTGGTGTTCCGCGACGTGACGGCCAAGCGCAAGGCGGAAGAAGAATTGAACCTGTCCGCCTCGGTGTTCTCCCACGCCGTCGAAGGCATCATCATCACCGACCGCGACGGCGCGATCCTGCGCGTCAACCAGGCGTTCTGCGCAATCACCGGCTATGCCGCCGACGAAGTCTTGGGGCAGAACCCGCGCATCCTGAGTTCGGGGCGGCACGACAAGGCGTTTTACCAGGCCATGTGGGACCGGCTGGCGAGGGCGGAGGAGTGGCAGGGCGAAGTGTGGAACCGGCGCAAAAACGGCGAGATCTACCCGGAGTGGTTGAGCATCCGCGCCATCTTCAACAAACGCGGCGAGAAGACCCATTATGTCGGCGTTTTCTCCGACATCAGCGAGCGCGTCCGCGACCAGGAATACATCTTCCGGCTGGCCTATTACGACAGCCTGACCGCCGTGGCGAACCGGACGCTGCTCATGGACCACCTGGAAATGGCCATCGCGCAGGGCCGCCGGCATCGCACGGCCGTCGCCGTGCTGTTCATCGACATGGACCGCTTCAAGCTCGTCAACGACTCCCTCGGGCATTCCATGGGCGATTTGCTGCTGCAAGACGTGGCGCAGGCGCTCACCTTCAGCGTCCGCGACAGCGACACAGTGTCCCGCTTCGGCGGCGACGAGTTCGTCATCTGCCTGCCGGACATCGGCGGCGAGCGCTCCGACGCCACTTTCAACGCGCTCAAGGTGGCGGAAAAGATCCAGCGCCGCCTGTCGCAGCCATTCAGCCTGCAAGGGCACGAGGTCGCCATCACGCCCAGCATCGGCGTGGCCCTCTACCCCTGGGACGGGGAAACGCCGGGCCTGCTCATCAAACACGCCGACATCGCCATGTACCACGCCAAGGCCCAGGGGCGCGACAACGTCCAGTTGTTTGCCGAGGCCATGCTGTCCGCCGACAGCGAGCGGCTGAAAATCCAAAGCGCCTTGCGCAGGGCTTTGGAGGGCGGCGAATTCACCGTCCATTACCAAGCGCAGATCGACCTGTTCAGCGGCCAGATCGTCGGGGCCGAGGCTTTGCTGCGTTGGCACAACCCGGAATTGGGCTGGGTTCCGCCGGTCCAGTTCATCCCCGTCGCCGAGGACACCAGCCTGATCCTGCCTATCGGCGACTGGGTATTGCGGCAAGTCTGCCGCGATTGGAAGGCTTGGCGGGAAGGGCTGGGCGGCGCGGCCAGCCTGCCCCGCGTCGCCGTCAATTTCTCGCCGCGCCAGTTCATTTTGCCCAATTTCGTCGGCAGGATACTGCGTGAACTGGACGAGTCCGGGGTCAGCCCCGGCTGCCTGGAAATCGAGATCACCGAGGCCACCCTGATGCGCAACACCGACATGGCCTTGGGCGCGCTCAAGCAGTTGCGCGACCGTGGCATCCGCGTCGCCGTGGACGATTTCGGCGTCGGCTATTCTTCCCTCAGCTACCTGAAGGAATTTCCCATCGACGTGTTGAAGATCGACCAATCCTTTATCCGCGACCTCGGCAGCGACAGCAACGACGCGCAAATCGTCCGCGCCATCATTGCCATGGGGCATAGCCTGAACCTGAAGGTGCTGGCGGAGGGTGTGGAAACGGCGGAGCAACTGGCGTTTCTGCGCGGGGAAGGTTGCGACGAGGTGCAGGGGTTTTTGTTCAGCCGCCCCCTGCCCGCCGACGAATTCGCCGAACTGTTGCGGCGCGGCTTGGCGGGATAAGCAATGTAGGCCGGAACAAGCCCGCCCACGGCGGTGTCGCTCCCTGTTGCGACGCTGGGGCGGGTGTTTCCGGCAATCGGCCTCGGGTTGCCCCTAAGCCTTTTGATAAAGCCCCTCTCCCTTTGGGGCGGGGGTTAAAGCCCGAACAACTCCCGCAGCTTTTCCCCCGGCTCCGCTGCCTTCATGAACGCCTCGCCGACCAGGAAGGCGTGGACGCCATGCCCGCGCATCAGCGCCACGTCCTCCGGCGCAAGAATGCCGCTCTCGGTGACGACGATGCGGTCGTCGGGAATCTGCCACAGCAGTTCCAACGTGGTTTGCAGCGACACCTCGAACGTGCGCAGGTTGCGGTTGTTGATGCCAACCAGCTTCAAATCCAGTTTCAAGGCGCGGTGCAGCTCGTCCGCGTCATGCACCTCCACCAGCACATCCATGCCCAACTCGCCTGCCAAGCCTGCCAGTTCGGCCATGGTCTTATCGTCCAGCGCGGCGGCGATGAGCAGAATGCAATCCGCGCCGATGGCCCGCGCCTCGACGACTTGATAAGGATCGATCAAAAAATCCTTGCGGATCACCGGCAAGGGGCAGGCGTTGCGGGCCAGTTCCAAATAAGCCTCCGCGCCCTGGAAAAAATCCCGGTCGGTCAGCACCGACAAACAAGCCGCGCCGCCGAAAGCGTAGCTGCGGGCGATGTCGGCGGGCCGGAAGTCCTCGCGCAACACGCCCTTGCTAGGCGAAGCCTTCTTGATTTCGGCGATCACCGCCGCCTTGCCTTGCTTGATCTTGGCCTCGATGGCGCGGACGAAACCGCGCGGCGGGCTGGCCTGCGCCGCCTGCTGCCGCAATTCGGCCAAGGGCATGGCGGCCTCGCGCCGGGCGATCTCCTCGCGCTTGCGGGCGAGGATTTTTTTCAATATGTCAGGGGGATTATGGTGGGTCATAGGTTTATTCTCGGTTTCTCGTTCCCACGCGCCGCGTGGGAATGCAGTGGCGGCGCGCCGCGCCGCGAAACAGTCCGCGAGAGCGGACAAACTTGGGTTTTTCCCGTTCCCACGCCACAGCGTCGCCGTAGGTTGGGTTAGGCGCGTCTTTTTGCGCCGTAACCCAAC
>CAZOTR010000284.1:0-1432 GCA_964582755.1 uncultured Methylococcaceae bacterium | reverse complement strand
AAGGCTCTCTTGCGCCGTCGCCACGCCCAAGGATTCCAGCGAATGGCGCGGGATGCCGAATGGCTCCGGCGTCACGGTGTAGGTAAGTATCTCGCCGTCCTTCAACTCGGCGACGAAGGTTGGCGCGGCGATGCTGATTTCGTCCAGGCCATCCTCGGCGCTCACCACCAGCACATGCCGGCTGCCCAGCTTTTGCAGCACCCGCGCCATCGGCTCCACCCAGCGCCTTGCGTACACGCCTAGCAACTGGTTCGGCGCGTTGGCCGGGTTGCTCAACGGCCCGAGCAGGTTGAACAAGGTGCGCACGCCGATTTCCTTGCGCGGGCCTGCCGCGTGTTTCATCGCGCCGTGGTGGCGCTGGGCGAACAAAAAACCCACACCAACCTGGGCGACGCAGGCTTGCACCTGTTCCGGCGTCAGATTCAAGTTCACACCCGCCGCCTCCAGCACATCCGCGCTGCCGCAGGCACTCGACACCGACCGGCTGCCGTGCTTGGCGACCTGCCCGCCCGCCGCCGCGACCACGAACGCCGCCGTAGTGGAGATGTTGAACGTGTGCGCCCCGTCGCCGCCGGTGCCGCAAGTGTCGATGACATGCGCCCCGGCCACCTCGACCTTCGCCGCCATCTCGCGCATCACCTCGGCGGCGGCGGCGACTTCCTCCACCGTCTCGCCCTTGGCCCTTAGCGCGATGAGGAACGCGCCGATCTGCGCCGGCGTTGCCCCGCCGGTCATGATTGTGCGCATGATTTTGTGCATGTCGCGGGGCTTAAGGTCTTGGCCTGCGAGCAGGGTTTCCAGGGCTAGGGGGATGTTCATTATTATTTCAACAAGGCGACGGGGACGAAGGGGCTGGCGGGATTCACCGATAAGGTTTGAGTCGCTGGATGGAGGACTAAATCCATCATTTCCATAGGCACTGCTCCAAACAACGCCTCGTCGCCGACGACCAAGGCAGAAAGATCGCAATAACGGTCGGCGAAATACACCCGCAACGGCCCGACCATTGGCACAGACTTGCGCGAGCCGTCAGCCAAAATTATTTCCCGACGGCTAACCTCCTCAAGATCGTAACCCAACTGTAAAGCCGCATGTTCAGGGATAGTCATGAATACCGCGCCCGAATCCACCAAAGCTCGAATACTCATACGGCGTTTGGTGAAAAGGTTTTCGATATTGATTTCGGTGTAAGTGATACCCATAGTTGAGCCATATATTTAAATTTCTCGTTCCCACGCGCCGCGTCACTGCCATTAAGTTAAGCTGTGTTGAGTTGCCGCGTAGCGGCTTATCGAAGGTAGCCGGGGGATTCATCCCCCGGTGGAGGCGCAACATTCTTCTTTGCGTCGCGTAGCGACGCTTGAACGGCGCTTGCGTGAACGCCCCGCCGGGCGGTTGGCAATCGTCGCTACGCGACGAAACGCCCGGCGCA
>CAZOTR010000283.1:0-4772 GCA_964582755.1 uncultured Methylococcaceae bacterium | reverse complement strand
ATCTGTATAGCGAGGTGTGGGCATACAAGGACTGGGCCGATTGGCAAGGGCAGGACAAGCGCGACACCGGCATCGACTTGGTGGGCGCAGACCTCCGGCACCGGGGAATACCACGCCATCCAGTGCAAGCTGTATGCGGAGGATTACCGGCTGCAAAAAAGCGACATCGACAGCTTTTTCACCGCCTCCGGCAAGAAGCCCTTCACCCACCGCATCATCGTCAGCACCACCAACCTGTGGAGCGAACACGCCGAGGACGCCTTGCGCGGGCAGCTGCGTAGGTTGGGTTGCGGCTCTATCGTAACCCAACAGATACCGGGAAATGTTGGGTTGCCAAAAAGACGGCAACCCAACCTACGCCAGTAGGAGAATCGACTATGGCCCTAGCCATCCGCCAACACGCCACCGTTGATGAGCATCGGCGCGTTTCAGTCCAATTGGACGAACTAAAACCCGGCCAACAGGTGGAAATCATCGTCCTGAGCGAGCAAACGATTGCCGAACCCCAAGCCGATTCGTTTTGGCCTTTCATTGATCGTCTGTAATAAGAACCAGCGGCAAAGGCGTTGGGCCGCTGACCACAGGTAACAGAGCCTGCCGCAGGCGGATAGGCGAATTGATTCCTCGCCCGCCTGCTTGCGGCGGGGCTTATCGGCCCGCCCCGCGCCCGATGGAGAAATACTCGAAACCCTCCGCCACCATCCGAACCGGGTCGTACAAGTTGCGACCGTCGAAAATCGCCGGGCTGGACAGCTTCGTTTTGATGGCACCGAAATCCGGGCTCCTGAACACATTCCATTCGGTCACGACGGCCAGGGCATCCGCGCCTTGCAAGGCCATGTCGGCATCTTCACACAGCACGAAATCTGCCCGTTCACCGTAAATGCGCCGGGCCTCGCCCATGGCGACGGGGTCGAAGGCGCGCACGGACGCGCCCGCCGCCCACAACGCCTCCATCAGCATCCGGCTGGGCGCGTCGCGCATGTCGTCGGTGTTCGGCTTGAACGCCAAGCCCCACAGCGCAAGGGTCTTGCCTTGCAAGTTGCCGCCGAAATAGGCGGCGATCTTCTCGAACAGGCGGTTTTTCTGCCGGTTGTTGACCGCCTCCACCGCTTGCAGCAACTCCGCCACATAGTCCACATCCCGCGCCGTGCGCTCCAAGGCCTTCACATCCTTGGGGAAACACGAGCCACCATAGCCGCAGCCCGGATAAATGAAGGCATAGCCGATGCGCGGGTCGGAGCCTATGCCCACGCGCACCTTTTCGATGTCCGCGCCTAGGCGCTCGGCCAAGTTCGCCAGCTCGTTCATGAAGCTGATCTTGGTCGCCAGCATGGCGTTGGCGGCATATTTGGTCAGCTCGGCGGAGCGGATGTCGATGCAGATCATGCGGTCATGGCTGCGGTTGAACGGCGCGTACAAGGCGCGCAGCAATTCGGTGGTGCGCGGGTTGTCGGTGCCGACGACGATGCGGTCGGGCTTCATGAAATCCTCTATCGCCGCGCCTTCCTTCAAAAACTCGGGGTTGGACACCACGTCGAATTCCACCCGGTTGCCGTGCTCCTCTTGCACCGCGGCAATCGCCTCGCGCACCCGGTCGGCGGTGCCCACCGGCACGGTCGATTTGTTGACGACGATGCGGTAATCCTTCAAGCGTTCGCCGATGCTGCGCGCCACCGCCAAAACATACTGCAAATCGGCGGAGCCGTCCTCGTCGGGCGGCGTACCCACGGCGATGAACTGGAACAAGCCATGCTCTACGGCCAAGTCTATGTCCGTGGTGAAGCGCAAACGCTTGGCCGCCATATTGCGTTGGATGATGGCATCCAGGCCAGGCTCGTGGATCGGCACCTCGCCCCGGCTCAAACGCTCGATCTTGCCCGCGTCAATGTCGATGCACACCACTTCATTGCCCACTTCGGCCAGACAAGCGCCAGTGACCAAACCCACATAACCAGAGCCAAACACAGTGACTTTCACAGCATTCTTCCTAACGTATTGATTGGGCGTTTTGTGGCTGCGCCGGGATTACGGGAATGCCCGCGACAAATCGCCCTTAATGTCGTCGATGTCCTCCAAGCCTACCGCGATGCGCACCAAACCGTCGCCGATGCCGGCGGCGGTGCGCTCCGGCTCGGTCAGACGGCCATGCGTGGTGGTCGCCGGATGGGTGATGGTGGTCTTGGCATCGCCTAGGTTGGCGGTGATCGACAGCATCCGTGTCGAGTCGATCAGTTGCCAGGCCGCATCCTTGCCGCCCTTCACCTCGAAACTGACGATGCCGCCGCCGGATTTTTGCTGGAGTTTAGCCAACTCATGTTGCGGGTGTGAGACAAGGCCAGGATAATGCACCCGCCCCACCCAAGCCTGCTGCTCCAGCCAGCGAGCTAGCTCCAGGGCGTTTTCGCCATGCGCCCGCATCCTAATCCCCAAGGTTTCCAAGCCCTTGAGAAACACCCAAGCGTTGAACGGACTCATCGTCGGCCCGCCGGTTCTTAAGTAAGGATAAATTTCCTTATCCAGCAAATCCAAACCGCCGACAATGGCCCCGCCCACGCAACGCCCCTGCCCGTCCAGATATTTGGTGGCGGAATGGATGACGATATCCGCGCCCAGTTCCAAAGGTTTTTGCAAAGCCGGCGTCAAAAAACAATTGTCCACCACCAACAGCACGCCTTTGGCGTGGGCAATATCGGCCAAGCGGCGGATGTCGGCGATTTGGGTCAACGGGTTGGACGGGGTTTCCACGAACAGAAACCGGGTTTCCGGCTTGATTGCCTGCTCCCAAGCGGCATAATCGGTCAAATCGACAAACGTCGTGGCAACGCCAAACTTGGCGAAATAATTCTGGAACAAGATCACCGTGTTGCCGAACACGCCCCGCGAACAGACGACGTGATCGCCGGTTTTCAACAAGCCAAAGCCCGTCGAGGCAATCGCCGCCATCCCCGAAGCCACAGCGATGCACCGCTCGCCGCCCTCCAAAGCCGCCAGCCGCCGCTCGAAGGCGCGCACCGTCGGGTTGGTGAAGCGCGAATAAATATTGCCGGGTGCCTGCCCGGAAAAGCGGGCCGCCGCCTCGGCGGCGCTGCCAAACACATAGCTGGAAGTGGCGAATATCGGATCGCTATGCTCCTGCTCGTGGGTGCGCGTTTGGCCGGCGCGGACGGCCTGGGTTTCCAGCGCGTAGTCGTTCCAGTCGATTTCAGTCATGATGGGGTTTTGCCTTGTGGGAATTATTCTTTGAGATTCAGCCTTGCAAAGGCTTGGGGGCAACGGAGAAACAGGGCGCCCGATAATCCGGCGTCAACTCGGCGACCCGCCGGAAACGCATCGTGGCCCGGTCCATCCCCGGACGCGGTTTCTTGGACAGCCGGTGCCAATGTTTCTTGCCATGTTTTCGCAGGTTCTGGTCCACCAACTCAAATCCGCACAAAGCCGCCACTTTCTCAAGATACCCCGTGCTCAAGGCATAGACATTCGTCGGATCGCCATGCAATTCCCCAGGGGCGAGGAGAAATAAAAGCGGCTGTGGATTCTCATAGATCAGCCCTTCAAACAGCACTTCCTCCAATGCCGCATGGAAGGTATTAATCATGGCGGTGAGGGGGTCGTTGATATGGTAAAGCACGCCATAGCACAGCACGATGTCAAAGCGTTCGTCGGGCAAGTCGTAAATCGAACCCTTGCGCCATTCGGCTTGGCTCTGGAAATGTTCGTGCAGGAAATTGTAACCGTCCATCCCGCCCCAGCGAAACTCGGGATTGTCCAGGCTCACTACCCGCCTAGCCCCCCGCTGCTCGGCCATGAAACTGAAATAACCATCCCAGCAGCCGATGTCCAACACCGACTTGTCTTTAAAGTCCAAGCGGTCGAACAGATAGGGTTTTTCTTGGCGGGCAATATCCACCAACCCCGGCGTGACCCGCCCGTCTTTCAGGGTGACGCGGTGGAACCATTGGATGTCTTCAATTTGTATGTCTGACATATCGCTTCCAAATCAGATTGTATAGAAACCATCGCCTTTAAATGTTAAGCGATGTTGCCCGCATAAGCGCGGCGAAAAGCGGCTATTCCCTCAAATTACACCATGTTCCATCCAAGCTAGGCCGACAAATACGGCTCCACTTGGCTAGTCAGCGCATGTTTGATAGCCGTGGCAAATGGCAGAGGCTTGATGTGATCCAGTTCTTCCTCCAAAAATGGCAACCATTATTCTTGAGGATAGATATTCGCCAATTCGCGGATTTCTTCGGCAGTTTGCAAATAACCTAAAATTGCCTGTTCCCGCATTTGACGAAGCGGGCCATGCTCATGATCGAGATTAAAAATACGCAAGGTTTCCGCCGCACGGTGTCTATCTGTCTCCGTCAGGCCATGCCGTGGGACGATGGAGCCGTCAACCACGAATGTTAAATATGCTTCAGGATCTTCCTCGTCCGGTTTAAGCAGGTCTTCATAGCAATATGGGCCACAATTGTCCTTATGTTTTCCACAACTATCACTTCGATTACATGAACCGAATAAATTAGCCCAGTCGAATGTCCCTTGCGGATAACGGTCACGTTGCCGGAAATGTTCGATATGCTTTTTGCCTTGGCTAATATCGGCCTCGCAATACGCGCAACGCCGACCCTGCAATGCCTCCAATGCCATCCAAATTTCATCTTTATCGGCGCTGGAAACCTCGCTCCATGTATTCCGGCCATGCTTAAATTTGCCTAAGCACTGTGGCGCGTCTCCACGTTCCAATTTATGCACTGCCGCAATCC
>CAZOTR010000282.1:0-4787 GCA_964582755.1 uncultured Methylococcaceae bacterium | reverse complement strand
ATCCTTCCGGGGGTTGAACCCCCCGGCTACCCTCAAATGCCGCTACGCGGCTTCCCTGGCTGCCCCGCCTAACTTAATGGCAGTGAAGCTCCTGCTTGGGAACGCGGTTCGGCAAGCTCTGCTTGCCGGTGGGCGGGGCGGGATGGCACCGGGAAGCAGAGCTTCCCGGCCTTGGGTTCCCAAGCGAAGCTTGGGAACCAGAGCAAACGATAGCGATAAACTGCGCAGGACGATCCGTGGAACACTTTTACCGCCGCTTCTTTGACGCCTTGCCGATCCGCGCCGTCGCCAGCGACGAGGATTTGCACCTGCTGAATCCGCAAGAACTGCGCCTGGTCAGGCAAACCGAACGCTGGGCCATGCTTGCCGCCGTGCTGATCGAACTGGCCGCCTATCTGATTATTTTCCTGCCAATTTATGAATTCCCCAATTTTTTCGAGTCCAGCACCTTGCGCCTGGGCGGGCCGTTTGTCCATGTGACCGAGGAATTCCACTGGCTGCGCGACGGCTGGATGCTGCTGGTGACCGTGGCCGAATTATTTGTCCTGCTATTGCTGAACTTGGCGGCGGTGCATGGCATCGCCGTGGCGACCGGCTATATCCGGCGCGGCGGCAGGGCCGTCGAAGCCAGCGAACTGATCCGCATCGCCTTGGAAAGCCGCTTCTCGGAACTCCAGCAATTCGGCATCGACCCTTTCGAGCGCATGCACCCTTGGATGCTGTTTCTGTATCTGGCCGTCAACCGGCTGAAAGGCCTGCTGGGCAGCGCCATCATCCGCGCCGTGCTGGTCAATGTCTTCGGGCGGGAAACGCTGCGGGTCTACCTGGATTTTTCCGGGATGCCGCTGTACATGGCGATCAATGCTTACACCACCCATGTGATCCTGCGCAATGCCCGCGTCGTCGTCATGGGCCAGACCTCGATTGACTTCGTGCGCAGGCAACTGCCCGAGCTGTCCCTCAGCGCCTGGGAATCCGGGCTGGTGTACGACAGCTTGCAATTCATCGCGGTGAACAAGCGCGACTACCACGCCAACCACTACCACCTCAGCAAAGCCATCATCGGCCATTTCGCCATGGCTGTGGAAGAGGCGCACCCGTTGCCCGAGGATTACCTGGACAAGCTCAAAGCCGCCCGCCCGGAAGTCGCGGATCTGTGCCGGCTCGTCATCGTCCTGGGCTTCCTGCTCGATGGCAGCCTCTCCTGGCGCGAACGCCGCCAACTCACCCGGCTAAACCGCCAAGGCATACTGCGCCTAAGCTACGCGGAACTGGAGGCGTACCGGCGCGCTTTCCTGGACGGGCAAGGGCTGGACGGCGTGACCGGGCATTTGCTGCGGCCATCCCCCTAAAAAACAACAAGGCAAACAACATGAGCGAAGACCATCAAATCCACGCCCTCGCCGGACGGCTAGGCGCGGCCTTGCGCAAACGCGGCCAAACCCTGGCGGCGGCAGAATCTTGCACCGGCGGCTGGATCTGCCAAGCCGTGACCGACATCGCCGGCAGTTCCGCGTGGTTCGACCGGGGCTTTGTGACCTACAGCAACGAAGCCAAGCAGGAATTGCTCGACGTGCCGGCAGCCGTGCTGGCCGAACACGGCGCGGTCAGTGCAGAGACCGTGCGGGCGATGGTGGCCGGCGTGTTGCGGCACAGCCAAGCTGACTGCGCCCTGGCGGTCAGCGGCATCGCCGGACCTACCGGCGCGGCGCCCGGCAAGCCGGTAGGCACCGTGTGGTTCGCTTGGCAACAGCGCGGCGGCGAGTGCCTCACCCGCCGCGCGCAATTCGACGGCGACCGCCGCGCCGTGCGCGGGCAGGCGGTGGCCACCGCCTTGCACGGAATATTGCAACTGTATGGCGACGTTTAAGCAACGGCTGTTCTTCGCGCTGTGGCCGGAGGCATCCGTCCGCAAGGCGCTGGCGGCGGCCATGGAACCCTTGAAACCCAAGTTGGCCGCGCAATGGATCAGGCCCGCCAATTTGCACATCACCCTGGCCTTCCTAGGCGATGTCGAGGCGGAGCGGGTGGGCCGGGCCTGCGTGGCGGCGGATGCGGTTGGCTCGCCGGGTTTCGAGCTATGCCTGGACAGCCTCGAACATTGGCGCAAGCCGCAAATCCTCTGCCTCAGCCCTGCCGCGCCCGTGCCGGCCCTGCAACAACTCGCCGCCAACCTAGCCGGCCAGCTCCAGGCGGCGGGGTTCGACTTGGACAAGCGCCCCTACCGCCCGCATCTGACCCTCGCCCGCAAAGCCGCCTTTTGGCCTGCCGACCTGCGCTGGGAGCGGCCCATTGTGTGGAAATCCACCGCCTTCGTGCTGGCCGAATCCAGCCAAGACAGCCGGGGGTCGGTGTATTCGATCCTCAAGACCTGGCCCTTATGAGGCGCCGCCCTTCTGCCAGCGGGGGAAGGGCCGGGACAGGTTGACATCCATTAGGATCAGATCGGGCGCTTGGGCGCGGATGGCGGTCAAGGCATCCCAGTCGATGCGGATACACGATATCAGGCAGAAGATGATCGTCACAGATAGGCATTGATATTGGCCAAACAGCGCTTATACTGGGCGGTCCCCCGCCCCGCCTTGTCGGCCTTGTTGCAAGGGGAAGCCCGGTTGGATGCCGAAATGGCCTGGCGCTGGGAAAAAGCCTTCGACATCGGCCTGGACGGGATGCCGGGGATGCAGGCCAGCTACGATGCGGCCCAGATACGGCGCAAGGCGCCTGGACTGGGCGTCACCCCTAACATCCCGCCGCAAAACCAAGGCCACAGAGATGGGCGGCTTGCACCGGCAATGGCAACCGGATCAAGCCCCGCCTGGGCGTTAGGGTTTCCGGCAACAAAACCACGCCGGTGTTTAAAACCGCCAATCCACCGCTCCCAAGACAACTCCTGGGGGCTTTTTATTGCGGCAATTACCATTCTCAAAGCAAGCCTATTTTGGCTGCGCAATAACACACAACAGGAGACAATCATGGCAAAACTAGACGACATTCTGAATGGGGTGCTGAGAAACGTCGATGGCGCATTGGGCATCGCGGTGGTGGACATACAAAGCGGCCTGCTGCTGTCCGTCTCCCACAATGTGCCTTATTTTACCCAATCCTATTTGGAGGCCGTGGCCGCCGCCGCCGTAGACATGATACGCGGCAAGAACGTATTGGCGGTGGAAAGCCTGTTTTCCAGCATGCGGGGCACGAAAGTGGAAAACACCATCAAGGAAGTGCAGATGACCACCGACAACACCTTGCATTTCATGGCAATCGTCCCTGAGAAACCCGACAACCTGCTCGTTTTAATCACCAGCCGCAAGACCAACCTGGGCATGGGGTGGGTGGCGGTGCGCAACGCCTTGCCCCAAATCGCCCCGCTTTGCCCGTAACCGGCCCCGCCGCTTGGGGGTGTAAACGGCACACCCGCCTTCACCCCGCCAAACCCCGGCTGGACAAACATGGGAGCGACATCGTCCTCGACCATCCCGGCCAGCCGGTGCGGCAGTATCTGGTCTACATCGGCAAGGACAGCCTGGGCATGGCGGACGGCTTGGACATGCCGGATTTCAGCTACCGTTACCGCGTGGTCGACATGCGCCAAGTGGATTGCGAAGACTTCCTGCGGCAAGACTCCCCGGATGCCTGGGTATTGGCGATACTCTGCGATTTCAAAGACAAGCTGCCGCGTGAAATCATCCACACCATTTTGCTCCGGCTCTCCCGGCATTTCGGCGAAAACCCGCCACGCCTGCGGGAATATGTGGACATGCTGGACATATTGGCAAGCAACCGTGAGTTTAACATCGACATATTTGAGGAATTGAAAATGCTGACCATCGACGTGGAAAAACTGGCAACTTATCGTCTGGGCATGGAGAAGGGCATCGAGAAGGGCATGGAAAAAGGGGAACAAAAAGGTGCGCGCAAACAAGCTTTGGAGATTGCCAAAAACATGCTGGAAGCCGGCTTCAACCCCGGCCAAGTGGCAAGCCTGACGGGCCTGACGCCGGCAGAGGTTGAGCAGTTGCGAAACGAAAGCCCTAGGTTAAACGGGTGAGGTTGTGGTAGTTTCCAGATATGTAGGCCGGGTACATCTATATGCGTTGCAACCGACATTCCGGCATTGTTGTCGGGCAACGATGGAGCCGTTGCCCGACCTACAAGGCTAATCGTAAAAATAAGAGGTTTTTATGAAAGTTCATCCGATCATTTTGTTTGTCGCATCTATTCTAATAAGCACTGTTGCTGAGGCATATCCAAAGCTACAGCAATCGGCGTGGGATGGTAAAAGCCCTCTTGTTACCGGAATTCTAGAAAAACCATACGCACCTGAACAGGGTTGTAATAATATTGAGTTTTACTACGGCATTCCTAAATATAATAGAATGCTTACTTTTGATGTGTCCAAATTACGGTCTGTAGTAGGGGATAGTTTTGACAATAAAAACGTCTTCGTTGATGGATTTTCAAGTGTAGGCTCTAACGCACTGAGCATATGGCTTGAGCATTGGAAGAATGAAGGTTACCCTGATGGCATGCCAACACTTGATAAATATACTGATTGGAATAATAAAATAAGCATATGTGTGGGTACAACCGTTCTTTTCAACTTAGGAATTGCGCCGTGGAATTTTGAGTCTACAGACTTAAGTGCTGTCTTTATTTGGTATAAGCCCCCATCAGGTTCTGTTGCAATTCCAAGCTCAAGTCCATCACTTCCTAGTAATCCACAAGGCGGCGTAGGCTCTGATACGCCTAACCCTCCCCCCATCACTGGCGGCAAAAACCCCGGCGAT
>CAZOTR010000281.1:0-4803 GCA_964582755.1 uncultured Methylococcaceae bacterium | reverse complement strand
CGGCTGCCTGTTTCTATGCATAGGGCGCGGGAAAACCCGCGAGGGCGGTTTTTTAACAGGTCGTTGTCCTGCCTGAGCTGGCGGTTTTCCGCCTCCAACTGGCGGATGCGCTGCTGGTCCGCCGTCAGCGGCCTGCCGATCCCGGGCTGGCCCGCCTGCTCGGCCTCCACCTGCTTGATCCAGCGCCGCACCGCCGTCTCGCCAAGCCCCATGTCCTCGCAGACCTGGCCCACGCTCAACCCCTGGTCTTTGACCATTTGCGCCACCTTCAGCTTGAAGGCCGCGTCGAAAACCCTGCGCTTTGATGTCATTCCTCACCTCTCTTGATGGTTCATTGTCCACCTATCGAGGTGTCCATTTTCATTAGACCACTACAGCCGGAGCCGCCCCGTTCCCCACCCCCGTGGGGATGAACCGCCCTCAGCCGCGCCGCCAACACTCGGCAAAGGCCGTTCCCCACCCCCGTGGGGATGAACCGTTCGGTATCGGCATAGGGCTTCTCTTGGGGTTCCATTCCCCACCCCCGTGGGGATGAACCGCTCGATAGCATCGGAGCGAGAGCATCATCAACCCGTTCCCCACCCCCGTGGGGATGAACCGACCCCTAGTGATTTCTTGGTGTGGTGCCTGAACCGTTCCCCACCCCCGTGGGGATGAACCGCGTAAACGCCTCATGATGCGCGCGTAGGACATCCGTTCCCCACCCCCGTGGGGATGAACCTGTGGCATCGGAAATGTCCATATTCCAAACGCCCCGTTCCCCACCCCCGTGGGGATGAACCGCCGACCATGCCGGGTGTTTGCCGTGCGCTCGACCGTTCCCCACCCCCGTGGGGATGAACCGGTCGAGGGACCGGGCAAGGTGGCTTCCGCGAACCGTTCCCCACCCCCGTGGGGATGAACCGGCGACATCGTCTCTATGACGCGCATCGTCAACCCGTTCCCCACCCCCGTGGGGATGAACCGAGCGCGTTAATATGCAGCTTGGCACCCTCAAACCGTTCCCCACCCCCGTGGGGATGAACCGAATGGCCTCCCGCAGCTTGTACCGCGCCTGGGCCGTTCCCCACCCCCGTGGGGATGAACCGTGACACAGTGCCTGCGACCACATCCCCCCTGTCCGTTCCCCACCCCCGTGGGGATGAACCGGAATAATCCCCCGATCCGGCCAGCAAATTGCCCCGTTCCCCACCCCCGTGGGGATGAACCGAGGTTACCTCCCTTGGCTTCCCTTGCCCGTTCCCGTTCCCCACCCCCGTGGGGATGAACCGCTGGAAAGCTGGCTGGACAAAGGCGTGATGAACCGTTCCCCACCCCCGTGGGGATGAACCGTCCAAGACCAAAGTCTTGACCGCCCCAGTGGCCCGTTCCCCACCCCCGTGGGGATGAACCGGAGGAGGCTCTTTATGGGTTTGTGCTGTGCGACCGTTCCCCACCCCCGTGGGGATGAACCGCCATTTTTCAGTTTCAGGATGCACACCGTTACCCGTTCCCCACCCCCGTGGGGATGAACCGACGTGATTGATATAGTGGGCGATTGCGATAAGCCGTTCCCCACCCCCGTGGGGATGAACCGACCTGGAGAAAAAAGCCCTGCGCACCACCTCCCCGTTCCCCACCCCCGTGGGGATGAACCGTGGGAAAACCTCAAGTCCCGCATCAAGCTGGCCCGTTCCCCACCCCCGTGGGGATGAACCGCTGTAGAAGCTGGCGTAGCCCAGAATCTTAGGCCGTTCCCCACCCCCGTGGGGATGAACCGCATGGCATCGCTAATTTGAAAGCCGTGCATGACCCGTTCCCCACCCCCGTGGGGATGAACCGACCATGTTGTATTATATGGCGTAGGAAGCCACCCGTTCCCCACCCCCGTGGGGATGAACCGGCGGCTGGGTCTATGCCACGGACACAGTGACCCCGTTCCCCACCCCCGTGGGGATGAACCGCCGACATTGCGCGGCGCGGGTTCGATGTCGAACCGTTCCCCACCCCCGTGGGGATGAACCGCAGGTGAGCGCCGACATCGAAAGCTACCCGGTCCGTTCCCCACCCCCGTGGGGATGAACCGGATTGACCCCATCGGCGATGTACAGCCGATCCCCGTTCCCCACCCCCGTGGGGATGAACCGGATACGGGCCGGGCTTTCTTCGCCGGGACGGACCGTTCCCCACCCCCGTGGGGATGAACCGGCATGGTGGCGCAATGCGGTCTGGCCGGAGGGCCGTTCCCCACCCCCGTGGGGATGAACCGCTGGCAACCGTCTCAGGCCGGAAGATGTCCTCCCGTTCCCCACCCCCGTGGGGATGAACCGCCGCCTCTTGAACTCCTCGCGGGCCTCATTGCCCGTTCCCCACCCCCGTGGGGATGAACCGTGTATGCAGGTGTCGTTGGCGCGATTTACCGCCCGTTCCCCACCCCCGTGGGGATGAACCGCTTGCGCTCATCCCAAGGCTTGTCTTGGGGTGCCGTTCCCCACCCCCGTGGGGATGAACCGGTTGGACAGCCAACCGGGGGGCGATTAAAAAACCGTTCCCCACCCCCGTGGGGATGAACCGACTGACGGCACCGACACATGGGTGACGCTGACCCGTTCCCCACCCCCGTGGGGATGAACCGGCAGCTCTTGTCACAGCGGGCTGGACTATTGTCCGTTCCCCACCCCCGTGGGGATGAACCGCCTGGATTGCTCTCCGGTGTACGACCCGTCAAGCCGTTCCCCACCCCCGTGGGGATGAACCGCTGTACACGCTCATATTGGCCATCGGCAACATCCCGTTCCCCACCCCCGTGGGGATGAACCTCGACCGGGGCGGCTGGGTGACGCCCGGCTACCCCGTTCCCCACCCCCGTGGGGATGAACCGCTCATAGCGGACATGCGGAATCCTTTATTTTGCCGTTCCCCACCCCCGTGGGGATGAACCGAGCTTGACGGCCATCTTGCTGGCGCTGCTGCGCCGTTCCCCACCCCCGTGGGGATGAACCGCTTATCCTTTCCCCTTGGCCACGCAGGAAGGCCCGTTCCCCACCCCCGTGGGGATGAACCGGAATTGGAATAGCAACAGAATGGCATCTGCGTCCGTTCCCCACCCCCGTGGGGATGAACCGAAACCGGGCGCAACACTTGGTTGTTTGCGCCCCCGTTCCCCACCCCCGTGGGGATGAGCCGCAGCTTGCGAGTTATCGAGACTGCCCCGGCCACCGTTCCCCACCCCCGTGGGGATGAACCAGCGACTCAAGGTATTCAAGCACTTCTGACCCCCCGTTCCCCACCCCCGTGGGGATGAACCGTATCCCAAGGACGGAATGCCCACGCCATTTCGCCGTTCCCCACCCCCGTGGGGATGAACCGGCTCAACGGCAGAGCTTGCCGCCGCCCAGGCCCCGTTCCCCACCCCCGTGGGGATGAACCGACGACTTCCCGCGCCTATGGCACGGCGGGTACCCGTTCCCCACCCCCGTGGGGATGAACCGCAAGGTTTTGGAACTGGGCGACAAGCGCCAGACCGTTCCCCACCCCCGTGGGGATGAACCGGGGTTGTCGCGCACCGCATAAAACAGGCGTCCCCGTTCCCCACCCCCGTGGGGATGAACCGCATATTGGCTGTCCATCGCCTGCCCATGGACGCCGTTCCCCACCCCCGTGGGGATGAACCGAATCGGAGGGCCGGCCATGATCGCCCAAGACCCCGTTCCCCACCCCCGTGGGGATGAACCGACAGGGGGCGTGCTGTGCTGGGAGTGCGAACACCGTTCCCCACCCCCGTGGGGATGAACCGCGGGGAGAGCGCAATGGGTTTGCAAAACTCACCCGTTCCCCACCCCCGTGGGGATGAACCGCCCTTGCAGGGGGCGGACAGAAAGACGATGTGCCGTTCCCCACCCCCGTGGGGATGAACCGGATGGCCGGCGTGGACCGCACGACTTGGAGCACCGTTCCCCACCCCCGTGGGGATGAACCGCTTGATCGCCACCTATTCCGCTGGCGGGGCCACCGTTCCCCACCCCCGTGGGGATGAACCGCCCGCTTTGACAAGCTGACATGGGAAAGGGAGCCGTTCCCCACCCCCGTGAAATTGGGCGGAAGCGCATCCTCCATTTCAAGCCAGGCAAGGAGATGAGGGAGCGTGTCGATCAGTCTCGTGAAAATGGACGAAGCTTAACGTCAATTCCGGATGGCGGGGATTCGGGCGACGATCCTTAAGAGCCTGTTTGGAAATTCGGACCTCAAACCAAGAGATTGCCGACCGGGTGGTCAACGCCATTTCTTGCGCCCCGTCCGCCCCACCGTCAAGATAGGCTGCACCCTAACCTGATGTCAGGCTGGGGCGCAAAAGCGTGTCAGCCTAGGGTCCATAAAGGGGCTTGTTGACAGGCGTCGGCAAGGGTCATAGAGTCCATCCTGACAAAACCCAAAAAGAGGCTCCCGCATGAACGGCCAGCGCATCGGTTACATCCGTGTCAGCAGCGCGGACCAGAATCCTGAACGGCAATTGGAGGGCGTCCAGTTGGACAGGACGTTCACCGACAAAGTGTCGGGCAAGGACACCCGGCGCCCGGATCTGGAATCTCTCCTCGCCTTCGCCCGCGAGGGCGACATGGTGGCGGTGCACAGCATGGACCGGTTGGCCAGGAATCTCGACGACTTGCGGCGTATCGTGAAAGGGCTGACCGGGCGCGGCGTGCGCGTCGAGTTCGTCAAGGAAGGCTTGGTCTTCACCGGCGAGGACTCGCCGATGGCAAACCTCATGCTGTCTACAAGGGAAGGAAGCGGTCGCTGTCGCCGGAGCGGGCCGGGGAGCTGCGG
>CAZOTR010000280.1:0-4818 GCA_964582755.1 uncultured Methylococcaceae bacterium | reverse complement strand
GAGGAAATCCTTAAACTAACGAAAACTGTTGCGCTTCAAAATTGAGACCGCCCAGGAAAACAACGCGCTTCTTGCCATATCGTTGGATACGGGACGAGCCTGATCAGGGATATAAAGGGATCGCTGTATAGCTTTGGTCTTCTCTGGTGGATTATGTGAATCTGGCTGTTTCTGTTCTGTCTCGGCGGCGGCTTGCTCGGCCAAGTAGCGCTCGCCAGCCCCTTCCGAAAGCCAATGTTCGGCATAGAGCTTAGGATTGCTGTCTGTCTTCATTGCCCGGATGCGGCGGCCGGCCTCTTCGTGCGGCAGGCCTGTGAGGATTAGCGCATCTTCCAGCGTCATGCCGTCGTGAAAGCGCGGTGGCTTGCCCATCTGTCGATCAGCGTCCACAGCAATACGGCCAAATACGCTTAAGCGCTCGTCGAACCTTGGCCGCTGTTCTTCTGGCGGCACAACAGGCTTGCGGCTTGTGGCGTTTTCTGTTGTACTATGGCTCATTGGTTGGGCTTCCTTTCTTTTGTTTGGTTGACAGCCATTCGCTGGTCTCGTCTAGGGACTGGTTGAAAGCAAAAACGCAAAGGGGCGCGATTCTCGGCGGGAGAGCGCCCTTTTCGTGTCTGGAATAATAAAGCCTTTGCGGCAATCCGCAAAGCCAGATTTTAAAAAGCGCCACCGAAGCGTTTTGTGCAAGCTAGATTCGTGGTTGGAACGCGGCAATCCGCGATATGCTGCTCTGCCAGATCCTTTAGCTTTTGCCGATATCTGAACGATTGATTCTAGGTGCGAACTTCGCACGCTTTTTCATTTCCAGAACCTCCGTTGGTATCACCCCCATCAATTGAGCCGCGTTGGCAGCAGCGTCTGTGCCTTTGCGAATTTCTTCGCGGGTAATGTCGGTGCGCCGCCAAACCGTCGGCAACTGATAAACCCGCCGCACCGCGTTGCCGCCCGCCCGGATCAGTTCGCCGGCCTGGTCGCGGCCAACCAGGGCGCAATGCTGCGCCGTCAGGACGCTACGGGCAAGTTCGTCGTAGTCGCTCAACAGATAAGCCCCCATGAAACCGTAGGGCGTGCCGAAGCTTAGTTGGATAACGGCGGGTGCCTGGGTGCGGGCCAGCTCGATCTTCATTGAACCCAGCGCGTTTAGCGACTTCCCCATGGCGAGGTTTTTCTCGTTGATGAACGCCCTCCCCTTCTCGATGGCCTCCTCGATGCGCAACAGCGCCCAATCGGCGTAAGGATCGTCCTGCTGCGCCGCATGCCAAAGGTCGCCGACAAAACGGCTGAACTGCAACAGTCCGATAATGCCCCTCGCCCCAGTACGCCCGTCTAGCAAGAACTGGGCTTGGCGGGTCTGGATTTCCAGGCTGGCCTGGTTGCGCAACGCGCCGGGCTGCTGGGTGGAACGAACTGGTTTTTTGGATTGGATGCTTGGAGGTGTACTCATCGCGGATACTCGACAGTGGAAGAGGAAGAGGAAGACAAGGAAAATGAATGGGCGTTAGAGGCGGATTTCAGCAGCCCGTGCCAATGCGCGTATTGGCCGCCGTCGATGGGTAGTTCACCCTGCCCTTCCCAGGCGTTGACCACCGGCCAGATGACACGGATCGGCAGCCCGGTGGCCTCGTGGACGGCGAGTAAGCGCCGTTTCGGATCAGTTTCACCAGCGGAGGCGACCCAGGCGCGGCAAATGCGGTGTTGGCTGGCTGCGTCCGGTTTGGCTGCCCGACCATTGCCGGTGTTGGCCAGGCCCAGCTGCTGGCGTTGGGCCACGAAGTCGCGCGTTTCCATCCCGGTCAGATCCTTCATCACCGGATAACACGCCCCGGCCCGCAACAGCCGCTCGGTCAGCCGCTGATCCTCCAGCCTGCGATCCAAGACTGCTAACGCCGCTTCCAATGACTCCGCATCGACCTTGATGTCCATGAAGCGTGCGCCCAGGCTGGACAACTCGTTCATCTCGGCCAGGGAAAGCGCTTTGACCTTCTCGATTTGTTGCGGCGACAGGCCGATCTCCCGCAACAGCGGAAACTGCCCGGCGGCGGCGAGACGACCGACGTACACTACCAGCGTGGTCAACAGCTCGTCATGCAAAGCCATGGGACGGTCTCCGTGATTCGTGCAAGGACAGACCAGTCGCCAACCGCAATAGGGCCAGTGGGAGACGTGAAAGACATAAAAACGAACAAGCCTGGGCCACAACAAGCTGTGACAGCCATTGGGGTAAAAGGGGTTGGCGTGGTGGAGTAGGGATCGAGATCGACCCTTGGTGCTGGTTGACCGAATTCGGTCGTAATAGCAGATTGGGCGGTCGGCGTGGCCTGGGCCACACCGCCTGCGGTGTTCGCAATGCGGAGTTCGGTTGACATGACAATTCCTCAAGATCACTTCGCAGCGATGTTCAGGAAGCCGCCCGCGCCTCGTCGCGATTGGCATTTCCTTCCCATCTGCCCATGGCCATCTATTGGCGGGGCGCGAAGGGGTTCAGTCTTCAAATGTTGGGAGGGCTTTCCTGTTTTATGGCTGACTTTTGCCAAGCGACGGAGGTCATTGCTCCGCCGAAAGGCAACGTCGGCCTTGGTTTAGGAAAGCCACAGCTTTGAGCGTAAAGTCTACACATCGAAGATGAGGAACAGATTGGGCTAGCATTAAAATTAGATGAAGGCCGCATTAGGTTTGCATGAAGAACCGCCCTGTTCCCGTCCACGCAAGCCAGGCGCTGTTTTTTCGTCCATTCGTCTGTCCCTTGGATCGGCCTGCTTCCACGCTTTTCCGCCGACGATTGCGCTAACATGCGAAGCCCAGTCCAGCGCCCCAAGGAAAAACAAATCCCATGTCCAACGCGTTTTCTGGTTTTTCATCTTGGCTGCGATCCTTGCGTTCCGCGTCGCATCAAGTCCATATCGAAGAATCCGCGCCACCGGCACCCGCACTTCTTTCCGATGCGTTGCCCCTCCTGTCTCCCGGCGAATTGCTGCTGCGTTGCCGTGCGAAAGTCAGCCGCATCGAAGAGCTGGCAGGCACCACCCCGGCGCATTTTGAACACTATTACTTGGAGACCCTACATCGGTTTGCCCGTTATGCTCAACAGCGTCCTGCGTCTCAAGCAAGCCACTCCCGTCCGGGTGGGATGCTGGATCTTGGCCTGGACACTGCCGCCGCCGCGTTAAAAATCCGCCAGGCTTATCTATTGCCGCCTGGGGCGGTTCCCGAGGAAGCCGTGTTGAAGCGGGATCTCTGGACGTTTGCCGTCTTCACCTTGGCGCTGCTGCATGATCTGCGACAACCCGCCATGGAGCAGACCGTCACCCTGTTCAACGGCACTGCGACATCAGAATGGAATCCATGGGCGGGTGCGATGGGGGATGTTCCCGGCGTGGTCGGCTATCGCGTGGCGTTGCAGCGGAAACGCAATACCCGGCTCCCTCCTCCAAGCGCTTCGCTGCTGTTGGCGAATCTTGTGGTCGCGCCGGCGGGGCTGGTTTGGCTGGTCTCCGATGCGGAGGCGTTCTCGGCTTGGCTAGCTTGCGCGGCTGGAGACATAGCCACCATAGGGGTGTTGGGCGGTATCCTCGGCAAAGCCCTCCGTAGCCTCAGATCCACGCTATCGGCCAAGCCGAATGAACCGGAGCAAAGCTTGCCAATCGAGATCGGGCAAGCCGAAGCTTTCTCAAGCCCGCTTGATCGACACGAAGATATGCCGCTGCATGAAAGGATGCTTGCTGCGTTGCGGAATCTGGTTGATAGCGGCGAACTGCTGTTCAATGGCATGGATGCCAAGGGGTGGCGCAAAGGTGATGATGTATGGCTGGAAAGTCCGGTGATAGCTGATGTGTTGCGCGCCAAGCTTTTGCAAGAAGGGCATGGCGACACGCCAAGCAATAACCAGAACGTTATCGACCTGCTGCACCGTCAAGGCATTCTGACGCCTTGCGACGGCAAGGCTGTTTGGAACGTGACCATTCATGACGGCAACGCGGAAAGGATGGTGGCTGCGTTGCGGATTGCAGCCTGCCGGATTTGGCAGGATCTGGAATTGGCCCCGGTGGAGTTTGCCGGAACGCTGGAGCCGGTGCGGAACTTGCCCGAGGGTGGACAGAACAAGGAAGCCCCCGCCGCCAAGTTCGTGGAATGGCTGCGCACGGGGATAGCCGAGGGCCGCATCCCCTGCAACGAAAGGAATGCGCGTGTCCATGTCGTGCCCGAGGGTGTGCTGCTGGTGACGCCCAACCTGTTCAAGGATTTTGTCGGTGAGTGCGGCGGCGGGCGCTGGGAGACCGTCCAGCAGCTTTTCGTCAAGCGCAGAGACCATGTGAGGACGCCGAACGGTGAGAACATTCACCACTATGTAGCCTGGGCCGGGCCGTCGCAGATCGCATTATCGGGATTCTTGCTCAAAGATCCCTCGCTGGTTTTTGATGGCGGCATTCCCGCCCCCAATCCCTCCATTGGTAAGCAAGGCGATGATGGCCTGTAAGGATAGAGAACCTAACCTCTTGGTTGCCTCGCTTGCAGAATGCGGACGCAACCGTCCCGCGGCGGGACGGCTTTTTTATAAAAATCTATTTTTTATGGACGCGACCATCTTTTTGACATATTTTTCTAGTACATTACAAAAATCCTAAAAATTTTTTAAAAATTCGGATATTGATAGAGGGATGCTTTGCTGACTGGGCCAGTGTGTTCGACCATCAGTGACGTGAGTTTTTGGCCGACTCCGCCGCCGGGCCGGGCCACTTCGCTGAAGATGTCGATTGGCTTTTCCCGTTCTTCCCGCCGTCCCGCGGCGGGACGGCTTTTTTTATAAAAACCGAAGAG
>CAZOTR010000279.1:2865-4857 GCA_964582755.1 uncultured Methylococcaceae bacterium | reverse complement strand
TCGCCGCGCAGACGACCGACGCCGACGGCCACTACAGCTTCGGCAACCTGCTGGCGGGTACCTACCTCGTCAAGGAGACGCAGCCTAGCAGCTACAACGACGGTTCCGAAACCCTGGGCACACAGGGTGGCGTGGCCAACCCAGCAGCTCAGAACGATGTTATCCAGGCTGCTCTGGGCGCGGGTGTAAATGGCACCGGCAACAACTTTGGTGAGCAACTGAAACCTGCCAGCTTGTCCGGCTATGTTTACCTCGACGACAACAATGACGGCATCAAGGACAGCACCGAGACACCAATCGCCGGTGTCGCCGTCACCTTGACTGGCACTAACGATTTGGGGCAGTCGGTCACCGCAATCATTAACACCGATGCCAACGGCTACTACGAGTTTACCGGCTTGCGCCCCGGCACCTACAGTGTCGAGGAAGAACAGCCCATGCAGTACCTCGATGGTAAGGACACCATTGGCAGCAAAGGTGGCAGTGTCGCCAACGATCTGTTGAGCAACATCGTGTTGAATGCGGGCGACAACAGCGTCAACAACAACTTCGGCGAACTCAAGCCCGCCAGCTTGTCGGGTTATGTCTATGTGGATGCGGGTAACGATGGCATCCGGGGCGCGGGTGAAACTCCGATTGAGAACGTCACGGTGAAATTGCTGGATGGCAATGGCAACGCTCTGCTCGATGCCAACAACCAAGCCATCACAACTACAACCAACGCCAGCGGCTATTACGAGTTCACCAACCTGCGTCCGGGCACTTATGGGGTCGCGGAAGTCCAACCGAGCAACTACCAGGATGGCAAAGACACCATTGGCAGCAAGGGCGGCACGGTTGCCAACGACCTGTTTAGTGGCATCGTATTGAATGCGGGCGACAACAGCATCAATAACAACTTTGGTGAACTTCCCCTGACCATCGCAGGCGTGGACATCGAAAAGTTGGTTCATGCGAGCTATGACGAGTACACGCCCGGTGGCGGCACCGAGGGCTTCACCCCCGGCTATTGGAAAACCCACTCCTGCTACGGCACTGCCAGCGGCGGAGACTGGTCTGCAACTGGCTACTCGGCTGACGACAAGGTCAATGCGATTTTCGGCACCAACGTAGCGGGTGACCCGACGCTCTATCAAGCCCTCAGCACGGGTGGCGGCGGGCTAAACGCCCTGATGCGCCAAGCGGTGTCCGGCCTCCTGAATGCGGCCAGTCCCAACATCGATTACCTGTACTCGAAAGAACAGGTGATCAGCATGACTCGGCAGGCCATCAGCAGCAAGAGCTATACGACAACCAAGGACTTGTTCCAAACGGAAAACAGCAAAGAGTTGGCGGACGCTTTCATCACCCCGTCTTCCAAAGGCTGGCATACCGTGGTTACGGCAGACGCTGATGCCGACACTGCTCCGGGCATTTCCATACCGGCAGGCGGGGAGGCCGTCTACACCTACATTGTTAAGAACACAGGCAATGTCGAACTCAGCAATATACAGGTCACGGATGACAAAATCGCCACACTGACGTTTGTCGGTGGAGACACTGACGGCGACAACCGGCTGGACACGGGCGAAACCTGGGTCTATACCGCCCAGGAATATGTCCAAAGCGGACTCAAGACCAATATAGGGACGGTCGTCGCCACAGACGCCGCAACCGGCAATACCGTGACGGATTCGGATGCGGCCAATTACACGGTGACCAGCTCGGCATCGGGCGCAAGCATTTCTGGCTTTGTCTACAACGATGCCAATAACGATGGCCTTAAGCAAGGCACGGAGGCTGTCATTGCCGGCGTGACAGTGACCTTGACCGGCACCAATGACCTAGGTTTGGCGGTAACCGCCACGGCGACCACGGACTCCAATGGTTTCTATCAGTTCACTGGCTTGCGTGCCGGCACTTACGCGGTGGCCGAGACGCAACCGAGCGGCTACACAGACGGCAAGGACACCATCGGCTCCGCTGGCGGCGTGACGGCGAATGACAAGTTCA
>CAZOTR010000279.1:0-2765 GCA_964582755.1 uncultured Methylococcaceae bacterium | reverse complement strand
GACGCAACCGGCCGGCTACACGGACGGCAAGGACACCATCGGCTCCGCTGGCGGCGTGACGGCGAATGACAAGTTCAGCAACATCGTGTTGTCCGCAGGCGCGAGTTCCACCAACAACAACTTCGGCGAATTGACCCCTGGCACTGCGGCGATCTCCGGCTATGTGTACAACGACGCCAACAACGACGGCATCAAGCAAACAACGGAGGCTGTCATTGCCGGCGCGACAGTGACCTTGACCGGCACCAACGATCTGAACCAAGCAGTGACCGCGACGGCAACGACTGACGCCAATGGCTTGTACCAGTTCACGGGGCTGCGTGCCGGCACTTACGCGGTGGCCGAGACGCAACCGGCCGGCTACACGGACGGCAAGGACACCATCGGCTCCGCTGGCGGCACGACGGCGAATGACAAGTTCAGCAACATCGTGTTGGCCGCGGGCGCGAGTTCGACCAACAACAACTTCGGTGAACTAACTGTTGCGACGGCACCGGTGGCGCAGAATTCCGCAGTGACTGGCATCGAAGACACCGCCTACAAGTTCAGCTTGGCCGATTTCAAGTCCACCGATGCGAACGTGGGCGACACGGTCAGTAGCGTCACCATCAAGACCTTGCCGGTGGAAGGACAATTGCAATACTACAACGGCACGAGCTGGGTGAATGTCACGGCGGGGCAGACCATTACCGCAGCCGATGTGACAGCCGGCAAGCTGCAATTTGTGCCGGGCGTCAACGGCTCCAGCGCGCCTTGCGACGCGGCGGGCGTGGGCAACTTCAAGCAGGATTACGCCCAGTTCCAGTTCAGCGTCAAGGATTCCACCGGGCTTGCCAGCGGCAACGCGCTGATGAATGTGGACATCACGCCGGTCGCCGACGCGCCGACATTGACAATCCAGGCGGCAAGCGCGGTGACTCCGCCGACTTCCACAGGCTTGAAACAGCAGTTCTACGACAACAGTTCGGCAATCGATACAAGCTTTGCCGCCAACGTGCTGAACGTGGAAGCCAGGCTGGAAGCAAGCACGGCCACCAGCAGCAGCACGGCCACAGCGGTTAATTTGGCCAGCATTGGTACTGACGACGCTTATCGGCTTACCGGCCTGACTTACTTGGAAGCCGGCAAGACTTACACCTTGAGCGGCCATTGGGATGACACGGCGCTCGTCAAGATCGGCGGAAACATCGTGTTGCAAAAGGACTATAACAGTTGGGGCAGCTACACCGCGACTTCGTTCACGCCTAAGGCGAGTGGTTACTACACGGTGGAGGCTATTGCCTACAACGGTGCGGGTGCCGGCGACTTTAGCGCCAAAATGAGTGTCGATGGCGCGGCGGCGGTGGATTTCAACACCACCAACTTCAAGCTTTACAAGAGCGTAGCCGATCTCGACGCGGCAGGCGTTTCGCACACTGCGCTGCAAGCGAACGGCGACGGCGGCTACTACGGCGTTTCGGTGCCGAATAGCGGCGCTAAGGATACTTTCATTAACTTGTCCGATGTCTCCGCCGCCTTGAAAGACACCGACGGATCGGAAACCTTGAGCCTGTCGATCAGCGCCATTCCGGTGGGAGCGACGTTGACGGATGGCACGCATAGCTTCACCTCCGTTACCGGCACGACCTCGACGGCGGTGACCGGTTGGAATTTGAACAACCTGTCGATCAAGCCGGCAGCCGGCTTCACGGGCAGTTTCGACTTGCAGGTCAAGGCGACGACTGTTGAGAACTGCAACAACGACACGGCGAACACAACCGGCACCATCACGGTCAACGTGGCGGCGCCTTTGGGCAGCATTGGCGACAAAGTCTGGGATGACATGAACCACAACAGCATCCAGGATTCGAGCGAGCCGGGCATTGCGGGCGTCGAAGTCCAATTGAAGAACTCGGCGGGAACCGTCATTGCCACGCAGTCTACGGATGCCAACGGCAACTACTTGTTTAGCGGCTTGGCAGCCGGTGACTACACCCTTGCGTTCGACAAGACCAATGTGCAGCACTACAACTACAGCACTTGGAACAACATGAACGACTGGAAGTGGGCGCCGAAGGATGTGGGGTCGAACAACGCGATTGACTCTGATGTGACCGGCGACGGCGTTTCCAAAACCAACCTGACTTCGACAGGGGTCATCCATTTGGCGGCGGGCCAAAACGACATGACTTGGGACGCGGGCATCACGCCCCTCGTCATCGACATGAATGGCGACGGCATCCATTCGGTGTCGCTGCAAAATTCGCAAGGCACGTTCGACCTGCTGGGCAATGGCAAGCCCATCCAATCCGGTTGGTTGTCCAGCGATGACGGCTTCCTGGCGGTTGACAAGAACGGCAACGGAACGATTGACGACATTTCCGAACTGTTCGGCGGCAACTCCAAAGGCGACGGCTTCGCCAAGCTCGCCAGCTATGACAGCAACGGGGATGGCGTGGTCGATGCCCATGACGACCACTTTGCGGATCTGCGTATTTGGCAAGACAAGAACGGCGACCATAAGACCGATGCCGGCGAACTGATTACCTTGGATCAAGCCGGGATCGCCAGCCTGAAGGTTGGCTATACCGAACTGCCTTTCTTGGACGGCAACGGCAACCTGCACCTTGAGCGCAGCAGCGTCACGCTGGACAACGGCAAGGCTGCGGATATGACGGATTTGTACTTCAGCATCTCCGCCGAAGACGCGAACGCATCCGGTCTGAACTTTGCCAACTTTGCCGCGCTTCTGGGGCGTACCACCCTCCAAGACAGCAATGTGCCTG
>CAZOTR010000278.1:0-4873 GCA_964582755.1 uncultured Methylococcaceae bacterium | reverse complement strand
TTCAATCAATTGAACCCGCCTCCGAATGCTTGGCAGTGCGAAGAATTCATGGCGGGATTGCCAGCACCCGAGTATCCTGACCGGCGCCGCTCACCGCGACGCGGTATCAATGCCTGTTTAATGCCCTCCGTCCAGGAGGGACTGACTAAGGAGCACACCCATGGCTTTAACTTCTCCACGTTTTGCTTCAATCCAACAGTGCCGGGACGCCGCGAACAACAGTCCGCCGCTGCGGCTGGGGTCCAATGGGCCGGGGGTGGCGGCGGTCCAGCAGGGGTTGATTGACCTGGGCTTCCCCATGCCGCTCTCCACCCGGCGGTTCGGCGTGCCTGACGGGATTTTCGGCGGCGAGACGGGCAGTGCCGTGCAGGCTTTCCAACGGCAGCAGAGCCTGAGCCCGGACGGGTCGGTGGGCAAGAACACGATGACCAAGCTGGACGTCCTGCTGCCGTTGCCGCATTCGGCGGCTTCGGGTTTGCCGTATACGGTGCCGGGGTTTCGCGTCGTGCTGGCGCAACCAACCTCGATGGTCTGCTGGGCGACGGTCCACGCCATGATGCGGTCGTGGAAGTTCCAGTCCTCGTTTGGGATACGGCAGGCGGCGGGGGCAGTGGCCGAGAAATACGGGGTGATGGTAGACAACAACCAAGGATTGCCGCCGGCCGAATTCGGCCCGTTCATCAACGCGGCGCTCATGATGGTCGAGCCGATGATGAACCTGACCATCGAGGGCTGGGTGAGCTTGCTGCGCGCCTATGGATTGATCTGGGTCGGAACGCTGAACAGCATCGGTCCGGGGGCGGGCTTGCATTCCAGGATCATCGAGGCGATGTCGGGGGATGGGTCGGTGGACGGCACAATGATGCACATCATCGATCCTGCCGGTGGGCGGCAATACCAGGAGACGTTCCGCGATTTCCTTGCCAAATACGAAGGCGCGTTCGGACGGGTGTCAGGCGATTATTTCCAGATTCGCCACTTCAGGTAGGGGCAAGTAAAAAGTCTAGGCCAGGAATGCTCGGCCATTTGCATAGAAACGTGGGTTGCCATTTCTTTGGCAACCCGGCATCGGGTGAATGTGCAATAGAATGAGCAACCGCCTGCCGGGGAAGCCCGCCAGGCGGTTTTTTGTGTGCGCGGAGGGAAGGCTTCAACCGTATTCCAACAAGCTCATCAAGGCGTCAACCAGCACCGCCAAGTTCTCGCGTTCGCGGGCATCGGCGCGGAACACCGGCCAGATTTCCCCGCGCTCGCCGAGGCTGGCGTAATAATCCTCCAGGGTGGGCGACGCGGCCAGGTCGAGATGGGTCACGCCGATCACCGCCGGCTTGTCTTTCAGGAATTCGGCGTTGAGGTTGAGGTAGTAATCCAAGTCGTCCAACGGGGCGGGCTTGGCGTTGTTGACCAGCACGATCAAGCCCAACGCGCCCTGGGTGAGGATGTGGCACATGAAGTCGAAGCGGCGCTGCCCTGGGGTGCCGTACAGATGCAGCTTCGAGCCGTCTTCCAGCGTCAACTGGCCGTAGTCCATGGCGACGGTCGTGGTGCTTTTGCGCGAGGCCACGTCGTCGCTGGGACGGGCCTCGGTGACGATGGGCGGCACTTCGCTGAGGGAGGTGATCGCGGTGGTCTTGCCCGCGCCCACGCTGCCGGTGAACACCAGCTTGATTTGGCTTTTATCCAGCATATTGGGCCGCCCTGACCCCGCCTAGGCGTCTGGAGATGTTGTGGTAAGTGGCGCGGTCTTTGTCGCTGACCGGACGCGGGCGCAGGCGTTGCTCCGGCAGGTATTCCAGATAATCGAGCGTCGCGCAGGCGTTGTGGAAGTCGATCACCTGCGACAGCGGCGCGCCAGTGTGGCGGGCGACGGTGGGCAGGTCGGCGGCGTTGACGCTCATGAACGCGGCCAAGGGCAGCAAGCGCCGGTCTTTGGACAGCCTGGAGAAGTCCGGCCAGCGGCGCAGGCGCACCACGTCGCCGCTGCGCTTGCCGGCCAACAGCCGCCCGTGCGAGGCGTTCAAGGCGGCATCCCAGAGCAGTTCTTCCAGCGGCCCGGAGTTGAGGGGGGCGGCTTCCTTTTTGCGGCGCACGGTCATGCGGCCGATTTGGATCGTCTCTTCCCCGTCCGTGCCTAGGTCCAGCCGGTCCACTGTTTCCACCCGCACCTCGTCCAAGCTTGCCGCGTAATACGCCGCCAGACTTGCTGTGCCGTCCGCCGGGCTGTAGTAGCGATGTTCTTTCGGCGCCAGGAAAAGCGGCGGCAAGCCCGGCAATTCGCAGCGCCGCATCAGGCCGTCGCGCAGGGATTTTTGGATCAGGCCGAGGAAATATTCCTCCGGCTCGAAGACATTGCCGCGTTCGACCAAGCCCAGCATGGCGCAGGCATTATGGAAGTCGTAGACCTCCGCGAGCGGGACGCCGGTGTGTTTTGCCACGGTCGGCAGGTCGGCGTTGGATTCGCGCATGAATTCGGCGAGCCGTAGGTGGCTGTCTTGATGCGGCAGCACGGAGAAGTCCGGCGGATGTTTCAGGCGGACCGGATCGTCGGTGCGGCAGCCTTGCAACAATCGGCCCTTGGACACGCTCAGGGTTGCCAGCCACAGCAATTCCCCCAAGGGTTTCGGCGACAAGCCCGCGAGAGCGTCGCCAGCCGGCGCACGCAAGCGCATTCTGCCGATTTGTATTTCCTTTTTGGCCTCCGGGGTCCAGTCCGGCAACGCCTCGACCTGCAAGTCGAAAGGCTCGGCCAGGCACAGGTTGCGCAGGTCTTGTGCCGTGACGGATGCGCTGTAATAGGCTCTTTGCTTGGGCGCGACGACGATCTGCGGCCCGCCCGCCACGGCGCAGCGCCGGGCAATGCCGTCGCCGACGGCTTTTTTGAGCAGTCCGAGAAAATGTACCGCTGGATTGAAATCACCTTCCAGTGATGGGGTCATCGGGGGTTACCTCTTGCTAGGCTATGGATTGCAGGGGCCGGGCAAGGTTTGGGCTTGCCAATCTTTAAATCGTGTTGGAGTGGACGAACGGACGCATGAGTGCCGGCACTTGGCATGTCCCTACATTGAGCAAGCCATGTGCCAAATCCTTGGGGCAACGCTGGGAGATTCCATTTTCCGGGCGGGGTTTCCCCGGCCCGGTGGCAGTAGCGGCTAGGCCATCTGTCCGCTACTGTCCAATCAATGGCTTAGTGGGATGAAAAAAACTTTCGCGCAGTCAGCCAAGTTGCGGGGGCATTGCCTGCGGCGGGGAAATGGCAGACGCCCTGCTTGATGTTGGAGCGCCGCGCACAGTTCGAGAGCGCCGGAAATGCGGGTCGGCGGGCCAAACGCCGCAGTTCACAGCCGCCCGAACACCCGCCCCGCCGCCGCCAGGGTTTCGTCCAGCACGGCCTGGCTGTGGGCGGCGGAGACGAAGCCCGCCTCGAAGGCCGAGGGCGCGAGATAAACGCCTTCTTCCAACATGCCGTGGAAGAAGCGCTTGAAACGTTCCACGTCGCAAGCCATGACCTTGTCCAGCCTGTCGACCGGGTCGGCATCGGTGAAGAACAGGCCGAACATGCCGCCAACTTCGTTGCTCGCCAAGGCGATGCCCGCCTCCCGCGCCTTGGCTTTGAGGCCGTCGGTCAGATAGCGGGTTTTTTCCGTTAAATCCGCGAAGAAGCCCGGCGCGCAAACCAGCTCCAAGGTTTTCAGGCCCGCCGCCATCGCCACCGGATTGCCGGACAAGGTGCCGGCTTGGTAGACCGGGCCTAGCGGGGCCAGCTTCTCCATGATCTCCCGCCGCCCGCCGAACGCCCCCACCGGCATCCCGCCGCCGATGACCTTGCCCAGCGTGGTCAGATCCGGCGTGATGCCATACAAAGCCTGCGCCCCGCCCAAAGCGACGCGGAAGCCGGTCATCACCTCGTCGAAAATCAGCACCGCGCCGGACGTATCGCAGACCTCGCGCAGGGTTTCCAGAAAGCCCGCCACCGGCGGCACACAGTTCATATTGCCCGCCACCGGCTCGACGATGACGCAGGCGATTTCCGCGCCCAGCTTGGCGAAAGTCTCGCGCACCGCCGCCGCATCGTTGTAAGCCAGGGTCAGCGTGTGTTCGGCCAGCGACGCCGGCACGCCGGGGGAACTCGGCACGCCGAAGGTCAACGCGCCGGAACCGGCCTTCACCAACAGCGAATCGGAATGGCCGTGGTAGCAGCCCTCAAATTTGACGATCTTGTCGCGCCCAGTGTGGCCCCGCGCCAAACGGATGGCGCTCATCGTCGCCTCGGTGCCGGAACTGACCATGCGCACCAGATCCATCGACGGCACCAGCTCGCAGACTTTATCCGCCATCGCCGTCTCGACCACGGTGGGCGCGCCGTAGCTCAAGCCCCGATCCACCGCCTCATGCACCGCCTGCAACACCGCCGGGTGGGCGTGGCCCAGCACCATCGGCCCCCAGGAACCCACATAGTCGATGTAACGCTTGCCGTCGGTGTCATACAGCCACGGCCCTTCCGCCCGCTGCACAAACACCGGCGAACCGCCGACGCTCTTGAAAGCCCGCACGGGGGAATTGACGCCGCCGGGGATGTGTTGTTTGGCTTGCTCGAACAAGGATGAATTCATGTGGGGAAGTCTCGGCTAGATGGGAAAATAGGCGAAATTGTAGCGGATAGGCGGGGGGCTTGGGTTATAAACAGCGGCGGGACCTCATCAAATTCTGGCGCGAAACGCTCGTAGGAGCGCCCCGTGGGCGCGACCGATTCCGCACTCGTCGCTGGGTTTTCGCGGGCATGGCCCGCTCCTACGGTGAAACTGATAGGTGGCGAGGCGGCGGGACTTCCGCAGGGCCGAAGCGTGACGGGGTATGTATGGCTAAACCGGCAGGG
>CAZOTR010000277.1:0-4888 GCA_964582755.1 uncultured Methylococcaceae bacterium | reverse complement strand
TTGCGACGCCAAGCGGGCGACCTGCGGCTGGCCGCCATGCGCACCACCCTCGTCGCCCTGGCCAGCGACGGCGCGTCGGCGTGTTGGGGGCATGTCGGCGATAGCCGGCTTTACTTTTTCCGGGGCGGCAAGCTCGCCGCCAGGACCAAAGACCACAGCGTCCCCCAAGCCATGGTGGACGCCGGCGAGATCAGGCCGGAAGACATCCGCCGCCACGAAGACCGAAACCGCCTGCTGCGGGATGTGGGCGGGGAAAAAGGCATCAAGCCGGCCTTGCTGGCGGCGCCGGAGCCCTTGCGGGGCGGCGACGCCTTTCTGCTGTGCACCGACGGGTTTTGGGAATGCGTCACCGAGACCGCCATGGAAGCCGACCTGGCCAAGTCGAAAACCCCGGCGCAATGGCTGGCGGCGATGGAAAGGCGCATCCGCAGGCAACTTGCCGAAGGCGACGACAACTACTCGGCCATCGCCGTCTTCGTCGCCGGGCCATGACTTTCACTGTTTCAAGGAGCCATCCACCATGAGCGAACGCTGGGAGACCTTATGCCTGGGCTGCTTTCAAGACCTTGGCCAAGCCGAAATCTGCCCCCATTGCGGCCACCGGGACGCGCCAGGCCAAAGCCCCTTGGCCTTGCCTCCGCGCACCCTCCTGCACGGCCAGTACCTCATCGCCGGCATCCTCGGCAAGCCGGGCGGCTTCGGCATCACCTACCTGGCCTACGACACCAAGCTGGAAACCCGGGTGGCGGTGAAAGAATACCTGCCGCGTGACCTGGCGGGGCGCGAGGCCGGCAAGACCGCCGTCCTCGCCCACTCGCGGGACGAGGCCGAGCTGTTCCGCTTCGGCTTGGAGCAATTCCAGAAAGAAGCCCGCACCCTCGCCAAGTTCGACCACGCCCACATCGTCCGCGTGCGCCATGTGTTCGAGGAAAACGGCACGGCCTATCTGGTCATGGACTGCTACGAGGGCCTCACCCTGGCCGAGTACCTGGAGCAAAAAGGCCGCCTGCCCGAGCAGACGGCGCTGGCCCTCCTCAACCCCATCCTCGACGGCCTGCGCGAAGTCCACGGGCTGGGCTTCATCCACCGCGACATCAAGCCGCAGAACATCTACCTGACCACCCAAGGCCGCCCCATCCTGCTCGACTTTGGCGCGGCGCGGCTGGCGATGGCCGAGCGCAGCCGCAGCCTGTCGGTGGTCTTAAGCGCCGGCTACGCGCCGTTCGAGCAATACCAGCGCAAGGGCCACCAAGGCCCGTGGACCGACGTCTACGCCTGCGCCGCCGTGCTGTACCAGATGCTCACCGGCGAGCCGCCGCCGGAATCCACCGAGCGCGTGGACGAGGATCCCCTGGTGCCGCCCGGCAAACTCGCGCCCTCGCTGTCCGCGCAGGCCGCCAAGGCCATCGAGAAGGGCTTGGCGATGAACGCCAAGGCCCGCTTCCAAGACATCCGCTCGTTCCAGGAGGCGTTGGCGTACAAGCCTGCGGCAGAGCCTCCGCCGCCGCCGATAGACAAAACCGGCGTTGACCCGAATGTGTCCGCGCCCCCGGCGCGGCCCGGCCTTTGGCTGGCCTATGGGCTGGCGGGCTTGCTGCTGGTTTTGCTGGTTTTGGCCGGGTGGCATTACTTGGACAAGCAAGAGCAAGAGCGAGTGGCCTTGCAGGCGCGGTTGGATGAAGAGGCAGAGGCACGAAGACAAGAGGAGGAGAAGCGCCAAGCGCAAGACCAGAAAATGCTTGACATGGAAAATCGCCTTAGATATCAGCAAGAGGCGACCGCCGAGAGAGAGGAGGCGGCCAAGGAAAAACAAAGGCAGCTTGAGCGGGAACGCCGAGAAATAGAAAGCCAGGCGCGGCGCCCCCCACCCGCCAATCCAGGCATGGGAAACGCCAATACTCTCTGGTTTTCCGACTGGGGCAGCGGCATTGTGGGAATGGTGACAAACCAGCCTTGCGCGGACAATGAATTTTCTTCGGAAGGATACCGTTACCAGATGTATAGTAGCATTCCAATCGAAAGGCTAAAGCATTCTTCCGACGCTTGGAAAATCACCGGTGATCGCGCATGGACTATTGAAGGATGCTGGTTCACCAAGGACGATGGTTTGTTGCACACAAAAACCCGGAGGAAAAAAGACAATAAAATAGGGGAATTGGACATCAATATGGCCGACGGGACGTGGATCAGAAAAGACTAAGCGCCGCTGTGCGACTTACTTTGGACGTTTGGAATCTACCGCCGACAGCCGTTCAAATCTTTAGCGAGGAAACACAATCATGAAGAAATGGCTACATACCCTGCTGCTTTCCTTGGGCATTTTCGATTCCGCCCAAGCCGCCTCGCCCGAAGAAAACATGCAGCAAAGCACCGTCCGGCCCATTTGTGTTGCCGGCAAGTCCAAGGGGGTGGAGACCGGCTCCGGCTTCGTGATTGGCGACGGCAGCCATGTGGCGACCAACTGGCATGTCGTCTCCTGCGTCGAGCAGGGCGGTCAGGCCGGCGTTTTCCTGGGGCTGGGCGATGTCGTCAAGGCCAAGGTGCTGTGGCACAACCGCGAGCGGGATCTCGCCGTGCTGAAGCTGGAGAAAAACACCGGCCGGCCGGCGGTGGAGTTCGCCACCCACGAAACCGTGCAGCCGCGTGACCCGGTCACCGTCTCCGGCTTTCCCGGCGCGGCGGACGAGGTGGACAGCGAAGGCGCGGCGGACGTCACCTTGACCACCGGCGTCATCAGCCGCATCGTCTCCAAGGAAGGCGTCGCCATGTACCAGGTGGACGCCTCCATCAACCCCGGCAACTCCGGCGGCCCGCTGTTCAACGAATACGGCCAGGTCATCGGCATCAACGCCCAAAAGGCGCTGGCTTTGGTGCCGACCATCACCCAGGGCGAAAACGGGCCGGCCCTCGGCGTGGACCGCGTGCCGGTGGGGGAAGGCATAGGCTGGGCCATACAGGCGGAGGAATTGTTCGGCGCCTTGGACAAGCTGCACATTCCCTACGCCAAGTCCACCGCCCGCGCCAGCTACCTGCGGCAGGTCTGGAACCGCGAACCCTTGCTGGTCGGCGGCGTGGCCGGGACGCTGGGACTTAGCCTGATAGCCACGGGGCTGGCGTTTTACTCGCGCCGCCCTGCGCGGCCCGCGCCAAAACAATTGGAAAAACCCACCCAGGCCAGCCGCCGCCAGCCTGGGTTGCGCCCGATGCTGCGCGGCCTGCGCGGACATTACGCCGGGGAGGAGCTGGAGCTGCCGCGGGAAGCCTTGACGATAGGCCGCGACCCGCAACGCTGCCAATTAGTCTTGCCGCTGGAAAACCCCCTGGCTAGCAAGCGGCATTGCAGCATCCGCTACGATGACGGGCGCGAACGCTTCGTCTTGGAAGACCACGGCTCCACCAACGGCACCTTCACGGAAAACGGCCGGCGGGTATCTCCCGGCCAGCCTTGTCACCTCCAGCCGGGCGACAGGTTCAGCTTGGGCGAGTCGGGGGACATGTTCGAGGTATTGTTGCAATCCTCCCGGACATCCAAGTAACTTCTCGGCGAACCGTCGATGCCGGCCACATCTGCTTCATCTTTGAACCTTGGGATAGGGGCCGTCCAACTTCATGGGCCTTAGTTTGACGATGGCCTGAACAGTCATCTTTGATAACACTATGAACATCGACAACGCATTCTATGTATATGCCCTGGTGGTGCCTATCGCGATAGCCGTGATAGGCGTGATAGCATGGCTAACGGCGAACGGCAGCTTAAAAAGCCTTGTTGTCAAGCTTCCATGGATAAATATAACAGTCGGCACACATGCTCCTAGGCCCACTAGAAGGCCGCTCCCGCCGCCAAAGCCTCTGCAATATAAGCCTGGCAAGGCTTTCCTAGCCGTGAAACAACCCGGGGTTAAAGACGAGAATTACGCGCTTTACCAGAATGTTTTTGCCATAGGCTCGGCAAAAGACAATCAACTTCCAATCAGCAATGATGGCACCATAGGCGAAAGGCACGCCATTCTGTATTTAAATCAAAAAAGCGGCAGATACTTCATTAAAAGCTTAGGCAATAGACGGACTTTTGTAAATGGCGGTTTGATTTATCAACCAGCCAAACTTGGCAACGGCGACAAAATCACCATCGGCGGCTGCACGTTGATCTTTCGTCAACTACCGAATACCACTAAATAACATAAGACTCACGCAAAACGGAGGCGGGCATAATTCGCTCATAGAGCTTCCAGAAAATCTCTGCGAGCCTTGCCTAACAAGGCTTTGAATACGTTGCCACCCCGCCCACAAACCGATCAAACCCGCCAGCGTTATTTTCATGCGGAACAAAAAGCTTGTTTTGTTGGGCGTCAAGCCGCCGCCAAGTCTAGCCGCAGCAATATTTCCGTCTCTCCATGGCGTATCAGATTGGGCAGTTCGCCTACCTCATGAAAACCTTGCCGCCGGTAGAATTCTAAGGCCCCTTGGTTGAACGCCGATCCGATGGTCCAAAGATTGGCTTGTTTTTGCCGCTTGGCTTCGCCCGCCAGCCATAGCACCAAGGCTTGGCCAAGCCTTTGGCCTTGGTGTTCTGGCAGCACCGCCAAAAGTTCCAGCAAAGGCCCGCGCAGCCAGTTCGGGCGGACGGTCAAGCAGGCGGCGGAAACGCTTCCAACGCTTAAGGCAAAGGCTTCCACGTCCCCTTGGCAGGCGGAAAGGTAGCGGGCAAGTCCTTCGGCGGAGTAGCCCAGCCTTAGCCAAGGGTCGATGCGGGCCAAGCGCCCGCCAAACGCCGCCGCCCATTGCGGCTCCATGCGGCGCAGCGAATGGCCCGGAAACAGGCTTGGATCAAAAACAAAGGTTTTGCCCATGGGGGTTTTGTCTCATTGTATATTGCAGGATTGGAATG
>CAZOTR010000276.1:0-4897 GCA_964582755.1 uncultured Methylococcaceae bacterium | reverse complement strand
CCCCGCGTCGTCTACCCCGGCAATCTGCAAGGCCGCCACGCCAACGAAACCGGCCTCAAAGGCTGCGAGCGGGTGACGGTGGAGGCAGGGCGGATCGAGGCCGAATTCGTCGCGCTGGACGTGGCGCGCTGGAACCAGATCACGGTCGCGCTGGACGGCGTGGAGCGTCTGGAAGCTTTGCATGAAGCCTTCCGCGCCGCCGTGCACCCCGTGCTGGTGGGCGCGGCGGACCGGCTCCATGCCCTGCGCGTCACGCTGTCTGGAACTACCGGCCTGCGCGAGTTGGAAGCCCGCCAGCCGGGGACATTGGCGGCGGCGGTGCGCGGCGCGGCGCAGGACGTGACGGAGGCGGAGATCTGGATCGAACAGGTGAAAATCGCGCTGGCCGCGCCGCAAGACCGCGCCCAGTCCGCCCAGCGCCAAGACGCCGTGGGCGAATTGGTCCGGCTGGTCGATGGCATCGTCGGTGACGATGCGGCGATGGGGCAATGGGCGCGGGGGACGCTAGGCGATTTCTTGGATAATCTGCCGCCGGAAGTGGCGGCGGGGGAGATTCCGCAATTGGACGATTTAGAGGATTTGCGGGCCTTGCTGTTGGAGGCCGAGGCCACGGTGTTGGCGCGTTTGGCTGCGGCAGGATAAAGTCCCGTGGAACAAAAGCAACCCCCGGAAACTTCCGCCGTCACATTGGTGTTGCTGCCCGGAATGGACGGCACGGGTTTTCTATTCGAGGAATTTATCGCGGCCCTAGGGCCGGGAATAAACCCCGTCATCGTCAGCTATCCCGCCAAGCAGATACTGGACTATGCGCAACTGGAATCCTTCGCGCATCAACACCTGCCCATTGGCCAGCCATTCATGCTATTAGGCGAGTCATTCTCTGGACCCATCGCAATTTCCCTGGCCGCCACCGCGCCCCCTGGGTTGGCGGGCCTGATTCTGTGCTGTTCCTTCGCAAGAAACCCGCGCCCTTCACTCTCATGCCTACAGGGTATCGTGAAGTTTCTTCCCATCACCCGTTTAGTCGAGGCGCTGAATCCCCTGCTGCTCGGTCGTTTCGGCTCGGTGCGGCTCCGCTCACAAATCAAGCGTGCCTTGGCGGGTGTCTCATCCGCGACACTAAGGGGTCGGCTTTTGGCAGTTTTAACCGTCGATGTGTCGCATGCTTTGGCCCAGGTTCAAGTGCCCGTGCTTTACTTGCGTGCATCCGAAGATTGGCTGGTTCCGGCGTCCGCATCGCAATTGATCGCCGCCTTGTCACCGCGGGCGCGCGTCGCCACGGTCGAAGGCCCGCATATGCTGTTACAGGCCGCGCCCGAATCGTCCGCGTGGGAAGTGCGCAAATTCGCAAGCCGATGCCATGGGCCTTTGAAACCAGATAAGCGTTAAAAATTTGACTTGGCCATGCTTCTCTCCGATGTAATGACATGAAACTCTCCAAACTCCTCTTGCAAGCCTTCGGCCCCTTCACCGACACCCTGCTGGATTTCAATGTCGGCCCGGCCAATCTGCATTTGATTTACGGCCCGAACGAGGCGGGCAAGTCTTCCGCGCTGCGGGCGATGACGGATTTGCGCTTTGGCATCCCGGCCCGCAGCCCGGATGACTTTGTCCACCCGTTCAGCCAGATGCGCATCGCCGGGGTGTTTATCGACGGGCAAGGCGAGGCGCTAGGATTGGTCCGCCGCAAGGGCAGCAAAGCCACTTTGTCGCGCTTGAATCTCGACACCTTGCAACCCGACCCCGAGTTGCCGGTGCAGGCCGGCCATGAGCTGGCTTTGACCGGCGGGCTGGGGCGCGGCGAGTTCGAGGCGATGTTCGGGCTGAACCATGCCCGCTTGCGCGAGGGCGGCGACTTGCTGCTGAAAGGCGAGGGCGAACTCGGCTCGGCCTTGTTCGAGGCCAGCGCCGGCACGCGGGGCATCGCGGCGATCCTGGCCGGACTCGACGCCGACGCCAAAGACCTTTACAGCCCCCATGCCGCAAACAAAAAAGCCGTCGTCAACGAGGCGCGGCGGCAGTTGGACGAGCAGCGGCAAGCCTTGCGCCACGCGCAGACCAAGCCCGCCGAATGGCATAGCCTGCACCGCGCCCATGAACAGGCCCGGTCGGCGTTGGCGGACATCGAGCAAAGCCTGGAAAACGAACGCCGCCGCGAGAATGAACTGACCGAATTGCGCACGGTGGAACCGCTGCTGTGCGAACATGACCGCGTGTTGGCCGAGTGCGAGGCGCTGGACTACGCGCCGGAGCTGCCAGAGACCGCCCGCGAAGAGCGCCTCCATGCCGAACAAAACCTGCGCCATGCCGCGCAAGAAAGCGAGGATGCCGGGGGCGAAATCGCCCGTTGCGGGGAAGCCTTGGCCGGACTCGCCATTGAAACGGCCCTGCTGGAACATGCCGAGGCCATCGAACGGTTCGCCGCCGGTGTCGAGCCGATGGCCCGCAGCCGCCTGGAAACGCGCCAGCAGCAAGCCGCCATTGCCCAGAGGCAAGCCGATTTCAGCGCCGCCGCCTCCCGCATCGGGCCGGGGGCGGAAGCCTTGGCCCTGCCTTCGGCAGCCGACCGCGCCAGCTTGAACCATCATTTGGAGGCCACCGGCAAGCTTGGCGAACGCCTGGCCGGCTACCGGCAGCAGGCCGAGAAGCTGGATCTCGCGCTGCGGCAACACCGCGAAGAGGCCGCCGTCTTGCCCGAGTCCGCCGTCCGCCAGGCGCTGGCTTCGGCTTTGCGCCAAGCCTTGGCCTTGGGCGATGTGGAGCGGCAGGCCGGCGACTGGGATCGCCAGATCCGCCAATTGGGCAGCCAACTGGCGCAAGCCTTGGCGGACTTGTCCGTCCCCTCCGCCGCCGCCTTGCGCGGCATCCGGCCTTTGTTGGAGGCTGAAATCGCCCAAGCCCGGCAGGCGCTGGCCGGTATCGACGAAGCGACGCGGGAGCTTCGGCATGAGGACGGACGGCAGCGGCGCGACCTGGAGGAGCGGCGGCTAGAGTCGCGGCAGTTGGCGGCGGCAGGCGAGGTTGTCACCGCCGACACCTTGCGGCAAGCCCGCGCCCGCCGTGACGCAAGCTGGCAGCAGGTGCGGCAGGCTTATGTCGAAAAGACTATCGAAGCGCAGGGCCGGTCTTGGGCCGATGGCTTCGAGGCCGCCCAAGGCGAGGCCGACCGCCAAGCCGATTTGCTACGCGCCGACACCAAGCGGGCGGCGGAATTCGAGGTTTGCGCCACCCGCATCGGGCAAATGGAGCGGCGGCGGGAAGAAATCGCCGCCGAACTGCAAGCCTTGGCCGGACAAGCTGACGCCCTGCGCACCGACTGGGCGCGGCGGCTGGAACAGGCCGGTTTGCCGCCGCTGGCCGCCGACGCCTTGCGCGAATGGCAAAACCAGCGGCAAGACGCGCTGGAACTGGACGGACGCCTGTCCGCCGCCCAGGCCGACCGCGAACGGCTGCTGGCCGCAGCCAGCCTAGCCGCGTCCAATTTGCGCCATGCGCTGCGGGCCGCAGGCCCAGCGCCCGCCGAAACCGCCAGCCTGTCCGCCCTGGTCGAACAAGCCACCGCCTGGGAAACCGCCGCCACCGAAGCGCAAGCCAAACACGAGGAGCGCGTCAAAGCCGGCCAGTTGTTGCAAGCGGAACGGGAAGAAATCGCCCGGCGCGTCGCCGAAACCGCCACCGAACTGGAGCGCCATCAAGCGGACTTGCAAGCATGGCACGGGCGGCTGCTGTTAAAACCGGACAGCCCGCCGGAGGCCGTCAAAGCGCGGCTGGACGAACTCGACGCCTTGGCCCGCCAAGCCCGCGAGTTGGCTGACGCCCGTTTGAGCTTGGCCAAAAGCCAAACCGTGATCGAGGAGTTTGCCGAGCAAGCCCGTCAACTGGCCGAACTACTGGGCGAGCCGGCCCCGGAACAGGCGGACGACTTCGCCGACAGGCTGCGCCAGCGCCTAAATCGGTCGAAAGAGGCCGATTCACTGCGCAAAAGCCTGGAAAACGACCGCGCCAAGGCGGAAAAAAAGCAGCGTCTGGCGCAGGTGGAACAGGCCCGGCAGACGGAGGTCTTGGCGCGGCTATGCGCGGCGGCGGGCGTCGCCACGCCCGCGCAATTGCCGGAACAGGAAGCCTTGGCCGCCCGCAAACGGCTGGCTGGCGACGCGCTCAAGCAACTGCGCCAGCAACTCGCGCAAGCCTCCACGCGCCCGGAGGCGGAGTTGCGGCAGGCGCTGGCGGGCCGCGACACCATCAGCCTGGACGCCGGGCGCGAACGCTGCAAGGCCGAGATTGCCCGGCTGGAGCAAGAGCAAGCCACGGCCCGCCAAACGGAAGAGCAAGCCCGCCACAAGCTGGAAGCCATCGACGCCTCCGACCAAGCGGCCCGCGCCAGGGAGGCCATGGAATCCGCCGCCGCCCGCTACCGCGCCGCGCTGCGGCCCTGGGCGCGGCTGCGGCTGGCCCATGCACTGCTGGGCGAGGCGTTGAACCGCTTCCGCGAACGCGCCCAAGCCCCGATGGTCGCCGCCGCCTCCACCTATTTCGCGCTGATGACCGGCGGGCGCTATGCGCGGCTGGTGGCGGACGAGCAAGACGGCAAGCCGGTGTTGCGGGCGCTGCGCGAAGACGGCGTGCGGATAGGCGTGGAAGCCATGAGCGAAGGCACCGCCGACCAGTTGTACTTGGCCCTGCGCCTCGCCGCGCTGGAACTGCGCCGCGCCTCCCATCCCTTGCTGCCCTTGGTGCTGGACGATGTGCTGGTCACCTCGGACGACCGCCGCGCCGCGCACATCTTGCAGGCGCTGGCCCGCTACGCCGAAGGCGGGCAGGTGATGCTGTTCACCCACCACCGGCATTTGATCGGCGTGGCGGAGGAGGTTTTGGGGCAGGAGGCGCTGGCGGTGCA
>CAZOTR010000275.1:0-4902 GCA_964582755.1 uncultured Methylococcaceae bacterium | reverse complement strand
TGCTGGCCGCGCAGGCTGCGGAACAATTGTGGATTGGCCATGGTGTCCTCCTTGGTCGTTTAGGTTTCGCAGACAATAGAGCGAACACCGTGCCAAGTGCCGGGCAGGCTGGGCAGTTTTTTTCAAGTGACTGTCAATGAAAGGATTTATGCCTGTCCTAGGCGGGAGGCGGCGGGACGGGGCGGTTTGGGAGCCGAAGAGAGTTTATCCTGAAAGATAAGGCTTTATCGCGTCCCCCTGGGCGGTTCCGTCGCCAGGGGGATTGGGCAAAGGGCTTAAGGGTTGATGCGGGTGATTTTGGAGCCTTGCAGCCCCAAGCCCGCCATCAGCCCTTTCTGGCCGAAGATGAACGCATACACATCGTCCTTGGCCGTCGTCGTGGTCAAGGTCTTGGCCACGCCGGCGTCCACGACCACGATGCTCGGGCCTACGCCGACCTCCCAGCCCTTGCTGGAATTCAGGTAATCCAGCGCGCTCTTGCTCATGAGGAACAACGCATAATCGTAGGTCTGCACACCCGCTTGCAAGCCGTAGGAACCGGCGACGAGGTTGTAATAGCCCGTCGTCCTGCCGTGTTCAAGCAAAGCCCCCTTGCCATATTGCGCCCCGCCGATGAAGCCAGCCTTCACGACGCCGGGGAACACCAAAATGGCACGGGCGCGGGAGGCCAGATTCCTGGCGGCGGGCGTGCTGTCATACAGCCTTTGCAGGGCTTGGCGGGCGCTTTGGTCGATTTCGGCGGCGCTGGCCGTATCGCCCGGCTGGCCTCCGGTGGATTGGCAGCCGGCCAATGCGAGCGCGGCAATCAGTAAAAAAACGAGTTTGAGTAAGTGTTTCATGATGGGTCTCCTTTTGGTTAGGGTAGTTTTTGTTTGCCTGGGGGGGTCAAAAAACTGTCGAATTCAACTTTTTCATGGGCTTGCGCGTGGATTTGGCAAGGTTTTCGATAAACTTCCGCGCCTGCTTTTCCCCGCCCGCCACACGCTTATGGATGCAAGCTTTTGCGGGAAAGCCCGCCCAAGCGATGGGTGAATTGGAAAGATAGTATAGACGAGTGTCAATCGCAGGCTTGGCCGCCAGCAATTCTCATTTTGCTGAAAAATCGTAGATTGGGTTAGGCGCGCAGGGGGATGCTGCCCGTTTATCGCAGAACGCGATGCGCACCGTAACCCAACGCGATCCTTGGCCCGCCTGTTGGGTTACGGCGCGCGTCAAGTTCGGGGGTGGAGTCGGCCTCAGTCTTGCGCGCGCCTAACCCAATCTACGTCTGCCTGGGTGCCAAGGCGTGCGGCGAAGCGATGGGCGACGCCCCACGCATAGCATTAGACCCGCCATTTTGGCAACACCCGGAAGCGGAAAAATCCATTGTGGGTTTGGCGAAAAATAGCGATATAATCGCAGCCCTTGCCGCCTTTCCGCAAGGCAGCCTCCAATAGCGGCGCGGACTTCTGGCCCGGTAACCCCTCTCGCCAGGGCATTTTCGTTTCGCGTTTACGGTGGGGAGGCGCATGACTCCGCCCCCACACTCATTATGAAAACGCTCTAGCGCAACAGCGCAACAACGCCAAAGCGTCCGGCACACGAAGCCTGCGCGGGAAAGAAAGCACGGCCAAAGTCCAATAGTCGCTAATTGCCCGTTTCATTATGGTAGCCAGCCAACACAATAAGCCGTCCTAGCGGCAAGGCACCTGGAAAGACGAAACATTGGCTGGCTTTTCCAGGGCTTCAGGCAAGCAAAGCCAGCCCCGCCGGGGCTGGAGTCCGTTTTGACGTTCACTTTCACGCATGACATGTAAGGAGTTTGATGTTTATGAACACATTGGATACCCCGGCTGATTTAAACGCCTTCGGCCCCGCCCGCTCCACCGTGCCGGGCGCGCCCCTCAGTGCGGAAGAGGCCAGGGACACCCATGCCTTCTGGCGGGCCTGCAACTATCTGGCCCTGGGGATGATTTACCTGCGGGACAATCCTTTATTGAAGGAGCCGCTGAAACCCGAACACATCAAAAACCGCCTGCTCGGCCATTGGGGGGCCAGCCCGGCGCTGTCGTTCGCCTACACCCACATGAACCGGGCCATCAAGAAATACGACCTGGACGCGATTTTCATGGCCGGCCCCGGCCACGGCGCGCCGGGCGTTTTAGCCCCGGTGTACCTGGAGGGTGCGTACTCGGAGATCTACCCCGAGAAGAGCCTGGACGAGGAAGGCTTGCTGCATTTTTTCAAGCAATTCTCCTTCCCCGGCGGCATCGGCAGCCATTGCACCCCGGAGACGCCCGGCTCCATCCACGAAGGCGGCGAACTCGGCTATGTGCTGTCCCACGCGGCCGGCGCGGCCTTCGACAACCCGGATTTAATTGTGGCGGCGGTGGTCGGCGACGGCGAGGCCGAGACCGGCCCGCTGGCGACCTCCTGGCACATCAGCAAATTCCTTAACCCCGCCCGCGACGGCGCGGTTTTGCCTATCCTCAACCTCAACGGCTACAAGATCAACAACCCCACCTTGCTGGCCCGCGTCAGCCACGAGGAATTGGAAGATCTGTTTAAAGGCTATGGTTGGACGCCGTATTTCGTCGAAGGCTCCGACCCGGAATCCATGCACCAGGCCATGGCGGCGACCGTGGACCGCGCCGTCGCCGAGATCCGCGCAGCCCAAAAAGAGGCCCGCGAAACCGGCGTCATCAAACGCCCGCGCTGGCCGATGATCGTGTTGCGCACCCCGAAAGGCTGGGGCGCCCCCGGCACCATCGACGGCCACAAGGTCGAGGGCTTCTGGCGGGCGCACCAAGTGCCGGTGGCGGACGTGCAGAAAAACCCGGCGCATCTGCAACTGCTGGAAGAATGGATGCGCAGCTACAAGCCGGAGGAATTGTTTGACGCCAATGGCGCGCCGGTCGCTGAGATAAGGGCGCTGGCCCCGGCCGGCACCCGCCGCATGGGCGCGAACCCCCAGGCCAACGGCGGCTTGCTGAAGCGGGCGCTGCGCATGCCGGATTTCCGCGACTACGGGATCAAAGTGGACAAGCCGGGGCAGATCGAGGCGGGCAACACCGCGCCGCTGGGCGCGTTGCTGCGCGACATCATGAAAGACAATATGCGCAACTTCCGCGTGTTCGGCCCGGACGAGAACAGCTCCAACAAGCTCCATGCCGTGTACGAGGCGGCGAAGAAATTCTGGATCGCCGAATACTTCCCCGAAGACGCCGACGGCACCGAGTTGGCGGCGGACGGGCGGGTGATCGAGATGCTCAGTGAGCACACGCTGGAAGGCATGTTGGAAGGCTATCTACTCACCGGGCGGCACGGCTTCTTCTCGACCTACGAAGCCTTCGCGCATGTCATCGACTCGATGTTCAACCAACATGCGAAATGGCTGTCGATCTGCAACCAACTGTCCTGGCGCGAGGAAATCGCCTCGCTGAACCTGCTCATCACCTCCACGGTGTGGCGGCAGGACCACAACGGCTTCACCCACCAAGACCCCGGCTTCCTGGACGTGGTGGTGAACAAGAGCGCCGAGGTCACCCGCATCTACCTGCCGCCCGATGTCAACAGCCTGCTGTCGGTGGCTAACCACTGCTTGAAAAGCGAAAACTACGTGAATGTCATCGTCAGCGACAAGCAGAACCATCTCCAGTACATGGATATGGAATCGGCGATAGTCCACTGCACGAAAGGCGTCGGCATCTGGGACTGGGCGAGCAACGACCAGGGTGCGGAACCTGACGTGGTGATGGCCTCGGCGGGGGACATCCCGACCAAGGAAGCCCTGGCCGCCACGGCGATGCTGCGCGAGGAGTTCCCGGACATCAAGATCCGCTTCATCAACGTCGTGGATCTGTTCAAGCTGCAACCGGAATCTGAGCATCCCCATGGTTTGAGCGACAAGGACTTCGACAGCCTGTTCACCCTCGACAAGCCTATCATCTTCAACTTCCACGGCTATCCTTGGTTAATTCATCGCCTCGCCTACCGCCGCAACAACCACAGGAACCTGCATGTGCGCGGCTACAAGGAGAAGGGCAACATCAACACGCCCTTGGAGCTGGCGATCAACAACCAGATCGACCGCTTCAGCTTGGCGATTGATGTGATCGACCGCGTGCCCAGGCTGAAAGTGGCCGGGGCGCATGCCAAGGAAAAGTTCAAGAACCGGCAAATCGCCTGCCGCCACTATGCCTACGAGCATGGTATCGACCTGCCGGAGGTGGCTGATTGGCGCTGGCCTTATTAAGCCGTAGGTCGGGCAACGGCCTTATCGTTGCCCGACAGTTTCCACAATAAACCGTTAAATCGTCGGGCAAATAAAAAAACGTTTGCCCGACCTACCGGGCTAAAAAACTTAACGGATAACATCGCTTGGAGCGATGTTATCCCTTGGATCCATCTAAACACTTAAAGGGCGGTAGGATGCGGTGGGCGGCAGCGAATCGCATCAATCGCCGAGGACGCGAACGGTGCGGTTCGTTCCTCACCGCACCCTACCGCGCTACCTCGCTAAACATCCCCCAATGTAAGTTTATGAATAAGTATAACAAAAGGCACGGAATAGAGGTTAGAGTTTTATGCGGAATATAATTTTTCAAGCATATGAAATGTTTTCATTAGTTGCTGATGATGTATGCTTTGTGTTGTTTTTTTATTATTTTTTTGAGCTTGATTACATAGACAGACCCGTGAGTAAAAAAATACGGAAGGATTTGTGTGTAGACTGACCCATGCTGTTCAAAATAACAAAGTAATAATTTACATAAAGCGTGATTTTAAGAAATCAGATTATATCATTCTTCTTATTATTGTTATTATAATGGCGCGCTTCTAACTTCAATATCTAAACGCGGTAAGGTGCGGTAATTCGGTAATATCGTAGGGTGCGGTGAGGAACGAACCGCACCATTGCCG
>CAZOTR010000274.1:0-4905 GCA_964582755.1 uncultured Methylococcaceae bacterium | reverse complement strand
AATGCAGGTTGGTGTTGTTGTCGCCGTGAAAACATTCGGGGTAGGTTTCTTTTACCTTGCAGCATCCCGGCGGATTGCTGCCGGAGCAGTCGGTGTTGACTGGACAAGCGGCGTTGCACTGGGTGTCCGAGCGGGTGTTGGGCGGCAGCAGATTGGTGAGGAAGATGCTCAAGCTGTCGCCGTCGGTTGCGCCTTGTTTGCTGGCCCGCCGCACCCGCAAAGTGGGGCCGGGGGTGGACCACGTCAGGTCTTTGCTGCCGGGAGCGGACGGAAACCCATAGGTGCGCAACTGCATCGTCTGGAAGTTCAGCGTGCCTTCGTTGGGATTGCTGCTGTCGGGTATCCATACCGGAATGCAATCATGCGATTGCATTTGCACCGTGAATGCCGTGCTCAAAGCGCCTTTCTCCGCGCGCAGTTCAGGCACTTTGCGCAGCGGCTGTTGTTGGGCGCAGCCTGTGCTAGCGGAGGCGGTGGCATATTCCGCCTTGGCTGGGATGGCGATAACAAGAAAGAGGACTATTGCCGCCGCCAAGGAAACGTTCGGGTGTCCGAACGCGGTGTTTAACGTTTTCATACATACCTCATCTCTATTGCTTGCATTTTTTCGATTCCAGTCTCTGCAATATTTCCCGCGCAATCAGATTTCGGGCAAGAAAAACTCCCCCTCCGCCCAGGCTATGGGGAGGGCAAACGATATATGCGGGAGCGGGGAAATGCTAACGCGAATTGGCCATAACGGCAACAGCCATTTAAATATATATTTAATATCCGTGATATTCTAAAAAACACATGGCTTTGGCGGATTATTTTGCCGCCGCTCCTGCCGCCTTTATTCCGGCAAGCCGGACTACAGCCATGGGATGCGGAGATTTGGGCGGGGTCCGCCCCGGCCAAGACGGGAGCGTTGGATACAGATGGCCTGCGCGATTCGGGGTGCGGAACCCGCGGTTTTTTGCCACAATGCCCCAGCCATCCCACCCACTTAGGAGACAGCAGCCATGCCAGACCATGTTTACAAAGTCATCGAACTCGTCGGCTCCTCGTCCGTCAGCACCGACGAGGCCATCCGCAACGCCATCGAAAAAGCGGGCAAGACCCACACGCATATGAATTGGTTCCAAGTGGTCGAGACCCGCGGCCACATCGCCGACGGCAAGGTCGCCCATTTCCAAGTGGTGCTGAAAGTGGGCTTCCGGCTGGAGGCTTGACGCGCCCTCACCCCAACCCCTCTCCCGCAGGGAGAGGGGCTTTCTGCCAATAGTGTGATTGACCGCCCTATGACCCTGCCCTCCCCCCGCTTTTGTTTCCTGCTCGGTTTCCTGTTCTGCGCCGCGCTGTTGCTGACGGCGATTTATTTCCAGTTCGTCGGCGGGCTGGAACCCTGCCCGCTGTGCATTTCGCAACGCATCATGGTGCTAGCGGTGGCCTTGGTGCTGCTGGCGGCGTTCCTGCACAATCCCGGCAGCGTCAAAGGCGTGCGTGCCTACGCCGTGGCGGGTTTTTTGACGGCCTCGCTGGGCGCGTCGGTGTCCGGCCGGCATGTCTGGCTGCAACACCTGCCCGCCGACGAGGTGCCGGCCTGCGGCCCCGGCATCGAATACATGTTCCAGTATTTCCCGCTGACCGACACGCTGCGCGCCATGCTCACCGGCACCGGCGAATGCGCCAAGGTGGACTGGACGCTGCTGGGCTTGAGCATGCCGGCCTGGGTGTTGCTGTGCTTTATCGGGCTGGCGGCGTTCAGTTTGGCGCAGTGGTGGAATGTCTCCCCTCCCCCCCAGGATTGAGCTATGGAGTCGTTGGACGGCGAGGTCCATGTCTACCGGCTGGATCTGTCCGCAAAGGCGGACCTGCCCTACCCGCAAGCCGGGGATTTGCTCGACGCCGGGGAAAAGGAACGCGCCGGGCGCTTCCGCCACGAGCCGTCGAGACGCGCCTTCGTGGCGGTCCGTGCGGCCTTGCGCATCCTGCTCGGGCGCTATCTGCGCCGCAATCCCGCCTCCATCCGCTTCGCCACCGGCGAAAAAGGCAAGCCGCGCTTGGCCGGGAGCGAACCCGACCGGGGCTTGGTGTTCAATGTCTCCCACTCGGGGGATTGCGGCCTCATTGCCCTCAGCCTGGACACTGCCTTGGGCGTGGACGTGGAGCGGCAGCGGCCCATGGCGCATAGGGACGGCATGGCGGAGCGCTGTTTCGCGGAGCAGGAGCTGGCTTGGTGGAAGGCGTTGCCGGAGGATCGCCAGGAACCGGCGTTTTTCGCCCTCTGGTGTTGCAAAGAGGCTTTCGTGAAGGCCACCGGGGAGGGCATCGCGCTGGGGCTGGACGCTTGCGTCGTGGACCTGTCCGGCCCGCCCCGGCTGGTGTCGGTCCCGCCCTGCTGTGGGCAGGCGGCGGAATGGCGGCTGGCCGCGGTCGAGGCGGAGGACGGCTATGCCGCCGCGCTCTGCTATCGCGGCACCGGGCGCGCACTGCGTTTGGGCAAAGGCTTGGCGTCTGTGAACAATTTGTTAAAAGTGGGGGAATCGCTGTGAAAGTCGTTGAAAAGGCCAAACCGCTTCTGTATGCTAGGAACACTGCGTATGAAGATCGCTGCGGTTGCGTCAGAGCCTGATGCCCTGCCACGACGCCCTTGCAATACACAGTAATGGAAAGCCGTCGTTGCGACGAGGGCGGTTGTTAAAAGCTCGCATGAGCGTTTTTAGTTAGTGAGATTTTGTAGTATGTCACAAGAGCAGAAAGGAACCGTCAAGTGGTTCAATGAAACGAAAGGATATGGCTTCATCCAACGCGAGAAAGGCAGCGATCTGTTTGTCCATTTCCGGTCCATCGTCGGCAGCGGTTTCAAGACCCTGAAAGAAGGCCAAGCGGTCTCCTTCGTCGAGGTCCAAGGCCAGAAGGGTCCGCAGGCGGACAACGTCAGCGTCCTGTAAGACGCCTTCCCAGTGCTTACGGAAAGCAGGCCAGCCCAACGGCCTGCTTTTTTATTTTTTCCGCCAGGCTTCAATGTCTGCGCGGAATCCGGGCCCCCTATGCTTCACCGACACCTGTTACGTCACGTCAGCGATTGGGCCCTTCGATTTTCTTCCCATTCGAGTCCCCCATCCTGATGCAACAAGCAACCGAAACGACTTTCTCCTTCTCCGACCTGGCGCTCTCCGCCCCCCTGTTACAGGCCATCCGCGAAATCGGCTACGAAATTCCCTCGCCGATCCAGGCCGCCAGCATCCCCCACCTTCTCGCCGGCCATGACCTCTTAGGCCAGGCGCAAACCGGAACCGGCAAGACGGCGGCCTTCGCCCTGCCGATCTTGAACAACATCGACACCTCCCGCCGCGAGCCGCAAGCCCTGGTGCTGACGCCTACCCGCGAGCTGGCCCTGCAAGTGGCCGAGGCGTTCCAAGGCTACGCCCGCCACCTGCCCGATTTCCACATCCTGCCGATTTACGGCGGGCAGGGCATGGACACGCAATTGCGCCAATTGCGCCGTGGCGTCCACGTCATCGTCGGCACCCCAGGGCGGGTGATGGACCACATGCGCCGGGGCACTTTGCACCTGGAGGGTTTGAACACCCTGGTGCTGGACGAGGCCGACGAGATGCTGAAAATGGGCTTCATCGACGATGTCGAATGGATCCTCGAACAATCGCCGCCCGAGCGCCAGATCGCCCTGTTCTCCGCCACGATGCCGGAGGTCATCCGCAAGGTCGCCAAGCGCCATTTGCGCGACCCCAAGGAAGCCAAGATCGAGGCGAAGACCGCCACGGTGGAAGCGATCAACCAGCGTTTCTGGCCGGTCACCGGCACGAACAAGCTGGACGCCTTGACCCGCATCCTGGAAGTCGAGGATTTCGACGCCATGTTGATCTTCGTGCGCACCAAAATAGCGACCGAGGAGCTGGCCGAGAAGCTGGAGGCGCGTGGTTATTCGGCGGGGGCGCTGAACGGCGACATGAGCCAGTTGCTGCGCGAGAAGACCGTTGACCGGCTAAAGAAAAAGACGCTGGACATCGTGGTCGCCACCGACGTGGCGGCGCGCGGGCTGGACGTGGACCGCATCAGCCATGTGGTCAACTACGACATTCCCTACGACACCGAAGCCTACATCCACCGCATTGGCCGCACCGGCCGCGCCGGCCGCACCGGCCATGCCATCCTCTTCGTCGCCCCCAGGGAGCGCCGCATGTTGGGCGCCATCGAAAAGGCCACCCGCCACCGCATCCGCGAAATGCGCCTGCCCACCCGCGAGGACATCGCCGAGCGCCGCGTGGGGCAGTTCAAGGAGATGGTGATGGGCCTGCTGGAAACGGAGGATTTGAGCTTCTACCGCGAGTTCGTGCAGAACCTAGCCAAGGAGCAGGAGTTGGAACCGCTGGACATCGCCTCGGCGCTGACCTTCCTGGCGCAAAAGGAGCGGCCCCTGATCCCGGTGGAACGGAACGAGCGCGAACACTATGACGACGGCCGCGACGCCCGCAAGCGGGTGGAGCGCAACGACCGGCCCGAGCGCGGCGGCGAAAGGCGCGAGCGCCCGTTCCGCGAGCGCGAGTTCGATGACCGGCGTGAGCGCCCGTTCCGTGAGCGCGAGTCCGACGACCGGCGCGAGCGCCCGGCCCGCGAGCGCGAATACGACGACGCGGCCACGCTGTACCGTATCGACGTGGGCCGGCTCGACGGCGTCGCTCCCAAGGACATCGTCGGCGCCATCGCCAACGAAGCCGGCATCTCCGGCAAGTCCATCGGCCACATCAAGCTGTACGACGAGTTCTGCACGGTGGGCCTGCCCGCCGACCTGACCCCGCAAATACTCAAGCGGATGGAGCGCATTTTCATCATGGGCAAGCCCATCAACATCCGCCTGTGGACCGGCGAAGCGCCGGCCGGCAGCTTCCAACGGAAGCGGAC
>CAZOTR010000273.1:0-4909 GCA_964582755.1 uncultured Methylococcaceae bacterium | reverse complement strand
CGTCCTACGCCCGGCAAATCGTCACCCTGACCTACCCGCACATCGGCAATGTCGGTGTCAACGCCGAGGACGTGGAATCTTCCGGCATTTTCGCCTCTGGCCTCGTTGTGCGTGACGTGCCATTGCGGGTCAGCAACTGGCGGGCGGAAAAAAGCCTGACGGAATATCTAGTCGAGCATGGCGTGGTTGGCATCGCCGGCATCGACACCCGCAAGCTGACCCGCTTGCTGCGCGACAAGGGCGCGCAACGCGGCTGCCTCGCGGCGGGGGATGTTGACGCCGCCTGGGCGGTGGAGCAGGCGAAGGGCTTTCCTGGGCTGGCCGGCATGGACTTGGCCAAGGTCGTCTCGGCCAAATCCGCTTATCCTTGGACGCAAGCCGAATGGCGTTTGGAGTCGGGCTATGGCGAGGCCGCCGCGCCGCGCTTCCATGTCGTCGCCTACGATTTTGGCATCAAGCGCAACATCTTGCGCATGTTGACCGGGCGCGGTTGCCGCCTGACCGTCGTGCCGGCGCAAACCCCGGCCAAGGACGTGCTGGCGCTGAAGCCGAACGGCGTGTTCCTGTCCAACGGCCCCGGCGACCCGGAGCCTTGCGACTACGCCATCGCCGCGATCCAGGAAATCCTGGCCGCGCAAGTGCCGGTGTTCGGCATCTGCCTGGGCCACCAGTTGCTGGCCTTGGCGAGCGGGGCGAAAACCGTCAAGATGAAATTCGGCCACCACGGCGGCAACCACCCGGTGCAGGAACTCTCGACCGGCAAGGTGATGATTACCAGCCAAAACCACGGCTTCGCGGTGGACGAGGAAACCTTGCCGAATAACCTGAAGCCGACTTACCGCTCCTTGTTCGACGGCACTTTGCAAGGCGTCGAGCGCACCGATTGTCAAGCTTACAGTTTCCAAGGCCACCCCGAAGCCAGCCCAGGGCCGCATGATTTGGCGCCGTTGTTTGACCGGTTTATTGGGATGATGCAAGTCTAAAGGGGTATATGCGATGAATATTGAAGAACTTGAACGCGAAGTGTCTCAATTGCCTGCCGAGGAGTTTTGGAAGTTTTCCGAATGGTTTGAGGAATTCAAGGCTGACCAATGGGACAAGCAGATTGAAGAGGATATTTTAGCTGGGCGTTTGGATGTGTTGGCAAAGCATGTTGATGAAGAGTTTTTGGCTGGACATGCGACACCGCTTTGAACCATTTCGCCCTCCCAGAGTTCTGGTTTCATTATCGCCAGCTTCCCCGTGATATTCAGGTGCTAGCTGATAAAAATTTTGTGTTAGTTCAGGCCAATCCTTTTCATCCCTCGCTACGCTTGAAAAAAGTCGGTGTGATGTGGTCGGCGCGAGTGGGTTTAAATTATTGAGCGTTGGCAAAGGATAGATAGGAAGGATTAGTTTGGTTTTGGATTGGCCCACACGAAGAGTACAACAGGCTGATTACAAAATTTATGTCGGGGCTATAAATGGTTCTGCTCGTTCCCAAGCTCCAGCTTCCAGGTTCCGCGAGGGCAAACGATAGAGCCGTTTGCCCGCCCTATATCTGACTGAAGGTTTGGTATTTAAGTTAAGGGGTATTCCCGTGCATATCGTGACAGAAAACGAAGCCCGCGCCGAGTTACCTTATTTAATCGACGAAGCGGCAAGGACGCATGAGCCTATTACGATTACCAGCGCCAGCCACAGTGCTGTCTTGGTGGCCCAAGGAGATTGGGAAGCCATTCAAGAAACTCTACACTTGCTGGCGATTCCGAGCATGCGTGAATCCATTCATGAAGGTCTGAAAACTCCACTGGAAGAATGTGGCTCGGAGTTGGAGTGGTGAATTGGCGTTTAGCCTATACCAAGCAAGCACAGAAAGACGCGGCTAAATTGGCGGCGGCAGGTTTGAAACAAAAAGCCGAAGAATTATTAGCCGTTTTGTGCGACAACCCATTCCAGACCCCGCCGCGTTACGAAAAGCTAGTAGGTGATTTGGCCGGTGCTTATTCCCGGCGCATCAATATTCAGCATCGCTTGGTTTATCAGGTTTTGGAAGAAGAAAGGACGGTGAAGGTGATACGGATGTGGACGCATTATGATTAAGACTGGAAAAATTGTAGGGTGGGCAAGCGTCTTTTTGTTTGCCCACCGTTTGTCCAGTTCCGCGTGGGCAAACGATAGAGCCGTTTACCCACATACTTGGCTAGATTGTTGGTTTTCAACGCATATTAGAAGAGTGTTTCTATGAGTAATATTGATTTGTTTCATCTTTTTGCCGCGAAGACTTTCGCTATTTTGTATGAGAAATTTCCAGTATTTGAGGCAATTGCACCTGAAGCCTTAGTAGATCAGGGCAATGAAATTCATCAAGAGAAAAGAGAGGTTGCTAGTGCAACATTGAAATGGCTATTTGAAGCTGGATATGTTATCAGAATTGGTGAATCATCTCCATTTCGATATACCCTTTCATCAAAGGGATTTGAAATTCTTGATGCCGACCCTTTTGGGAAGTCTGATAAACAGAAGAAAAGTTTGGGTGAGCAATTTATAACCTTGCTAAAGGATAGTGCAACAAATGCAGTGAAAGAAGAAATTAAACTAGCTGTTAAGAAAGTAATCGGAAAAGGCATAGCGTTGGGAATTGCAGCAATTGTGTGAAAGTAGTTCAAGTGGCCCGGACGAAGCTTGCGGAGTCCGGATAATTTGAATCTACGAAGCTCCGCATTCCGCAGGCTGCATGCGGGCTACGTTCTCAGATCTCTTATCGTTTCCACGCTCCGCGTGGCAATACCTCCAGTGGCGCTCTGCGCCACGAAACACGGGACGCAGAGCGTCCAAGACTGAATTCCCACGCAGAACGTGGGAACGAGTATCTAATCACATACTTATTCTGATAGCCATAAAACCCCCATGCCAAAACGCACCGACATAAAAAGCATCCTCCTCCTAGGCGCCGGCCCCATCGTCATCGGGCAGGCTTGTGAATTCGACTATTCCGGGGCGCAAGCCTGCAAGGCGTTGAAGGAGGAGGGCTACCGGGTCATCCTGGTGAACTCCAACCCGGCGACGATCATGACCGACCCGGAGATGGCCGACGCGACGTACATCGAGCCGATAGACTGGCAGACCGTCGCCCATATCATCGAGAAGGAGCGCCCCGACGCGCTGTTGCCGACGATGGGCGGGCAGACGGCGTTGAACTGCGCCTTGGATTTGGACCGCGAAGGCGTGCTGGCAAAATTCGGCGTCGAGATGATAGGCGCGAGCAAGGAGGCCATCGACAAGGCCGAGGACCGGAACAAATTTAAGGAGGCGATGACCAAGATCGGCCTGGGCTCGGCGCGTTCCGGCATCGCCCACAGCATCGAGGAGGCGCTGGCCGTGCTGGAGACGGTGGGTTATCCCGCCATCATCCGCCCTTCGTTCACGCTGGGCGGCAGCGGCGGCGGCATCGCCTACAACCGGCAGGATTTCATCGAGATTTGCGAGCGCGGCCTGGAGCTTTCGCCCACGCACGAACTGCTGATCGAGGAATCCTTGCTGGGTTGGAAAGAATACGAGATGGAGGTGGTGCGCGACCGCAAGGACAATTGCATCATCATCTGCTCCATCGAAAACTTCGACCCGATGGGCGTCCACACCGGCGACTCCATCACCGTGGCCCCGGCGCAGACGCTGACCGACAAGGAATACCAGATCATGCGCGACGCCTCCATCGCGGTGCTGCGCGAAATCGGCGTGGACACCGGCGGCTCGAACGTGCAGTTCTCGGTCAATCCGAAGGATGGCCGGCTCATCATCATCGAGATGAATCCCCGCGTGTCGCGTTCCTCCGCCTTGGCGTCCAAGGCCACCGGCTTCCCGATTGCCAAGGTTGCCGCGAAGCTGGCGGTGGGCTATACGCTGGACGAGTTGAGGAACGAAATCACCAAAGGCGCGACGCCGGCCTCGTTCGAGCCGTCGATTGATTATGTCGTCACCAAGATTCCGCGCTTCACGTTTGAGAAATTCCCGCAGGCCGACAGCCATCTGACCACGCAGATGAAATCCGTCGGCGAGGCGATGGCCATCGGGCGCACCTTCCAGGAGTCTTTGCAAAAGGCTTTGCGCAGCCTGGAAATCGGCATCGACGGCTTGTCCCCCAAGCTGGATCTGAACGCCGAGGAAGCCCGCGAAATCCTCCAGCGCGAGCTGCGCGACCCTGGCTCCGAGCGCATCCTGTATGTCGCTGACGCCTTCCGGGCCGGCTGGACGCTGGACGAGGTGCAGGCTTACAGCCGCATTGATCCCTGGTTCCTGGCGCAAATCGAAGACTTGGTGCTGACCGAGCAATCCCTGGCCAAGCGCACTTTGGCAACCTTGACCCATGACGAGGTGTATTGCCTCAAGCGCAAGGGCTTCTCCGATTCCAGGCTGGCCAAGCTGCTCGGCAGCGGTGAAGCGGAAGTGCGGGCGATACGCCACAAACTGGGCATCCGCCCGGTGTACAAGCGCATCGACTCTTGCGCGGCGGAATTCGCCACCGCCACGGCCTATCTGTATTCCACCTACGAGGAGGAATGCGAGGCCGCGCCCACCGACAGGCAGAAGATCATCGTGCTGGGCGGCGGGCCGAACCGCATCGGCCAGGGCATCGAGTTCGACTATTGCTGCGTACACGCGGCCTTGGCGCTGCGCGAGGACGGTTACGAGACCATCATGGTCAACTGCAACCCGGAGACGGTTTCGACTGACTTCGACACCTCCGACCGGCTGTTCTTCGAGCCTTTGACCTTGGAGGATGTGTTGGAGATCATCCATTTGGAGAAGCCCTTCGGGATCATCGTCCAATACGGCGGGCAAACTCCGCTGAAACTGGCCCGCGCCTTGGAAGCCGCCGGCGCGCCGATCATCGGCACCTCGCCGGATTCCATCGACCTCGCCGAAGACC
>CAZOTR010000272.1:0-4922 GCA_964582755.1 uncultured Methylococcaceae bacterium | reverse complement strand
TGTTGCCTGTGGGCCGCTAGGCCCGCGCAGCCTCAGCCCTGCCGGTTTCTGCGCCGCGTGGCGAAGCCGGCCGCGCCGCCGATGGCGAACAAGGCCAGGGAGTCCGGCTCGGGCACCGCGCCCGAAGGCAGTGCCTCGATCTGCACCAGGCCGTCGCCGGCCCGGACATTGGACAGATTGCTTGGGTTGGTGCCGGCATTGAAGGAGCCGCCGCCGCCGCCGAAGCCGCCGTTGCCGCCGCTGCTTACGCCAGCACCGCCGCCAAGTGCCGCAAACCCGAATCCGCCAAATCCTTGGCCATTGCCGCCATTGCCCGAAAATCCGCCACCGCCGCCACCGCCTGAGCCAGCGGTGCCACCCGCGCCGCCGACGTATGAACCAAAATCGCCGCCAGCGCCCCCATTCGGGCCTGCGCCGCCGTAGCCACCAGCGTTGCCAAAGCCGCTGCCGCCGCCGCCGCCGGCGATGACCAGCGCCGTGCCGCCCAAGGTCACGAAGCTGCCGCCGCCGCCAAAGCCGCCGCCGCCCTGACCGCCGACCGCGATGTCCAGTATCTGGCCCGCTGTCAGGCTGAAATCGCCGCCGCCCTGCCCGCCCAGGCCGCCCGGGCCACCGCCACCGCCACCGCTACCGCCCTGCGCCCCGAAGGCGAGGATGTGGTAGAGGCCGGTGGTCGTCACCGTCCACTGAACTGTGCTGCCACTAAAGTTGAAATCAATCGGGACGGCCTCCGCCCCCGAATTCCAAGCCGCCAGCGCGAACGCCGAGCCGATGGCCTGCCAAAGTTTGGTCTGTTTCATAGGTTTTTCTTCTGCATTTAAAAGGTTGCTTCCCCAACGAAAACACCGGGCAGGGCATCTACTTCAATACCGCCGCCACGGCCCCCTAAGCGGAAAGCTGTAACGGCGGCAAGGTATTCTGGGTATAAGGACCGGCCCAAGTCAATCGGACATGGCCGGGGCGAATACGGCAAACGGCCCGGATGGGGCTGAAGCGTTATCAAAACCATTAATACTATCCAGGTTTTTACTCAATACTGGGAGGGATATTGGTTGTTGACACGGTTTGTTTCTGGCGCATTCTAAAATTTCGCGCTTATCCTGCCGCGCTGATGCATAGGTGATTGGAGGACTATAATAAACACCGCATTATTACTGCTTGTGTCGAAGATTCACCCTGGTTTTTGGCGTCCTGCCTTGTTAGTCGCTGGATTGTCCGCCGCAGGGCCGTAGGATACGGTGAGCGCGGGCGGGGCCGCCCGCGCTCCGGGCGGCATGAAAAAAGGCGGCGGGGATTGCTTCCCGCCGCCTTTGTCACGCCCTGCCGTTTTTTAAACCCGCCCGGGCGCGGCACCTCAGCCCTGCCGGTGCCTGCGCCTTGAGGCGAAGCCGGCCGCGCCCGCCGCCAGCAAGGCCAGCGAGCCGGGTTCGGGGACGGCACTGGAAATTTGCTCGATCTGCACCAGGCCGTCGCCCGACTGGAAGCCGCCCACCAGCAGCGGATTCAACGCGGCGGAATCTAGGAACGACCCGCCGCCGCCGCCGCCGCCGAAGCTGAAGGTGCCAGTGCCAGGGCTAAAAAAGCCGCCGCCGCCGCCGCCGCTGTAGCCGCCGCCGCCGCCGCCGCCAAAGGTGTAATGGCCGCCGCCGCCGCCGCCGCCGAAGCCGCCGGCGATGAAGCCGCCGGCGCCGCCCAGCCCAGTTGCAAACCCGTACCCGCCACCGCCGCCGCCGCCGCCAGCGCCGCCATTGCCCAAGAAGCCGCCGCCGCCGCCGCCGCCATCGGACGCGCCTCCGCCGCCTTGGCCGTTCGTGCCAGTGTCTGCGGACATCATTAAACGGCCTTCTGCCGAAAGTTCGTGTGTGGTCAGGGCATGGGCAAAGGCTGGACGTACCGTATTCACGATGCACCATTCCAGAAATTCGCGCTCCATTTCCGGTTTCAGAACACCCGAACCAAGCATATCAATAATGAGCGCGCTTCCACTATCGGTCATAGGCCGCTATCTCCAGACAGGCAATCCCTGCCCATATTATTGATATTGTTTGCGCGTATGTCAGGTTGTTCCAGGTCGATTATTTTTCTATCGCTCACGGACAAACACAGCTTTCCAAAGATTGGGAACAAAAACAGATTATCATGCAACCTTTTATAGTTTATCAGGTTCCCCACGATTTATCTCTACCGATATAGGAATTACGCAGTTGGCCTCAGTGCCGGATCGGAGAAATCTGTCGGGCTACAAACCGTTTACGAAGAAGGGCATTTTATGGCGCAGAACCAGCGCAGGCAGGTAAAACGGGTAGTGTGCGGTTGCCCAACACCAACCTGACAACCCTTCTCGTGCTACCGCTCCGGCGCTATGATAAGGCGCTGTTTGAACCATGTAGATGAAGAAAAACCCGGATATGAATCGTATTCCAGCGAAATCGCTCCTGCTCACAACCATTGTATTGCTTCTGATGCTGGCCTTTTCTGTTGAAGCAGGAAGCGCTGCGCCAATCGACCAGATTGCGACGAATACCAAACGCCCGACACGCATTCTGACGAATACGCCCCGTATCACCATTGTGCCGTCGAAGACGACGACGCCAACCCGCACGCCGACCTCGACGCGGACAAAAATCCCGACCAAAACGCCAACGCTGACGCCGAGCATCACCCCGACGCAACTGGGGCCGTTGAGCTACCCGGATAACATCAACCCATTGACTGGCTTACCTTATCCGAATGCCGAGGCGCGCGCCCGCCGCACGATGATCGTCAAGGTGTCGAACTATACGCCTGTGGTACGCCCGCAATCTGGCCTGACCGATGCCGATATTGTCTATGAATACGAAGTCGAAGGTGGTGTCACCCGCTTCGCGGCGTTCTATCGCAGCAAGGGCGCGGATAAAGTCGGTTCGATTCGTTCCGGGCGTCTCTTCGATCTCGAACTGATTAATATGTATAACGCGATTCTGGCCTATAGTGGCTCGAACGATCCGATCAAGAAGATGATTCTGGAAGGCTATTGCCTGACCGATAAGCTGCAAGCGCGTCCCTGCGAACCGGGCGAGGAAAAGTTCAAGGAGACGCAACGCTTCCAGGCACTTACACCACAATTTGGGGATAACTGCCCGCCATTTTGCCGCTTCCCGCGCCCCGGTCTGGCCTTTGAACATACCCTGTTTGGCAATGTCAACCAGATGTGGGAATTGGCGCAAAAGCGCAACAACAACACTGGTACAGATGTGCGCGGCCTCGCCTTCGGTGAAGACCCCGATCCGAACGGCAAGCCGATCAACGACATCTATCTCAAGTGGTACAACGATCAGGATGCGCGCTGGCAATATAACCCGCAGGATGGCAAGTATTATCGGTGGAATTCCGGTTTGCCGCATATGGACGCGGTTACGAACACCCAGCTAACTGCTGATAATGTGGTGATCCTGCAAGCGGTACACAACAACCGCCCGGATATTTACGAAAGCGAAACCGGATCGCCCGCCGTTGAGATTCAGCTTTGGGGTGGTGATAAAGCATGGGTCTTCCGTGATGGTCAGTGGTTCCAGGGAACATGGCGACGCAACCGCACACGCGGCGGTCTGTACCTTTACTACTCCGATGGTGTAACGCCGATGCACCTCAAGCCTGGGCAAACGTGGTTCGAGGTTGTGCGCCCGGAAATGTTCGGCGTGACAAAGAGTGAAACGCTTGTGGATGTGAGTGGCACGGAGACGCCTGCTGCTGCAACGGCTACCGCACGCGCGCCTAAAATCCCGCTGTTGAACCTGACACAGACTGCTGCCGCCGCAGAAGTTACACTCACGCAAAGCGCCGGATTAATGGGAAATGGTGGCAACCCAACACCGAAATCGGACGCTACGCCCGCCGGGTGAGCAGGAACATTGAACTAATACTAAAATTCGCTGGGTGGAAACGATAAAATGTCTCTACCCGTTCTGCAACCAGATGTTGTCTCAAACGTACCCTGTGTAAGATGAACGTTGGAAAATATTCAATGCTATATCAGGTAAAACGATTCCGGTTGTTGGCAGCGCTAAAAGTAGGCGGGCTGGGTGGGCTGATTGTCGGCGCACTCGGCGGTTTTTCAATTTTGCCGCTGTGGTTGTTTTATCGTTTTATTCAGACCGTTTTCTTGTACGACTTTCTGCCACCACTTGATTATTTCACCAGCAACCTTGACCGAATCGGCGGGATGCTGGTCTATTCCGTCGGTATGGCGATCATCGGCGCTGTCGGTGGTGCGATTGCAGGGGCAATCACCATGATCGTGTTGGGTTTTTTCTACAATATCACCACGCGCTATACGGGCGGTCTGATGGTCGAACTGGAGCCACGCGGCAAACTCAAGCATAAGGAGACAGGCAGCGTTTACGCCGATGAATCCGAACCTGATGACGATCTGCAACTGGACGATGAAGGAGAATTTATCCCTGCTGAATCCAATGTTCAGTCTGGTCGAGTGATGGTTCAGCGTCGCTCCTCGTAATGCTGTATCAAGTTAAACAATTTCGGTTGATCTCCGCAACCCGTGTCGGGTTGCTGGGTGGATTTCTCACCGGGCTATTAGGCGGTCTTTTCTTTTTGCCTGTGCTTTACGTGGGAAAATATATCGGGAATCTGCTCTGGTATGGGATTCAGCCTTCAATTCCATACATCATGGATCGGATTGATTCGGTTTTTCCGAAGACGGCAGTATATGCCGTTTGGTTCACGGTTTTTGGCGCGATAGGTGGCGCGATTGCCGGAGCAATCATCATGAGCATCCTGGGGTTCTACTATAATCGCACCTTACATTACACAGGTGGCCTGATGGTGGAACTCGAATCGCGCGGCAAACTCAAGGAGAAGGCGAGAACATCAGCCTCGCCTCAACTATTGGAAGAAATTCCGGGCGACGAAATCAGCCCTTCAGA
>CAZOTR010000271.1:0-4931 GCA_964582755.1 uncultured Methylococcaceae bacterium | reverse complement strand
GCATGCAGCACGGTGACGCCGGCGCGGCTGGCGATGGACACCTTGTCGCCGTCGTTGATGCCGCGCACTTCGGCGTCGTGCGGGTGGATTTCCAGGCGGTCTTCCGAATGCCAGGCGACATTATCGGTGCGGCGGGTTTGCGCACCGACATTGTATTGCGACAGGATGCGGCCCGTGGTCAGGATCAGCGGGTATTTGCCGCTGGTGCGCTCGGAGGTGGGCACATATTCGGTGGGCATAAACTTGCCCTTGCCGCGCACAAACTCCACGATGTGCATGGTCGGCGTGCCTGTGGGCGCTTCGTCGTTGCACGGCCATTGCACACTGCCCAACTCGTCCAGCTTCTTGAAGCTGACGCCCGTGAAGGTCGGCACGAGGCTGGCGATTTCATCCAAGATTTCCTTGGCGCTGGTGTAATGCATCGGGTAGCCCAAGGCATTGGACAGCAATTGGGTCACTTCCCAATCCTCATAGCCGGCCTTCGGCGGCATCACGCGGCGCACCGGGGAGATGCGGCGCTCGGCGTTGGTGAAGGTGCCGGTCTTTTCCAGGAACGACGCGCCGGGCAGGAAGACATGGGCGAACTTGGCGGTTTCGTTGAGGAACAAGTCCTGCACCACCACGCATTCCATCGCCTCCAAGGCTTCGGAAACGTGTTGGGTGTTGGGGTCGGACTGGGCGATGTCTTCGCCTTCGCAATACAAGCCCTTGAACGAGCCGTCAATCGCGGCGGCGAACATGTTGGGGATGCGCAGCCCCGGTTCGGCTTCCAACGTCACGCCCCAGACGGATTCAAACTGGGCGCGGGTCTCGAAGTCGGAGACATGGCGGTAGCCCGGCAACTCATGCGGGAACGAGCCCATGTCGCAGGAGCCTTGCACATTGTTCTGCCCGCGCAGCGGGTTCACGCCCACGCCTTCGCGGCCAATATTGCCGGTCGCCATGGCGAGATTGGCGATGCCGATGACGGTGGTCGAGCCTTGGCTATGCTCGGTCACGCCCAGGCCGTAATAGATCGCGCCATTGCCGACGCTGGCATAGAGCCGGGCAGCCTCGCGCACGAGTTGAGCCGGCACACCGGTGATGGCTTCGGTCGCCTCCGGCGACATGCGCTCTTGGGAAACGACATCCCGCCATTTTTTGTAGGAATCGACTTCGCAACGGGCGTTGATGAAATCTTCCTTGGCCAAGCCTTCGGTGACGATGACATGGGCGAGGGCGTTGACCAAGGCGACGTTGGAGCCGGGACGCAGCTTCAAATGGTAGTCGGCTTTGACATGGGCGGATTTGACCAGATCAATATTGCGCGGGTCGGCGACGATCAGCTTGGCCCCTTGGCGCAGGCGCTTTTTCATCAGCGAGCCGAACACCGGGTGGCCGTCGGTGGGGTTCGCGCCGATGACCATGATGACATCGGATTTCATCACCGAGTCGAAGGTTTGGGTGCCGGCGGATTCGCCCAAGGTCTGCTTGAGGCCGTAGCCGGTGGGGGAGTGGCAGACGCGGGCGCAGGTGTCCACGTTGTTGTTGCCAAACGCGGCGCGGACCAGCTTCTGCACCAGATAGGCTTCTTCATTCGTGCAGCGGCTGGAAGTCAGCCCGCCGACGGAATGGCGGCCATATTTGGCTTGGATGCGCTTGAATTCTGACGCGGCGTAGTTGATCGCCTCTTCCCAGCTTACCTTTTGCCAAGGATCTTTGATGGATTTGCGGATCATCGGCGTGGTCAGGCGGTCCGGGTGGGTCGCGTAACCGAAGGCGAAGCGGCCCTTGACGCAGGAATGGCCGTGGTTGGCCTGGCCGTTCTTGTCCGGGACCATGCGCACGACTTCCGCGCCTTTCATTTCCGCCTTGAACGAGCAACCCACGCCGCAATACGCGCAAGTCGTCGTGATGCTGTGGTCCGGTTGGCCTTTTTCGTAGATGGCTTTTTCCATCAAGGTCGCGGTCGGGCAGGCTTGCACACAGGCGCCGCAGGACACGCACTCGGAATCCATGAAGGCTTCATTCTGGCCGGGGGAAATCACCGAGTCGAAGCCGCGCCCGTCGATGGTCAGCGCGAACGTGCCTTGGGTTTCCTCGCAGGCGCGGACGCAACGCGAGCAGGCGATGCACTTGCTGGGGTCGAAGGTGAAATACGGGTTGGAGGTGTCCTTCTCGGACTTCAAGTGGTTTTTGCCCTCATAGCCGTAGCGCACTTCGCGCAGGCCCACGGTGCCGGCCATGTCTTGCAACTCGCAATTGCCGTTGGAAGGGCAGGTGAGGCAATCCAAGGGATGGTCGGAGATGTACAACTCCATGATGCCCTTGCGGATTTGGTTCAGCTTGGGGTTTTCAGTCTGCACCTTCATGCCTTCATAAACCGGCGTGGTGCAGGAGGCGGGATAGCCCCGCCCGCCCTCCACTTGGCACACGCACAAACGGCAAGAACCAAACGGGTCGATGCTGTCGGTGGCGCAGAGCTTGGGGATTTCGATGCCGATGCTGGAAGCGGCGCGCATCACCGAAGTGCCTTCCGGCACGGTGACTTTGAAGCCGTCGATTTCCAGCGAAACCGTCTTCTCGGCTGGGCTGGCGGGGGTGCCGTAGTCTTTGTCGCGTGGTAATGACATGGGGTGTTACCTCTTGATTCTGGGTGGCGAGAAAGGCGGGCTCGCCCGCCTATCAACCTAGTGGCGAGCCCTGGTTGTTGCGGCCCGCCTTTCTATGAAAAGCTATCGGTTAGACTTTGGGGTCTACACCGAAATCCCCCGGGAAGTGGTTCAACGCACTGAGCACCGGATAAGGCGTCATGCCGCCCAACGCGCACAGCGAACTGTTCAACATCGTGTCGCTCAAATCGCGCAGCAACTCGATGTTTTTGGCCCGATCCTGGTTGTTGATGATTTTGTCCATGACTTCCACGCCCCGCGTCGAGCCGATGCGGCAGGGCGTGCATTTGCCGCAGGATTCAATCGCGCAGAACTCCATCGCGTAGCGGGCCATCTTCGCCATATCCACCGTGTCGTCAAACACGACGATGCCGCCATGGCCCAGCACCGCCCAGTTGGCGGCGAAGGCTTCGTAATCTAGCGGCGTGTCGAACTGCGACTCCGGCACGAACGCGCCCAACGGCCCGCCGACTTGCACGGCTTTGATCGGCCTGCCGGTGGCCGAGCCGCCGCCGTAGTCGTAAAGAATCTCACGCAAAGTGACGCCAAAGGCTTTCTCGATCAGGCCGGGGCGCTTGACGTTGCCGGCCAATTGGATGGGCAGTGTGCCGCGTGAACGGCCCATGCCGAAATCGCGGTAATAGTCGCCGCCCTTGTCCAGGATGATCGGCACCGAGGCCAAGGAAATCACATTGTTGATGACGGTTGGCTTGCCAAACAGCCCTTTGATCGCGGGCAAGGGCGGTTTGTAGCGCACCAGCCCGCGCTTGCCTTCCAAGCTTTCCAACAACGAGGTTTCCTCGCCGCAGACATAAGCGCCGGCGCCCAAGCGAACTTCCAAATTGAACGCCTTGCCGCTGCCCAAAATGTCCGCGCCCAGATAACCCGCCGCCTCCGCCGCCGCGATAGCGGCGTTGAGGTTTTTGTGGGCGTGGGGATATTCGACCCGCAAATAGATATAGCCTTGGGTCGCGCCCACCGCCAGCCCGGCGATGGTCATGCCCTCGACCAGCACGAAAGGGTCGTCCTCCATAATCATCCGGTCGGAGAACGTGCCGGAGTCGCCTTCGTCGGCGTTGCAGACGATGTATTTTTGGTCAGCGGGGGCGTTCAGCACGGTGTTCCATTTGATGCCGGTGGGGAAGGCCGCGCCGCCGCGTCCGCGCAGGCCGGAGTCGGTGACTTGCTTGACGATGTCCGCTGGGGCGAGGCCCAGGGCATTTTTCAGCCCGCGATAACCGTCATGGGCCAAATAATCATCCAGGCTGACTGGATCGGTGATGCCGACGCGGGCGTTGGTCAGGCGCTCCTGGTTTTTCAGATAGGGGATTTCCTCGGTCAGACCTTGCTTCAAGGGATGCCCGCCGCCGTCTAGGAACCCGGCGTCAAACAGCCCCGCCACGTCGGACGCATGCACCGGGCCGTAAGCGATCCGGCCTGTTGGCGTGGCGACTTCAACCAGCGGCTCCAGCCAGAACAGGCCACGCGAGCCATTGCGCACCAGATTGATGGCAATCCCGCGCTTGGCCGCTTCCGCCGCGATTGTCCGGGCGGTCTTCTCCGCGCCCAAGGAAAGCGCACTAGAGTCAATTGGAACGTAGATGGATACGGCAGCGCTCATGCCTGCGCCCTCACTTCATTCAGGATTTCGTCAAACCGTCCGGGGCTGACCCGGCCATACGTCTCGCCGTCGATGCTGATGGCCGGCGAGCAGGCGCAGTTGCCCAGGCAATAGACCGGCTCCAGGCTGAACGCGCCATCGGCGGTGGTTTCGTGGTAGCCGATGCCCAGCTTGGCCTTGGCGTGGGCTTCCAGCCTCTCGCTGTCCATGGACTGGCAAGACTCGGCGCGGCACAGGTGGATCGTGTGCTTGCCCGGCGGGGTTTCGCGGAAATAGTGGTAGAACGTGATCACCCCATGCACCTCGGCACGCGAGAGGTTCAAGGCGCTGGCGATCATAGTCACGCTGTCCGCCGGGATGTAGCCCAGGGTGTCCTGGATGCCGTGGAGGATCGGCAACAACGCGCCCGGCTTCTCTTTTAAGTTGTCGATCACCTCGGCAACCACGTTTTTATCCCAGTCCTGCTGAGTCATCATTGTTCTCGTTTTTCGTGTTGCTTAAATCTTGAATGGGGAGCCCGCTCGTGACAGGGCCGCTCCTGCGTGGGAGCTGGTGGAACCGGCCGGTGGGTCTGCTTGGAATCGCCATATAAAAATATAAACCGCTCTTAAAATCAATAGATATTGTCCAGCCATGCCCGGCATGGTCTGTTCCATGGA
>CAZOTR010000270.1:0-4933 GCA_964582755.1 uncultured Methylococcaceae bacterium | reverse complement strand
CGGTGGATATTGACCCGGTGGATTTGTATTAGGCCATGGGATATGGGTTTCATTGAAAGGGAGTGCCGGGCGGTCGAGTCTGAAACCTGTTCCAACAGGTTTCAGCTCCCGCCAAGGCACTACTTTGCCCTTCGGGCGGCCTGCGCCGTCCCCGCTCAACTCGAAGTCTGCGCTTCTCGTTCGCAGATGACTCTACGCCGCTTCGTTGCACCTTGCAGGTTCCCTAACGGGAACCCGCCCGGTGCCTGCGGCTTCGCAGGGGCATGGAAAACATCCCGCCTTTGCCGCAAGCGGCTCGGCTTTGTTTTCCAGCGAGGTGGGTTTAATTGATTTATTGCTATTTTCCGTAGGAGCGGCCCATGGCCGCGAAAAGCTTTATCATGCCTGGAGCGCGGGCGTCTCGCCCGCAAGCGGGCCGGAAGCCCGTACCCCCAGGATGCCGATATTAAACGAATAACCCCCCATCTAAGCCATGCAAGCACTTCACTGCCATTAAGTTAAGCTGAGCAGCCAGGGTGAAGCCGCGTAGCGGCATTTGAGGGTAGCCGGGGGTTTCAACCCCCGGAAGGACGCGCCGGACGTTTCGTCGCGTAGCGACGATTGCCAACCGCCCGGTGTGGCGTTCGCGCAAGGGCCGTCCAAGCGTCGCTACGCGACGCAAAGAAGAATTTTGCGCCTCCGCCGGGGGGTGAATCCCCCGGCTACATTCGATAAGCCGCTACGCGGCAACTCAACACAGCTTAACTTAATGGCAGTGATGCAAGCACTTGAAAACGATTTCACCGCCATTCCTTTCATGGCCCGGCGTGATTAAGGCTAAAATTCCGCAAACCCACACCACTCAAGAAGACCAAAGCCGCATGGGGAATGCCCTCAAAGACATCGAAAAGCTCGAATCCCGATTGTGGGAAGTCGCCGACCAACTCCGCGCCAATTCCAAGCTGACTTCCAGCGAATACTGTATGCCGGTGCTAGGCGTGATTTTCTTGCGCCATGCCAGCAACCGCTACCATGCCGCCTTGGCCCAGATCAAGGCCGACCAGGCGGCGGGCCGGATGCCCAAGCGCCCGCTGGAAAAGGAAGACTTCACCAAGCGCCGGGCGCTGATGCTGCCGGAGTCGGCCCGCTTCGACACGCTGATGAACCAGCCTAAGAACACGCATCTAGGCGCAAAGTTAGTCGAGGCGATGGACGCCATCGAAGACGACTTCCAGCCGTTGAAAGGCCAATTGCCCAAGGATTACGACTGGTTCGAGGACGGCCTGTTGGAAGAGCTATTGCGCATTTTCAACAGCGACGTGCTGCGCAGCGCCAGCGGCGACGTGTTTGGGCGGATTTACGAATACTTCCTGATGAAGTTCGCCATCCAAGGCGCGCAAGACAACGGCGAATTCTTCACCCCGCCCTCCTTGGTGCAAACCATCGTCAACGTCATCGAGCCGGATCATGGCGTTGTCCTCGATCCAGCCTGCGGTTCCGGCGGCATGTTCGTGCAGACCAGCCATTTCATTGAGGACGAAGGGCTGGACACGATGAAGCGGGTGACGTTTTACGGCCAGGAAAAAACCGCCACCACCATCCGCCTCGCCAAGATGAATCTTGCCGTGCATGGCTTGGAAGGGCAAATCGTCGAAGCCAACACGTTTTACGACGACCCGCACCGCCTGCCCGAAGGCAAGCCGCTCTGGGGTAATTGCGATTTTGTCATGGCCAATCCGCCGTTTAACGTGGACATGGTGGATGCCGAGAAGGCGAGAACCGATTGCCGCCTGCCCTTCGGCCTGCCCGGCACGACCAAGGGCAAAAGCACGGGGAAGAAGCAAGGCGAGGATGCCAGGAAGAACAAGGAAACCGTCTCCAATGGCAATTACCTGTGGATTTCCTACTTTATACAGCTACTTGAAGCCCACGGGCCGGGCCGGGTTTGTCATGTCTTCCCAAGCCAGCAGCGCCGGGCATGGCGAAGCCTTGGTGCGGCGCAAGCTAGTGGAAAGCGGCGCGGTGGATGCGATGATCGCCATCCGCTCCAATTTCTTCTACACCCGCACCGTGCCTTGTGAACTCTGGTTCTTCGACAAAGGCAAACCCCAGGAACGGAAAGGCTCGGTGTTGATGATCGACGCCCGCAACGTCTACCGCAAAGTCACCCGCAAGATTTACGACTTCAGCCCGGAATAGTTGAAGAACCTGACGGCCATAGTCTGGCTGCACCGGGGCCAGCAAAGCCGCTTTCTTGGACTGGTGCGAAGTTACTTCGATGAAATCTGCGCCGAGGCGGCGGCGATTCCTGCCGCGTTGGAGGCTTACGGGCAAACCTGGCAAGAAACCCTAAGCCAGCTTGCCGCGTTTGCCGACAGTTTGGGCAAGCTCGAACGGCCCGCCACGGCCTTGACCGCAGTGCTGGACGAATTGGCGGAAACGGAAGCCGCCTATCAAACCGACCGTGCCGCCTTGCTCCAAGGCGTGGAGGCTTTCCGTAAAGATTGCGCCACCTTGCCGCCCACCATCAACCTGACCCAACACGGCGCCGGCGAACAATTCGCGCCGTTGGCCGAGGGCATCAAAGGCTTGGTTAAGCAAATGGACTTGCTCCACAAGCGCATGGCATTTGCCGCCCAGAAAGCCAATGAACTGGCGAACGACGAACAAGCCGCCGAGTTCCACGACCGCCGGGCTTTAAGCAAACGCCTGAAGCAACTGGACGAAGACCGCAAAGCGGCGGAGGAACAACTGAAAGCCGCCGCCTATTTCCACCGGCAAATCGTCTGGCTGCAAGACCGCTTCCCCGAAGCGGAACTGCGTCCAGTCCCAGGGCTGTGCAAAGTCGTCAGCCGCGCCGACATCGAAGCCGCCGACTGGAGCCTCACCCCAGGCCGCTACGTCGGCGTCGCCCCGCCGGAGGTGGACGAGGATTTCGACTTCGAGCAAGCCATGCGGGATATTCATGTGGAACTGGCCGACTTGAACCAGGAAGCGGCGACGTTGGCGGCGAAGATTCAGGAAAATTTTGAGGGATTGGGGATATGAAAGTGGGATCTAAACATGGCAAATACTTATACCGCGCTGAATTACCATCTGATATTCAGCACCAAAAACCGCGAACCGTGGATTCGGCAGGATATTGAGCAAAGGGCATGGGAATATCTAGGCGGAATTGCCCGGAAAAACGGCATGACAGCCTTATGCGTAGGCGGCATCGAAGACCACATCCACATCTTGGTTCGGATGCCGCCGGTTTTGTCTGTCAGCAAAGCCTTGCAGTTATTAAAAGGTGCCTCATCCCATTGGATTCACGAGGCTTTCCCCGAATTAAGCGGATTTGCGTGGCAAGATGGTTATGGCGCATTCACCGTCAGCCAATCCGCCCTAGCCGAAACCATGAAATATATCCAAAACCAAAGGCAACACCATCAAAGCCGGAGTTTTAAGGAGGAATATCTCGCATTCTTGCGCAAATACGAAGTTGAATTTGATGAACGGTATTTATGGGATTGATGATGCGGTAAATGGGCCAATCCCAAAGCCGCGTTAGCGGCGAATGAATGTAGCCATGGGTTTCAACCCACGGGGAACGGGCGCAAACTCGCCAACCCAAGCCGCGTAGCGGCGATTGAATTTAGCCGTGGTTTTAACCCACGGGGAACGGGCGCAAACCCGCCAACCCATGCCGCGTAGCGGCGATTGAATTTAGCCGTGGGTTTTAACCCACGGTGGGTTTCAACCCACGGAACGAATGTAGAATCGTGGAATCCGTCGCGTAGCGATGGTTGAAACCGGGAAATTGATGTATGGGCGGAGGTTTCAAACGTCGCTACGCGACGTGGGGCATGGATCGCATTTCCGGGGCATAAATGCCCCGGCTATATTCGGTCGGTCGCTCCGCGACCTTTTACGGCGAGGATTTCCCGGAAATCCTCGAATTATCGGAAACCCCAAGCCGCGTAGCGGCGAATGAATGTAGCCGTGGGTTTCAACCCACGGGGAACGGCCCCAAACCATTAAGCCCGTCGCGTAGCGACGGTTGACGAACAACACGGCAAATATCGAAAAGTTACGCGAACGTGTATGATTGTTGAGGATTTAATAAATATGGCGATTCCGTTGGCGGCAAAGATTCAGGAGAATTTTGAGGAGTTGGGGATATGAAGGCTCTTGCTTCTCGCCCGATCAAAGAATATGCCTTGGGTATTTATGACGGGCCACACGCAACACCTTCTGAGTCTATAGATGGCCCAATCTTCTTAGGCATCAAAAACTTTACAGAAGATGGCAGACTGGATTTTTCTGAAATTCGGCATGTATCAGAACAAGAATTCTTGAAGTGGACAAAGCGCATACTACCCCAGGCTGGTGATGTGGTTTTCACTTATGAGGCCACATTGCATAGATATGCAATTATTCCAGAGGGATTTCATGGTTGTCTTGGCAGGCGTGTTGCTTTATTACGGCCTAATCCAGAATTGGCGGATAGTCGCTTCCTTTTATATTATTTCCTCTCGCATCCATGGAGGATGATAGTAGAGAGCCACCTAATTAGCGGAGCAACAGTAGATCGCATCCCCTTAGAAAAATTCCCGCTGTTTCCCGCAAAACTACCGCACCTTGCAGAACAAAAACGAATTGCCAATATTCTCTCTGCCTACGACAATCTAATCGAAGCCAACCGCCGCCGCATGGCTTTGTTGGAAGAGTCGGCGCGTCTGTTGTACCGGGAATGGTTCGTGCGGCTGCGCTTCCCCGGCCATGAGCATACCCGCGTGGTGGATGGTGTGCCGGAGGGGTGGAAAAAAATAACCTTGGATGAAATAACAAACAAAATAGGAAGCGGAGCAACGCCACGCGGCGGAGAGGCGACTTATTTAAGCGAAGGGATACCGCTTATAGCTAAACCTACACAAATTGATTATATTTAGCGGCCACGTGCATTTGGGCG
>CAZOTR010000269.1:0-4941 GCA_964582755.1 uncultured Methylococcaceae bacterium | reverse complement strand
GCGACAGCCGCTATATCCGCCCCTTGGTGCTGTTCCAAGCGCAGGACAAGGGCCAAGAAGTCACCGTTGAAGTCCTGAAAAAATACCTGATCGACAACGAGAACATCGCCGAAGGGAGTATCGCCATCGCCACGGGCGAACAGCGCGAACTCGACAGCCTCAACCTGTTTGACCCCGCCTGTCCGGTTGATTTCATCATCACCGTGGAAGCCCTCAAGGAAGGCTGGGATTGCTCTTTCGCCTACGTCCTGTGTTCCGTCGCCAACATCGGCAGCGCGACCGACATCGAGCAGCTTTTAGGGCGTGTGCTGCGTATGCCCTATACGCAAAGCCGCGCCAACCCAGCCCTAAACCGCGCCTATGCCCATGTGTCCAGCCCGCGCACAGGCGATGCCGCCCGCGCCTTGGTGGACACGCTCATTGAGAAGATGGGCTTTCAGCCGGACGAAGCCGCCGCCAATGTGGAGCAGCGGCAAGGCACACTTCCGGGCTTCGACCCGACCGGCGACCTTTTCAACCGCGCCCCCGTGTTGCTTGAAACCGTGGACACCGCGCCGAATCTGGGCGGGCTTGCTACCGAAGTGGCCGAGCGGGTGAAGATTGATGTTCAGCCAGACGGCAGCGTGACCGTTTCCGTTGAAGGCGAGATTCCCGAAGAGCTTGAGCAAAGGCTTATTGCCACGGTGACGACTCCCGCACGGCAAGCCGCGCTTCGCGCCGCCGTCCAGCGGCATCGCATCACGCAGCGCAACAGCATGGCCCCCGCCGAGCGCGGCGAGTCCTTCGCCGTTCCCCGCCTGTTTCTGAATCTTCAAGGCGAATTGGAGCTTGCCGAGGAAACGCTGATTCTTGAGCTTGGCGGCTGGACGCTGAACGGTTACGCGGCGGAACTCACGCCGAGCGAATTCGCCATCAAGGAAACCGCCGAGCGTTGGGAAGTGGATTTGAACGGCGAGAAGGTTGTTTACAAGCACCTAGCCCAGAACGCCCAGCTTGACATCAGCTTTCTCAAACTCGACTGGACGGATTTGCAGCTTTCCCGCTGGCTGGACAAGGAAACGCGGCAAATGGACGTGGTGAAGCCGAACGACATTACGCAGCCCGTCCGCCTTGAATTCTGCCGCAAGATCGTGGCCTATCTGACGGACACGCGCCACCTTGCCATGAATGACTTGCTACGCTTCAAATACCCGCTGGCCAAGGCCGTGCAGCAGAAAATAGACGGCTACCGCCGCCTAGCCTACGCGAAGGACTATCAGACTTTCCTTTTTGCCGAGGCCGCCGCCGTCGAAACCCGTTTTTCAGACGGTTTTGCTTTCGGGAAACGCCCCTACCCCGCCGCGTGGTTTTATCGTGGCGCGTACCAGTTCAAGAAACATTTCTTCGGCGGCGTTGGCGAGCTTAAAGGCGAGGGCGAAGAGTTTGAATGTGCGCGGCTGATCGACACCTTGCCGCAAGTGAAGCACTGGATTCGCAACCTGTCAGGCCGACCGCAAACCTCATTTTGGTTGCCGACCTCGACCGACCGCTTTTATCCCGATTTTGTGGCCGAGCTTGACGATGGGCGGATCTTAGCCATCGAGTACAAAGGCGCACACCTAGCCGACACGGCGGACACCCAGGAAAAGCGCAACATCGGCCAGCTTTGGGCGGACAAGAGCGAGGGCAAGGGGCTTTTTCTCATGGCCGAGAAGAAGAACGCGCAAGGACAAGATCTCACGCAACAGTTTGCCAGCGCTTTGAAGTAAGCCGCCCGTTACGGGCGGCTACGCCTTATCTCCCCCGCCACTTGCCGTCGTTCCCCTGCGCCCGCGCCGGCCTGCGCGGCGGGCTTTCGGGCGGCAGGCCGACCGAGGCCAGCAGCTTGTCGCGGTCTTCCGGGGACAATTCCGAAACCGTCCGCGCCTGGATATGCGGCGGCAGGACGATGTCGCCGAAGCGGATGCGGATCAGGCGGCTGACCAGGACGCCTTGCGATTCCCACAGGCGGCGGACGATGCGGTTGCGGCCTTCGCTGAGGGTGACATGGTACCAGTGGTTGGAGCCTTCCCCGCCGGCGTCGGCGATGGCGTTGAAATGCGCCGGGCCGTCCTCCAACTCCACGCCTTGTTTCAGCCGTTCCAGTATTTCCTCGCTGACATCCCCCAGCACGCGCGCGGCGTATTCCCGCTCGATTTGCTGGGAGGGATGCATCAGCTTGTTGGCCAGCTCGCCGTTGTTGGTGACCAGCAGCAGCCCTTGCGTGTTGATGTCCAGCCTGCCGACGTTGATCCAGCGGCCAATTTCCAGGCGCGGCAATTGGGTGAAGATGGTGGGCCGGCCTTCCGGGTCGCGGCGGGTAACCACTTCGCCGGTGGGCTTGTGGTAGAGCAACACCCGCGTCGCCTGGTTGAAGCGTTTTTCAACGTTGACCGGGCGGCCCCGCACCGTCAGCCGGTCGCCCTCCCTCCAGCGGTCGCCGAGTTTGGCAAGATTGCCGTTGAGCAGGATTTCGCCGTTCTTGATCCATTCTTCGATTTCCCGCCGCGAGGCCAGGCCGGCGCGGGCCAGCACTTTTTGGATGCGCTCGCCGTCGGGATTGGCATCAGCCGGGCTGGGGTTCGGCTGGGAGGGGCGCGGCGGGTTTGGGCGGTTCGATGGGCTCATGGGCGGGGCTTTCCGGTAGGGGTAGGCCGGGATCGGCGACGGGGCCGAGCCGGTCGATGAAAGTTTGCAAAGGCGGCAGTCCGTCCAGGCCTTTGAGGTTGAAATAATCCAAGAACTGGCGGGTGGTGGCGTACAGCCCTGGGCGTCCCGGCACTTCCTTGTGGCCGACGACCTGCACCCAGTCCCGTTCGAGCAAGGCGCGGATGATCTGGGTGGACACGGCGACGCCGCGAATCTCCTCGATCTCGCCCCGGGTGACCGGCTGGCGGTAGGCGATGATCGCCAAAGTTTCCAGGAACGCCTTGGAATACCGCGCCGGACGTTCCTCGAACAAGCGCGAAATCCACGGCGACAAGCCTTCGCGGACCTGGAAGCGGAAACCGCTGGCGACTTCCTTGAGTTCCAGCGGGCGGCTGGCGAATTCCTCGGCCAGTTCGGCCAAGGCGAGCCGCAGCTCGGCGGGGGCCGGCTGTTCGTCCTCGGGGAACAAGGCCAACAATTCGGCCATGTTCAAGGGCTTGTGCGCCACAAACAAGGCGGCTTCGACAATATCCTTCAAAATCATGTCAGGCGGACGCAGCCAAGCGGACGCGCAATTCGCCCAGCGGTTCTTCTTGGATGATTTCGACCAGCCGCTCCTTGCTCAATTCCAGGATGGCCAGCAGCGACACCACCGCGCCGGAACGGCCCTCGCGGCGGTTGAACAATTCGGCGAAGTTTAGCCAAGGCTGGTCCCGCAAGCGGCCTAGCACGGCGGACATGCGCTCGCGCACGGACAAAGGCTCGCGCAGGATGCGGTGGTGGGTGGAGCGCTCGGCGCGGCGCAACACCTCCTCGAAAGCCAGCAGCAACTCCTGTAAATCAACTGGCGGGTAAATCTTGCGCACCGTCACCGTGCTGGCGTCCACCCCGCCGGTCTCGAACACATCGCGTTCGCAGCGCGGCAGCTTGTCCAGATCTTCCGCCGCCGCCTTGTAACGCTCGTACTCTTGCAGGCGGCGGACTAGTTCGGCGCGCGGGTCGCCCTCCTCGGCCTCGGCGCTCGCCGGGCGCGGCAGCAACATGCGGGATTTGATTTCGGCCAGGATCGCGGCCATCAACAGGTATTCGGCGGCCAGTTCCATGCGCATTCCGGCCATCATGTCGATGTAGGCAATATACTGCTTGGTGATGGCGGCGATGGGTATGTCCAGAATGTCCAGATTCTGCCGCCTAATCAGGTATAGCAGCAGATCCAACGGCCCCTCGAAAGTATCCAGGAAGACTTCCAGCGCGTCCGGCGGAATATACAAATCCTCCGGCAGGGAAGTGAACGGCTCGCCGTTGACGCGGGCGGCCACGCCCAAGGAAACGGCAGGGGCAGTCTCGGCCTGCATGGGGGAAATACGGTTATCCCGGCGAACTTAACAGAAGACGCAGCACACCCGAAGGAATGCCCGCCAAGTCCATGGAAAGGCCAATCACAAAATTAAGCGGCCCCCCCAAAATCATCGACAAAATATTGGTCACCATCAAGATAATCAGGATGATAAACCCATAAGGCTCCAGTTTGTCGAATTTATAGGACAAGCGCGAAGGCAGCAGGCAACTCATCACCCGTCCGCCGTCCAAGGGAGGCAGCGGCAGCAGGTTGAGGACCATCAACATGCCGTTGATGAAAATTCCCGCCGCCGCCATGAACAACAGGGGGCGGGAAAGAAAGGCCAAGTTTGCCAGGATGGCCAGCCGGGCCAGCAGTATCCACAAAACGATCATCGCCAGATTGGCCGCCGGGCCGGCGGCCGCCACCAAACCAATGTCACGCTTGGGGTTGCGCAACCTGCCCCAACTCACCGGAACCGGCTTGGCCCAGCCAAAGACAAAGCCGCTGAACAGCAACATCAATCCGGGCAGCAGCAAAGTGCCGACAGGGTCGATGTGGTGCAAAGGGTTCAAAGTCAGGCGGCCTTGTTGCTCGGCGGTCCTATCGCCCAGCAATTTGGCGACCCAGCCATGGGCGACTTCGTGCAAGGTGATGGCGAACACCACCGGGATTGCCCAGATGGATATTTTTTGCAGCAGGTTTAATTCTTCCATTGGCAGGCAGCTTGATTATGTGAGGCTAGGCGCGACAGCCTTTCCCTGGCGGATGATTTCCGGCGTGTCTTCCGTGAAGCCGACGATGGTGGTGGGTTCGTAAGGCACCACGCCGGCGTCGATGATCAAATCGACCAGCTTCTCCAGCCGCTCCCTGATTTCTTCTGGATCGGACATGGCCCCGTCCTCGCCGGGCAGGATCAAGGTGGAGCTGAACAA
>CAZOTR010000268.1:0-4967 GCA_964582755.1 uncultured Methylococcaceae bacterium | reverse complement strand
GTAGATCCTAAACTGACACGCTTTTGCACCCCTGCCTGACATCAGGTTAGGGTGCGCCCTATCTTGACGGCGGGGCGGAGGGGGCGCAAGAAATGGCGTTGACCACCCGGCTGGCAAGCTCCATAATGACCATTATGGTCACAATATCGAGAATGGCATGATTACTGAAACCAACGCCGTCAGCTTTCGGCAGAACTTGGGCGAGATGCTTAACCGGGTGCAGTACCGGCAAGACACCGTCATCATCAACAAAGACGGCAAGCCCGTGGCCGCTTTGGTGGATGCCCGCCTGTTCGAGCGCATCCGTCGCATGCAGGGCCGCTTCGACGCATTGTGCCAACGCATAGGGGCGGGCTTCGAGGGGGTGCCGGAAGCGGAGGGAATGGCTGAAATCGAGGAAACCGTCAGGCTTGAGCGGGCCGGGAGTGGTTTGCCAAGGCAGCAAGGCTGAACACTTGTGGCCGCTTTGCGCGTGGTGATCGACACGAACGTGTTGCTTTCCGGCATCGCCTACCCGGCCAGCGTGCCGGGCAAGATACTGGCGGCTTGGCGGCACGGATCGCTAGAGGTGCTGCTTTCCGCTTACATCTTGGACGAATTGCGCCGTGTACTGCCAAAGCTGGCCCACCGCCACGGTTTGTCGGTGGCCGAGATAGACGATTTGGTGGAAATCCTTTCCATACAAGCTGAAGTCATCGAGCCGCAACAGGAAGAAGAACCCCGCCTGCGGGATGCCGCCGACCAGCCCGTGCTGGGAACTTTGTTGGCAGCGATGCAAGCCTCCAGTGCCGACTACCTTGTCACCGGGGACAAAGACTTACTAGCGTTGGCCTGCCTCCACCCCATCATAACCCCGGCGCAGTTTTGGGAAAGGCATGGCGAGCGTTGAGTTGCAGCCTTACGCGGCCTTGCTTATCAATAGGCATCCTATGGAAACCACGAAGCAGTCTAGCAAAAGCCAAGTCATTTGTTGAAATGTCAACCAAGTCGCGCATCGAATGGACGGAGCAAACCTGGAACCCGGTTGTCGGCTGCTCCAAAGTCTCGCCTGGCTGCAAACACTGCTATGCCGAGGCCATGGCCGAGCGGCTGCGGGCAATGGGCGTTCGCGGCTATGAAAACGGCTTCGCGGTGACGGAAATGCCGGGGCGCTTGCAAGAGCCATTGAAAAGGAAAAAACCAACTCTCTATTTCGTCAACTCCATGTCCGACGTGTTCCATGAGGCGGTCTCCTTCGCGTACATAGACCGGATATTCGACGTCATCCGCACCACGCCCTGGCACACCTACCAAATCCTGACCAAACGCGCCAAGCGCATGGCCACCTATTTTGCCGACAAACAGCCACCGCCCAACGCTTGGCTGGGCGTGTCGGTCGAAGACCGCAAATACGGCCTGCCACGCATCGGGCTTTTGCGCGGGATTGATGCCCGCGTCAGGTTTCTGTCGGTGGAGCCCCTGCTGGAGGACTTGGGGGAGTTTGACCTGTCCGGGATTCATTGGGTCATTGTCGGCGGCGAATCCGGGCCGAAAGCCCGCCCCATGCAAAAAGAGTGGGTTGAGGAAATCCAACGCCAATGCGAGGCCAGCGGGGTTGAATTTTTCTTCAAGCAATGGGGTGGCTGGGGAGAAGACGGCAGGCGCCGCGCCAAGAAAAGCAACGGGCGGGATTTGAACGGGCGGACGTGGGATCAGATGCCGAAATCGAATGTGGAGAATTACAGCGTTGAAAACAGCTTGTATTGATTTGTTTTGTGGCGCGGGTGGGCTAACACACGGGTTTGTTCTGGAAGGGATTCGGGTTGTTGCCGGTATTGACATGGATCCGGCCTGCCGCTTTCCGTATGAAACCAACAACGGTGCCCGCTTTATTGAAAAAGATATTTTTTCGGTGACGGCATCTGACATCAAGGGATTGTTCGACGATGCTGATTTCAAAATCTTGGCTGGCTGTGCGCCATGTCAGCCATTCTCGACTTATGCACAAAGGTACTCTTTAAACTGCGATGGGAAATGGCGGTTGCTGTACGAGTTTGCACGGTTGGCCGAATCAACTAGCCCTGATGTTATCACAATGGAAAACGTACCTTCGGTAGCTAGGCATGCAGTATTCCAGGATTTCGTGGATGCCTTGGTTCACTTGGGATACCATGTTTGGCATGATGTGGTTGACAGTTCTCGCTTCGGAGTTCCCCAGACGCGTAAACGGATGGTATTGCTGGCGTCTAGGCATGGCGGCATAAAAATAGGTGAGTCAACTCACAAAGAGCCCAGAACAGTTCGCCAAGCTATTTCAGGCTTACGTCCATTGTGTGCGGGAGAAACCGCGCCCGAAGACAGGCTGCACACTGCATCCAGGCTATCGGAAAAAAATCTACAGCGAATAAAAGTCTCCAAACCCGGAGGCTCTTGGAGAGATTGGCCAAAACACCTCGTGGCCGAGTGCCATCAGGGCGAGAAAGGCCGCACCTATTCCAGTGTGTATGGCCGCATGGAATGGGACAAACCAGCACCCACGATGACCACGCAATGCCATGGTTATGGGAATGGTCGTTTCGGGCATCCTGAGCAAAACCGCGCCATCTCGTTGCGGGAAGCGGCATTGTTGCAGAGTTTCCCAGAAGACTATGTGTTCATTCCTGCTGAGGGCGAACTGAATTTATCAGCGCTGGGGCGTCTTATTGGAAATGCGGTGCCTGTTAACCTAGGCCGGGCCATTGCGCGAAGCATCAACGCGCACTTGAAAGCACTGGTGCCGTCTCACGGCTAAAGATGAAGTAAGGGAGTTACCATGAGCGATATTTACAAGATGACGGTTGATCTTAACGTTCTTGACCACCTTGGAATAAACCTTTATAGCAATATCGCGGCAGTCCTCACTGAGGCCGTGGCAAATGCTTGGGATGCCGATGCTGAGAACGTAGAGATCACAATCGACCCCGCTAGGAATTGGATCAGGATTAAAGACGATGGTATCGGCATGTCGATTGATGATGCAAATAGAAAATATCTGTGCGTCGGCTACCAGCGGCGTAACGATAACATTGAATATGGCAAAATGACGGCCAAAGGTCGGCCCGTCATGGGCAGAAAGGGCCTAGGCAAGCTTTCTTTGTTTTCGATAGCAAACACCATTGAAGTTCAATCCATCAAGGATGGAAACGCTCATGGGTTTAAGATGACCGTGGACGACATACACGAAGCGGCAAAAAAGCAAGAACCGTATAGGCCGACGCCTATCGAAAGTGAACGGATAACTGTGTCGAAAGGGACGATTATTCTTCTCAAGGATATTAAGAGACAGAGGCTGGGCAAAGGCGTTCTTGCCTTGCGCAAGCGGCTGGCTCGCCGGTTTTCCGTCATTGGCGAGGCACACGGATTCAGAATTCTGATTGATGGAAAAACTGTCATGGCGGCTGATCGCGGGGATTTGCCAATTGTTCAATTTATCTGGACTTTTGGAATTGAACAGCCAGATTTGGCGTCCGCACCACAACTTTTGGAACAAGAATTTTTGCCAAATCGTTTTGATGCTTGGGATCCTGATTGGAAAATTAGCGGTTGGATCGGCACGGCTAGACTCCCTAAACAACTCGATAGTGAAGACACGGGCAATCTCAACGGTATAGTCGTGTTTGCGCGAGGGCGCTTGTTTCACGAAAACATACTTGACAAACTCAATGACGGCAGACTGTATACAAAATACATTACAGGCCAAATAGAAGCCGATTTTCTCGACACTGACGATGCTCCTGATATCGCCACCAGTGATCGTCAGCGTGTTCAGGAAGATGACCCTCGGTATACCGCCCTTATCGCATTTCTCAAATCAAGCTTTACGAAAGTTGAAAAGCGCTGGCTCGAATGGAGGAAAAAACATGAAGTCAAAAAAGCCAAGGAGACTTCGCCGGCATTGGCCGAATGGCTTGATTCCCTCCCTAAAGGCTACAGGAAAAGTGCCGAGACCTTGATCGCCAAGCTTAGTTCCCTGCCAATGGACGAGGAAGAAGACCGCAAGCTTATGTATAGGCATGGCATCTTGGCCTTTGAACGCATGAAACTCAGCGGTTCGACGGAAGAATTTGTCGCCAGCTTAGAAAATATTGACAAACTCCTCTCAGTTCTAGCCGACCGGGATGCGCTTGAGGCTTCCTTGTATCGAGACATCGTAAAGTCACGTCTTGAAGCCATCAAGGATTTTCAGTTGATCGTAGACGAGGATGCTAAGGAGCGAGTATTGCATAAATACCTATTCGATCATTTATGGCTATTGGATGCCTCGTGGGAAAGGGCGACTGGCAGTGAAATAATGGAAAGCCGCCTGACCGGAGAAGGCGTTTTGACGGAGGATATGACCGAAAAAGAAAGGCTTGGCCGGGTGGATATCGTCTACCGGACGAATGCGGGCAAGCATATCATCGTCGAGTTGAAGAAAGCGGGTCGGCGTATGAAGCTTATTGAACTTCAGGAGCAGGGTCAAACTTATGTTGACAAGCTCATAAAGATTCTCCTTCAGCAAGGAAACTCTAGCCCAAACATCGAAGTGGTTTTCGTGCTTGGACAGCCTGTTGACGAGGAGGACACAAATCCAGGTCGCCTGAAATCGTCAATGGCGGCAATATCGCCTGGCAGCCGAATCGTCCACTACGACACGCTCATCAAAGGAGCCCAGGAAGCTTATTCTGGGTATTTGCTCAAGAGCAAGCAATTCGACAGGCTTGAAAGAATTGTAGACAGAATTTGATGCGACTTTTAACTTAAGGGGGCGCATTTCGCTTGAAATCCGCTGTAATCATTCACCCAACACTTTGAAAATCATGGGTTAGGGAGCGGGCCTGCACGGCAGCGCCGGGCAACGGGCGCGCGAAGACCGGGATAGCCGCCGCCGGGCGGTTTGCGCGGGGGCCGGCGCTTCCCAAGGACTTGGCATAAAACAGCCCGCTTCGGCCACCGCCTGAATTGCGTTA
>CAZOTR010000267.1:0-4971 GCA_964582755.1 uncultured Methylococcaceae bacterium | reverse complement strand
TACTTATCCCGACGCGCTCAAGGAATTGGCGCAGCGGCAGGAAGGGCGCAACGGCACCGCCGGGCGCACCGGTTCCTGGGATGCCAACGCTTACTGGGTGGAGTTGCTGCAAATCCTGCTGCATGTCGCCGGGCATGGAACCGTGGCCCGCCTTGCCCGACCCCGGCTGGCCGTGCTGTTATCTTGTTATGACGAATTGGAGGCCATCGACCACTTGCCTCCCAAAGAGATACTCGCCCAACGCCTGCCGCTGGTGGCGGCTTTCATCGACAGCCTATGGCTTCCCGATGCGGCCAGTGTTTGGGGTATGTCGGCGCTGGGGCGTTTGTTGGAAAAAAACAGCATCGATGAGCATTTTATCGACGAGGGGCCGGAATATCAGGGCTGGGTTGTGCCGCCCGAAGGAGGCAATCCAAATGCCGACCTTAGTTGCCCGCTAGCTTGGCTGTTGGGGGGCTAATGAACCACCCGCTGCGGGCGCGTTACGGCGCAAAGGACAACCGGCATGATTTGCTGGAATGGGAAGGCCCGGCCTTGCCGCCGCCAGAATTATTGGCCTTGACCGACAAACCCACCGGTCATCTTGCGCCCGGCGACCGCTGGTGGCCCTCCGTTGGCTGCGGGCCGGTCGGCAGTTGGTGGGCGCTTTGGTGGACGCTGCCGGATGAAAACGCCCATCGGGGCGGCATGGTGCGCAGTGAAGTCGCTTTGTGGCGCTTGGATGCGGTGGGCAGCGTGGACGATCTGCGTCCAGTCATGTCCGCACTTGCCGGGCTGGAAACCATCCCACCATCTTCCGTCGAATTGTTGTTGGCGGTGGCTGAAGCCTTGGTATCCACAGACACAAAACACCCCCCGGTGTTGCCAGATTTGGTGGCATGGCCGGGCATCATTGCCGATTTGTGGACGCGGCTATGGCCGGAAGCCCGGCGGGATTTCTCGGCACGGGTGGCGCTCAGTCCGCCGCAAGGCGGCGAGTCGGTGGCACCGCCTTGCTTGTATGGTGTGCCGGGAAAGCGGATTCTGGAATGGTCGGCACATCAAGTGATCGCTCTTGGTTCCGCTCCGGTTCAGGGCGGACGGACGGCTAACTGGCTGGTAGGCGAGGATGACCCGCGTTTGGAGGAAGTTCTGGCTTCCTGCAATGTCCGCCCCGCCCGCTTGGCAGGGCTTAAGTCTGTGGCTCGCGCTGCGGATCGTTTGGACGCGCTACGCCAATCGCCGAGTCCGCGACAAGCTTTGGAGTTCTTGCGGACGTTGCTAATCCTCGCGCCGGATTCGGACACTGCGACAAATCTCAAAACAGAGGCTTTGCGGGCATTGAATCAAGGTTTCCCCAATGCGCATCCCGACTTCGTCCTATCGCTTAAGAATCTTGATCCGGCCGCATTACCTGTGGAAGGTCGGCCCGACGATGGACTTGCCGCTTGGATCAAACGGCAAGCCTCCGATTTATCCTTGGCCGAAGCCACGCAATTTCTGCAAGGACTTGCACCGAAGCAAGCGCAAACATGGTGGCAACAAGCCGTCAGCCAAGCGCTCTCCACAGGTTTGGCGAACCCCGAGCCGCGTTGGGCCAAGGCTGCGTTGAATTGGTTGGGATTGTCTGGCTGCGCGTCTGTTCTGGACAGTATTTTGCCAATGGACAAAGCGGTGGAAACCTGCCTGTTTGAGGCTTCTTCCCAAGTGGAAATTGCCAAGGCTGGACTGCAACCGTTAAGGCAGCAAACTGTGCAGCGCGGATGGTCACGCTTACATGCTTGGGCTGTTATGCGGGATTTGCCACCCCGCGAGGCATTGCAAACGCAGCGGACGTTTCCACATGATCCATTGCTTGGCTTGGAATTTTTGATTAGGCGTTTGCCCGGCGTGGACGTGGTCGAAGAAGCCATCGCCACGCACGATCCCCACATTATCCAAGCACTAGCACAACGCACAGCGCGGGAACCTGAGTTGTTGATGCCTTTGTATGCCAGTAAACCAGCGTGGTTGGCACTATGGGCGGCGCATGTCAGCGCTGGTGGCATATATTGGCCCGAAGGCGCAAACCGCGAAACGCTGGGCAATGGCTTGCTGGATGCGGTAGTGGACGGAAATGAGCCGTTAGGGCTTGTCGCAGTTTTGGCAAAAGACTTGGCGGATATTGCCTTGCAATATTCCAAACGGGAGGAACTGTGGGGGAAGCTGAGTCTTGGCGGAAGCGCCGCATTGCTACCGCAAGTGGCCGATGCGTTGATCCGACAATGCAATACTGCCCTGGATATTCCCGTCCCTGAGCGAAAATTGGCCGAGGCAGTGGTCAAGCAACTGCGCGATAAACCACCATCGGCAAAGATGCTTGCGGAAATTTTGTCTTGGGGCGTGTCTTTGAGCGAACGGGAGGTCATTAGCTGGTTGGCTTATCCGAAGCGGGAAGAATGGAAGCCATCCATAGCCGCTGCGGTTGGTAAAGCTGTTTATACCAGGGGATGGGCAAATGCAGCCAATGAAATCTTCCGCCGTTGCAAGTCGATACCTGAGCTTCGGCCTGGATTGGAAGCTTGCCGGAATCTTCTTTCTTGGTGGGATCAGTGCTTGCTTTCTTGGAGTGGGGCGGTAGATAAATCCGTTGTCCCAAACGAGGATGTCCTTGTGCGCCGTGTCGCCGAACTAGGAGCCGACCTAGCGCCTGAAGAATTGGACAGCATTTGGGAACGGGCGGGTGGAAAACGAAAGGATTTGAAAGATGGAGGCACTCCATCAGCCCGCTGGCAAGAAGCCGCCACCCTAGCCCATAAAGGTACATTGAAGGATGGCCTGGGTGGGCTTGCGCAAGAACTGGAACGTATACGGCCATACAATCCAGATTTGCAAGAATTGAGGAGGCTTCTGCCCAGCAGTCGGATTTCCGGGCGACAAAGCACTCGTTAGAGGAACGAGATAGGAAATGGGGTAAATTTCATAACTCTGCCGCCTGACGTAGAGCCTGCCAGCCAAAGCCAAGCCGCTCAACCCTCCCCCAAAAACCCCCGAATCCGCCCCAGCCCTTCGGCCAGCCGCTCCAGCGAGGCGGTGTAGGCGAAGCGCAGGTAGCGTTGCGGTTCGTGCTGGCCGAAATCCTTGCCGGGCGTGACGGCGACATGGGCTTCTTCCAGCAAGCGCCAGGCCCAGGCGAAGCTGTCCGCAGTCCAGCGGCTGCAATCGGCGTAGACATAAAACGCGCCTTGCGGCTGGACCGGGATCGTGAAGCCTAGGCCGGGCAGTTCCCGCAAGAGAAAATCCCGTCGGGCTGCAAACTCCCGCCGCCGCCGCTCCAACTCGGCCAGATTGTCCGGGCCGAACGCCGCCAGCGCCGCCGCTTGCGAGTGCGCGGGGGCGGAGATGAACAGGTTTTGCGCCAGCCGCTCCGCCGCCTCGATGAAATCCTCCGGCACCACCGCCCAGCCCAGACGCCAGCCGGTCATGCCGAAATATTTGGAAAAGCTGTTGACGACGAACGCCCGCCCGGAAAATTCCAGGGCGCTGCGGGCGCGTTCGCCATAGACCAAGCCATGGTAAATCTCGTCGGACACCCAAAACGCCCCGCGCGCTTCGAGAAAACCGGCGATTTCCCGCAGGGTTTCGGCGCAGGCGATGGTACCCGTGGGGTTGGAGGGCGAGGCCATGACCGCGCCGCTTGTGTGCGCCGTCCAGTGCCGGGCCAGCGTCCCGGCGTCGAGTTGGAAATTCGACGCGGGGCCGACCGGCGCCAAACGCGGCTCACCGCCAAACAGCCGCACGAAATTGGGGTAGCAGGGATAGCCAGGGTCCGACAACAGCACCGCGTCGCCCGTTTCCACCAGACCGGCCAGCACCAGCAAGAAAGCGCCGGACGCGCCGGGGGTGATGAAGACGCGGCGGGCCGGCACGGCGACGCCGTAACGGTCGGCGTAAAACTGGGCGATGGCTTGGCGCAGGGCGGGCAGGCCGGCGGCGCTGGTGTATTTCACCTCGCCCCCGGCGATGGCCGCGATGCCGGCACGGACGACGGCGGGCGGCGTGGGGAAATCCGGCTCGCCGATTTCCATGTGGACGACATCCGCCCCGGCCCGCTCCAACGCCTGGGCGCGGTTCAGCAGTTCCATGACGTAAAAGGGCTGGATCTTATCGAGTAGGTTCATAGGCGGTGAAACATAAGATTGTTGTGGGAGCAATTTCCAACTGCGGCTTGCGGTCCCTGTCGCGGTTGGAAACCGCTCCCACGGAAATTGAGGCGGGCATCAAAAAGCCCCTCCTTAATCAAAAGGCGGGCCTTGGCGTTTGGCGCCCCGAACACGATTTGAACGTGTGACCGTCCCCTTAAATTACACCGGAATCCGGCTGTCAACCGCTTGAAAAGCCTGGAGTTGCGCACTTGCCAGGTATTCTGGCGCAGTGATGGGGCGCGCCTTCAAAGCCCTTCCACCGCCATACCCTGTTCGCCCAACCAGATTTTCCGGCGTTCATAGTCGGGCATCGCCCGCTCTACCCGCGTCCAGAAGGCCGGTGTGTGGTGGGCCTCGTGCAAATGCGCCAGTTCATGCACGACCACGTACTCGGCTATCCGCGCAGGCAACAGGATGGCCTTCCAATGGAAATACAGCCAACCGCCCTTGCCGCAGGAACCCCAGCGGTAGCCCAGGTCTTGCACTTTTACCCCCGCTGGGCTGGCCTCCATGCGGCCCGCGTATTCTTGGGCCTTCTGCGCCAGCCACGCCTTGCCGTGTTGGCTATACCAGCGCACCAAATGTTCACGGCCTTCGCCCGCCAGCTCGCGGCGCAGCCTAAACCGGCCTTGCTGCAATTTCACCGGCACCTCCTGCCCTTCCACCAGCAGCAGCCGGTAGCTGCGGCCCAAGTACAGAAAGCCCTCGCCGTTGACGAACTCCTTGTGTGGAACTGGCTTTTGCAATTGCTCCTTCTCGGCCAGCTTGGTGTAAATCCACAGGCGTTTCTCCCGCACGAACTCGCGCA
>CAZOTR010000266.1:3436-4973 GCA_964582755.1 uncultured Methylococcaceae bacterium | reverse complement strand
ACACAGCGCCTGCATGGCGTCGCGGGCGGCCTGCCAGGTCTTGCGCGCGTCCAGTTCCGTGGCATTTTCCGGCTGGGCTAGAAACCGCCGCATCGCGCCGGTGGACGCCATGCGCAAGTCGGTGTCGATGTTGACTTTGCGCACGCCATATTTAATCCCCTCGACAATTTCCTCGACTGGCACACCGTAGGTTTGGGGAATCGCGCCGCCGTATTCATTGATGACTTTCAGCCAGTCTTGCGGCACGGAACTGGAACCGTGCATGACGAAATGGGTATTGGGCAGGCGTTGCTGCAAAGCTTTTAAACGGCTGATGACCAGCACTTCGCCAGTGGGTGGTTTGCTGAACTTATACGCGCCGTGGCTAGTGCCGATGGCGACCGCCAGCGCATCGACTTGGGTTTGCCGGACGAACTCAGCCGCCTCGTCCGGGTCGGCCAGCAACTGGCTGTGGTCGATATCCTGCCGGTTTTCCAGCGAACCCAAACAACCGATTTCACCTTCGACGGAAACCCCGCAGGCATGGGCCATTTTGACCACCGTGCGCGTCACCTCCACGTTGTACTCGAAAGAGGCGGGCGTCTTCATGTCCTCCAGCAAAGACCCGTCCATCATCACCGAACTGAATCCCGATTGTATGGCTTGCGCACAAAGGGCGGGGCTGGGGGCGTGGTCGCGGTGCATGACCACAGGGATATGGGGGTATTGCTCGACGGCGGCGAGTATCAAATGGCGCAGGAATACTTCGCCGGCATAACGGTTCGCCCCGGCGGAGCCTTGCATAATCACCGGGCTGTCGCAAGCATCCGCCGCCTGCATGATAGCCTGCACCTGTTCCATATTGCTGATGTTGAAAGCGGGAACCGCAAAGCCATGCTCGGCGGCATAGTCCAAAAGTTGTCGCAACGCGACTAAAGCCATAATCGGCCTCCTCGGTTTGAGTGTGGAAAAAAGCTTGAAACTGGAACGTGGTAGATTAGGCGACGATAAGAGACCCAACGACAAAGCCGCGATTGGAGATAGGGGGGTCGTTCCTAATTCCCAGCCTCGCTGCCATTAAGTTAAGAAAGCACGGCCCGCCAATTGCTGGAGCGCAAGATTCATCTTGCGCACATTTTCAAGGGCTTGCGCCCCACGCAAAAAGTGTGCGGTGCGCCGCCTGCGCAAGGAAAACCCCGCGCCCCAACTTAGGTGTTGGGGGCGGGGTTGGCCGGGGTCACGGCGGGGATGGATTTACACCCGCCAGATTATTAGCGGGAATAATCATGCCGGTTGCTGCCCTCAAAAGCAGCCGGCGGCCAGGCAGCAGTTTTTGAAACAACCTCCGGGAGCCGCAGGGACAGGGGTCGTTGCGCCCCAGCTTTTCGAGCAGTTCCTTGTCCCCATGCACGACCCGCCGGCCTTTCTTGACGTGGGTTTCGGAGGGGAATCCTTGCTTGCGTTTACTCGTGGCCTCGAAACCACAGTTGGTTTTCTTCGTGACGTTTCATGGCTGTTCTCCTAGTTATGTTGATGCGCCCGTTGGGATTGCGGTGGG
>CAZOTR010000266.1:0-3336 GCA_964582755.1 uncultured Methylococcaceae bacterium | reverse complement strand
TCACTCCACCGTCACCGACTTGGCCAGATTCCTAGGCTGGTCCACGTCCGTGCCTTTGATGAGGGCGACATGGTAGGCGAGGAGTTGCAGGGGGATGGTGTAGACGATGGGGGCGACGACTTCGTCGGTTTCCGCGACCCGCAACAGGTTGACGTTGGGGACACTTTCCATCGGCGCGTCGGCGTCGGCGAAGACGAACAACTGTCCGCCGCGGGCGTGGACTTCTTGCAGATTGGACTTGAGCTTTTCCAGCAACTCGTTGTTGGGGGCGACGGCGATGACCGGCATCTCGCTGTCGATCAAGGCCAAAGGCCCGTGCTTCAATTCGCCGGCGGGGTAGGCTTCGGCGTGGATGTAGGAGATTTCCTTGAGCTTCAACGCGCCTTCCATCGCCACCGGGTATTGCGCCCCGCGCCCTAGGAACAAGGCGTCTTGCTTGTCGCCGAACAGCTTGGCCCAGCGCTCGATCTCGCGCTCCAACTCCAAGGCGCGTTGGATCTGGCCGGGCAGTTGCTCCAGCTCCTGGACGATTTTCGCCTCGTCCTCCGCCGACAAGCCGTGGCGCCGGCCCAAGGCGACCACCAGCAACAGCAGCGCGGCCAGTTGGGTGGTGAAGGCTTTGGTGGAGGCGACGCCGATCTCCGGGCCGGCGCGGGTCATCAGCGTGGATTCCGACTCGCGCACGATGGAGCTTTCCGGCACGTTGCAAATCGCCAGGGTGTGGGCATAGCCCAGATGCTTGGCCTCTTTCAACGCGGCCAGAGTGTCGGCGGTTTCGCCGGACTGGGAAATGGTGACGAACAAGGTGCCGGGCAAGACCACATGCTTGCGGTAGCGGAATTCGCTGGCGACTTCGATGTTGCAGGGCAGCCCGGCGATGTCTTCCATCCAATAGCGGGCCACCATGCCGGCATGGTAGCTGGTGCCGCAGGCGACGATCTGCACCGCCTTGATCTGCCCGAAAGCCTGCTCGGCCAGCGGCCCGAAAGCAGCCGACAGAACCCGCCCGTCGTGGATGCGCCCGTCCAGGGTCTTCTCGATGGCGACCGGCTGTTCGTGGATTTCCTTCTGCATGTAATGGCGGTATTGGCCGCGCTCCACCGCGTCCGCCGACAGCTTGGTGACGTTGAACGGACGCTGGGCCGGGCTGCCGGTCTTGTCGTAGACCACGACTTTTTCGGTGGTCAACACGGCGATGTCGCCGTCTTCCAGGAAAATGAAGCGCTGGGTTTCCCCGACCAGGGCGAAGATGTCGGAGGCGATGAAATTCTCGTTGTCGCCCAGGCCGACGACCAGCGGACTGCCCAGGCGCGCGCCGATGAGGGTGTGGGGTTCTTTGACGCTGATGACGCCGATGGCGTAGGCGCCTTTGAGCAGCGCGGTGGTGTTGCGCACGGCTTGCAACAAGGTCTCGCCTTGCGCCAGGAATTCCTGGATCTGGTGGACGATGACCTCGGTGTCGGTCTCCGAGGTGAATTCGTAGCCTTTTTCTTGCAGGGCTTGCCGCAATTCCTCGTGGTTTTCGATGATGCCGTTATGCACCACGGCCACGGCGTCGCGGGAAAGATGGGGGTGGGCGTTGCGCTCGGCCGGCACGCCGTGCGTGGCCCAGCGGGTGTGGGCGATGCCGGTTTTGCCCTCGACCGGCCGGCTCGCCAGCAGGCTTTCCAATTCCTTGATCTTGCCCAGGCTGCGGACGCGGTCAATGGCGTTGTCTTCATCCAGCACGGCGACGCCGGCCGAATCGTAGCCCCGGTATTCGAGCCGGCGCAAACCTTCCAGCAATACCGGCGTGATGGTGCGATGGGCGATGGCCCCGACTATTCCACACATGGTTTAAACCTTCTTTTTGACGGGACGTTGCCATCCCGGGATGGTGACTTGCTTGACTCGGCTCAGGCTCAACTCGCCGGCCGGCGCGTCTTTGACGATGGTCGAACCCGCGCCGATGGTGGCGTTCTTGCCGACCTTGACGGGGGCGACCAATTGCGTGTCCGAGCCGATGAACGCACCGTCCTCGATGACCGTGAGATGCTTGTTGACGCCGTCATAATTGCAGGTGATGGTCCCCGCGCCGATGTTGACCCCGGCCCCGACGATGGCGTCGCCGACATAGCTGAGATGGTTGATCTTCGAGCCTTGCCCGACTTCGGTTTTCTTGATTTCGACGAAATTGCCGATGTGCGCGTTTTCGCCAATCTTGCTTTCGGGGCGGACGCGGGCGAACGGCCCGACGCGGCTGTCCGCGCCGATGCAGGCGTTGTCGATGACGCTATTGGCGAAGATTTCCGCGCCGTCGCCGATCTGGCTGTCTTTGATGAGGACGTTGGGGCCGATTTTGACACGGCTCCCTAGGCTGATTTTGCCTTCCAACACCACGTTCACGTCGATCTCGACATCCTGGCCGCAAGATTCGATTTCCCCGCGCAGGTCGAAACGGGCCGGGTCCAGCAGGGTGACGCCTTGCTCCATCAATGCCTCGGCCTGGCGGCTTTGGTAAGCCCTTTCCAGTTGCGCGAGTTGCGACCGGTTGTTGACGCCCAGCACTTCGTTTTCGTCCTCGGGCTGGCTGGTCTCCACGGCGATGCCGTCGGCCACCGCCAAGGCGATGATGTCGGTCAAATAATACTCGCCCTGGGCGTTGTCATTGGTCAGGCGGTTCAGCCAGCCTTTCAACTTTCCGCCATTGAGGGCCAGGATGCCAGTGTTGACCTCGCGGATTTCCCGCTGCGCCGGGCTGGCGTCTTTCTCTTCGACAATGCTGGCGACTTGGCCGTTTTCGTCGCGGACGATGCGCCCGTAGCCTGCGGGATTATCCAGGCTGATCGTCAACAGCCCCATGCTGGACTCAGTCACTTGGCGGAGGAGCTTTTGCGCGGTTTCCAGCCTTAACAAAGGCACGTCGCCGTAGAGAATCAGCACGGTGCTTGCGTCGGCTATCCAATCCGCCACTTGCATCACGGCATGTCCGGTGCCCAGGCGCTCCTTTTGTTCCGTCCACTCCGTCTTCAATCCGCCCAGCGCGGCCAACACTTGGTCGCCGCCGTGGCCGTAAATAATATTGACGGTGGAATCTTCCACGCGGGTGGCCAAATGGTGGACATGGGCCAAGAGGGCTTTGCCGCCAATCTTGTGCAACACTTTGGGAAGGGAGGAACGCATGCGGGTGCCTTGCCCCGCCGCGAGGATGATGGTTTGCAGTGTCATGGTATCAGAAAGTGGATGGTCCAAATTGAGAAGATACCAGAAATCCCCCCACGCAAAAACCCGGCGGCGGCAGCGTAGGTCGGGCGCGCCTTTTTGCGCCCCATACGCATCAACTTAAGCCATAGCCCA
>CAZOTR010000265.1:0-4990 GCA_964582755.1 uncultured Methylococcaceae bacterium | reverse complement strand
GGGCGGCGGGCCGCCCGGCCCTGGCGCAGCCCGGCCAGCAGCTCCCGGCGAAGCTCGCCGCGCGGCAGGGCGTACAGCGCCAGGTAGATGGTTTCGTGGCTGGCCCGCTTCGACCGGTCGCCCGGGTGCTCACGCTTGGCCCGGCCCGCGACCTGCTCGGGCGAGTGGCCGCGCAGCAAGCCCATCACCACCGGCTTCCACAGCGCCGTCCCCGGCGCCTGCTTGCGCCGGCCGGCCTTGAGCCGCTGCGTCTCCAGCGCGTCGCAGCCGCCCGCCGCCCCGCCGTTGCGGCGCAGCTCCCGGCTGATGGTGGAGCGCAGCCGCCCCAGCGCCCCGGCGATGGCAGCGGGCTTAAGCCCCTCTGGTCTGCAAGCCCGAGTCCCGCGCCACCGCCTGCGAATGGACGGCAAGTACCGGCTGCTGCGGCAGAAGCTGCCCTCCCGCAAGCGCCTGTTCAACGACATCCGCGCCCTGACCAGCTACCTGTGCTTCCAAAGCTGGGAAGCCCTGATGGACTTCATGCTGGAAAGCTTCAAACCGCCTCCCGCAAAGCCGGAAACCGGATGAGATTGCCAAAATAAGAATTGCTGGCGGGGCACCGTGGCCACGCAGGGCAAGCCCGTTCTATGATAGCCTCATGCTTCACTTTCCAAGAGGACAGAGCCATGGGCATCCCACAAACCGCCGTGAAATTCAGTTTTGAGGATTATCTGGCCTGGGAAAACGGGCAAGCCGAAAAGCATGAGTTCGTGCGGGGGGAAACCTTCGCCATGGCCGGGGCCAGGCAAGCGCATGTCACGGTCAGCCTCAACCTCGCCAGCGCATTCAAAAACCATCTGCGCGGAACGCCCTGTCGGGCCTTCATCGCCGACATGAAGCTGCGGGTGGAGGCAGCCAATGCCGGCTTTTACCCTGACGTGACGGTCACTTGCGACCGCCGCGACCATGCCGCCGAATTGCTGCATATCAGCCACGCCATCTTGGTGGTCGAAGTCCTCTCCGACAGCACCGCCGCCTATGACCGGGGCGACAAGTTCGCCGACTACCGCAAACTGCCCAGCCTGCAAGAATACGCCGTCGTGGACATAAACGCCCGCCGCGTGGAATGCTTCCGCCGCAACGCCGAAAACCATTGGGTGCTGTACGATTTTGCCGGCGCGGAGGAATGCGAATTTGCCAGCATCGGGCTGGCCATGCCGCTGGCTTTGGTGTTTGAGGATGTGGAGGAGTAGGGTGCGCGCCGCGCACCCTGCCTAGCGCATAAGGCCCGCGTCGCGGGCGGGACGCCAACGCCTCCGCTTAATCGTAATGCACCAACTCGTAAGGCAGCGTAGGCTGCTGGCCGGAGGCCAGTTCGGTGAGGAATTTCCAGAACACGTCCGCCGAGGGCGGGCAGCCGGGCAGGAAATAGTCCACCTTCACCACTTCATGGATGGGATGCACCTTGTCCAGCAGCAACGGCAGCTCGGGGTCGTTGGGGATGTGCGGGTTCTCCACGCCGATGCCGTCCAGATAGGCTTCCTTCAAGCAATCCTCCAAGGCCACATGGTTGCGCATGGCCGGCAAGCCGCCGTTGATCGCGCAGGCGCCGACCGCGACGAGGACTTTGCAGTGCTTGCGGAACTCGCGCAGGGTGTGGACGTTTTCGGCGTTGCAGACGCCGCCTTCGATCAGGCCGATGTCCACCGTCTCGCTGCAATGCTTGATGTCGGTGATCGGCGAGCGGTCAAACTCGGCGACCTCGGCCAGTTGCAAGATGCGCTCGTCGATGTCCAGGAAGGACATGTGGCAGCCGAAGCAGCCGGCCAGGGAGGTGGTTGCGACTTTCAGTTTATCAGCCATGGTTTTCTTCTCCCGCCAGCGCCATTTCTTTTTCCAAGCTCACTTCGCCGATTTGGCGGTGGTCATAAATCCGCTGGCCGATAGGCACCTCGAAGCCATGCCGCTTGACGATGATCGCGCCGACCGGGCAGACCTGCGCGGCCTTGTCGGTGGCTTCCAAGGCGCTGTCTTTCAACAGGCCGGTGGAGGAGTTGACGACCAGATGGTTTTTGATGCCGCGCCCGGCGATGCCGAACACGTCCTTGCCATCCACCTCGCGGCTGGCCCGCACGCACAACTCGCAGAAAATGCAGCGGTCGCGGTCTAGCAAAACATCGGGGTGGGAGGCGTCCGCTTCCCGCGTCGGGTAGAACAGCGGGAAATGGTTGTCCAGCATGTTCAAGGAATAACCCACGGCCTGGAGATTGCAGTTGCCGCTCTTCTCGCAGGACGGGCAGAAGTGGTTGCCTTCCACGAACAGCATCTGGGTGACGACGCGGCGGGCCTGGTTCACTTCCTCGGTGTCGTTTTGTATCACCTGCCCGACTTCCGCCGGGAAGGTGCAGGAGGTGGTTTTGCGCCCGTTCACCAAGACCTCGCACAGCTTGCAACTGCCGTGCGGGGTGAATTCGGGGTTGTGGCACAGGTGCGGGATGTACACGCCGGCGCGGGTGGCCGCTTCCATGATGGTATCGCCTTCCTGGAACGGGATGGCCTTGCCGTCGATGGTGATAGTTTGTTGCTGGCTCATGCTTCTTCCTCCTGTTCTAAGTGGGCCATGACGTCGTCGCGGCCGCTCAAGCGCCGGGCGGTGGCCAACGCGCCGTCCAGGTCGAAACCCGGCTCAAAGCTGATGTTGTTCTTCAACCGCGTCTGGTACAGATCCGGGTAACGTTCCAAAGTGCTGAGGATGGGGTTGGCGGCGGTCTGCCCCAGGCCGCAATGGCTGGCGGTCTTGACGATTTTGGCGAGGTTGGACAGTTCCGCCAAGTCGCCCGCCGTGCCGTGGCCCGCGCAAATCTTGTCCAGGTTGTTGCGCAGCAGCGAAGTGCCGACCCGGCAAGGGGTGCAGAACCCGCAGCTTTCATGGGCGAAGAAGTGGGTGAAATTGCGCACGATTTCCAGCACGTCGCGGGTCTGGTTGAAAATCATGAACGAACCGCCAGTCGCCAAATCCTCAAAACCCAGCTTGCGGTCAAACTCCTTGGCCGAGATGAACACGCCGGAAGGCCCACCCACCTGCACACCCAAAGTGTTTTCAGCCCCGCAATCGGCCAAGACTTGCGCGATGGTCACGCCGAAGTCGTATTCGTAAATACCGGGGCGGGCGCAGTCGCCGCAGATGCTTAAGATTTTGCTGCCCTTGGACTTTTCCGTGCCGTGGCTGGCGAACCATGCCCCGCCGTTCGACACTATCGCGGCGGCGGCGGCGAAGGTCTCCACATTGTTGACCACGGTGGGCTTGCCCAAGTAGCCATGGGTGACGGGATAGGGCGGACGGTTGCGCGGCACCCCGCGCTTGCCTTCCAGGGACTCGATCAAGGCCGACTCCTCGCCACAGATGTAAGCCCCCGCGCCCATGTGGATTTCGATGTCGAAATCGAAGCCTTCCTTTCCAAGGATATTCTTGCCCAACAAATTGGCCGCGCGCCGTTCGGCCAGCACCGCCTCCAACTGCGGCTTGAGTTCCAGATATTCGCCGCGCAGATATAAAAAGCCCTGGCTGGCCTCGACGATGCCGGCGCACAAGGTCATGCCCTCAAACACTTGATGGGCATGGCGGTTGAGCAACACGCGGTCCTTGAACGTGCCGGGTTCGCCCTCGTCGGCGTTGCAGACCACATAACGTTCGATTTTTTCCGGCTTGCCCATGGGGCAAATCGCCAATTCTTCCGGGCCTTCAAAGCAGAACTTCCATTTCCACGAGGTCTGGAAACCCGCCCCGCCGCGCCCGCGCAAGCCCGATGCGTCAACATCGGCAAAGGCGGCGTCGAAGCCTTGCCCCACGGCTTTTTGCAACGCCGCGCCAGGCGCCACGGGGTTGCCCAGCAACAGGCCGGGCTGGTGGAGGTTGTCTTCGACGGCGAACAAATCACGGGGCCAGCGTTCCAGCGGCACTTCCCACTCGATGAGTGCGGCGATGCGGTCGATGCGGGCCCGGTCCAGCCGCGACAGCCAATGGCCGTTCACCAAGCCGGCCGGCCCCTGGTCGCACAGGCCGGTGCAGGAGGTGAACCCCAGGCTCACCCGCCCGTCGGCGCGGGTCTGCCCCGGCGCGACGCGCAGCCTTGCGCTTAGGTAATCCATCAGTTCGCGGCTGCCTAGCATCTGGTCGCTGATCGAGTCGCTAACCAGCAGATGGAAACGCCCCTGCGGTGCCAATGACAGGAAGCTGTAAAACTCCGCCACCCCCTGCACCGTGGTGCGGGGAACCTTGAGTTCGGCGGCGACGATTTCCATCGCCTCACGCGGCACGCAGCGGAGCCAGTCTTGCGCCTCGCGCAGGATTTGCAGCAACTGGGTGGGCCGGGCACCGTGCCTGCGCACGATTTCCAGCAGTTTTTCCCTTTCGGCTTCGGCCAGAGACATAAAAACTCCCGACAGGTTGGTTGATATGGCGAAAGATCATAGCAGGATAAGCTTACCCTTGCCGCCGCCAAGCCCGGCATGGCCCCCGCCCGGAGGAAACTCTGCATTTCGATGCGGGGCTTGCCCCAAGCCTTGCGCCGCCAAATTATCCCCTACTAAAATTACGGCCTTTATACCATTGTCACTTTCCACAAGGAGATTGCCATGCTAGTTTTTGCGCTTGCGGTTTTCACCCTGGTCGCCGTCATGGGCCTGGGGCTGATTATTGATGTCCTGAAAGGACGCCCATCCTCCAAGACCTTTGCGCTAGTCCATGCCGGGTTCGCCCTGCTGGGTTCGGCGCTGGTGATCCTGGCCGCCTTGGGCGGGGACAACCGGGTTTGGGTCAACATCGGCCTGGCGGTGGCCATCATCGTGCTGGGCGGGCTGGTGTCCTTGCGCCGCCACCAAGGCCAGCAGCCCAAAGGCTTGGCCTTGGCCCACGGCGGATTGGCGGTAGTGTGCTATCTTATCCTGGCGCTTTTCGCTTTTAACATTAGCCTGTAAGCCACAACGGCGGGGCTGGCACCGCCAGCCCCGC
>CAZOTR010000264.1:0-5035 GCA_964582755.1 uncultured Methylococcaceae bacterium | reverse complement strand
CCGCCGCATCCACAAGAGGGCATGGCGATGGGCGTTGAGGATTGAAGCCGGGTGGACAGGTTTTTTGCTTGGCTACCGATTTTTCTACAAAGCAGTGGGCATAGGATGTGCCAACGGAGGAGGCGCATCAATCGGGTAACGCGAAGGATGCGCTTCGTACCTCAGCGCATCCTATAACGGATTAGCGCATCTTATGGCCTTCAAGGTAAGGTTACGTTTCTCTGGCCTAGCTGGCCTAACGCTCCGGTTCAGCGGCGGGCCGCGCAGCGGACCGTCCGCTGCAACCGGTTGTTAGACCGCTTTCAGGTGCTCGCTACCAGCAGTTCCTCTGAATTATTCGGGGGCCGAAGCCCATCCGTCCTGCCCGCGAAGTAACGTTCGGCAAGCGTAGCTGCCGATATGTGCTGGACCTCTCTAAAGCCGGCATCGCGGGTGAGTTTCAGCATCTCTGCCGGCGCAAAGAAGCTGATCCACGGGGTGCCGTTAGCTCGCGCCCCGGTTGCGGCTCGCTCAATCCCGGGGCGTACCTCGGGGTCCGAAAGCTCGATCGGAAGCATGAACGACATGGCGAGTGTTGAGCCCGGAGGGAGCGTCGCGACCTGGCGCAACGTCGCCGTGATGGCTTCCCTCGTCAGGTACATGCTGACACCGGTTGACGCCACAACCGCCGGTCGCCCGGAGTCGAAGCCCGCCGCCGCCAGCCGCTCCCACCATGCATCGCCCGCCTCGAAGTCGACCGGTACGAGCCGCAGGAATGACGGGATGCCGAAGCCGAGATCGACGAGCCGCCGACGCTTCCATTCCGACGGGCCGGGCTGATCGATCTCGAACACGAGCAGTCGGGAGGCAAGCTCCGGCCGACGCTGGGCGAACGTGTCGAGGCCCGCTCCGAGGATGACGTACTGGCCGATGCCATGGGCGGCCTGTTCCGCGACGAGATCTTCGACGAAGCGGGCGCGGGCCAAGATGGAGGCGCGGAAGGGCCGCGTGAACGGGCTCATGTCCGGACGCTTGCGCCATTCGTCGTCTGGAGCCGCCAGCTTCAACCCGAGTTCATCCTCGAACACATGCGGCGATGGATCAGCTTCCACGTGCAGCGCGCGCCACAAAGCGGTCCGCACTGCTGTGTTGTCTGGCTCCGCCATTTGCTTGTCACGCATGAACGTCTCTCTCCCTTGGCTTTCAGATGGTGTCGGTCTAACGCCCGCGTTCAGCGCCCCGCGCCACCCCACGAAACCCGAAAACACGGAGGCGCTTCGTGGCGCGGGTGCGCTGGATCGAAGTGTTAGGCTTTGATGTTTGTTGGGTTGCGATAAAGCCGCAACCCAACCTACGCCGCTTGTTAAAGGTTTTTACTATGCCAAAAATGCCGGGGACAGTGACGGATTGATGCTGGCATATTCTGTGGCGTACCTGTATTGGATATCCGATGCTGTGGATGGTTTGTGGAAAAAATTTCATGACGCCTAACGCCAAGTTAAGCGGTGACCGGAACGTAGCAGGTTTTTGCGCGACAAAATGTGCGAAGCACATTGCGCAAATACCTGCGGAGTGTAGGGCATCCGCTTGAACGTATGGTTATGTGCCCGCACCGTACTCTCTGCTGATTGTAGCCACTTGAACGGAATACGATTGATACCACCGCTCTTTGCCGAGGGACTGTGCACGCACGTGTTCCGGATGGGACTTCCATGCCAGAATATTTTCTTCGCTTGGCCAATATGAGAGAGCCACCTCATTGCCGCCTTCAGACACCGCGTGAAACTCTAAACAACCGAACTCATTTAAAGCTAGCTCGCGGAGACGCGCAGCCACCTTGGAATATTCACTGTCGAGGTTACGAATTGTTGCTCTAAAGATGACTACGAACATACTGCGGCCTCCCCGCCACATAACGCCCACGATCAGCGCCCCGCGCACCCCGCCGGGCGCGAAAACACCGGCAAGAGTTGAAGCGCGGGTGCGCTGGAGCGGCGTGTTAGGCTTTCGATTCGCCAAGACCGCCGGACAAGCCAGTGGAACCGACCGGAAGCCCCCGGCCAGGGAAACGGGGAAGGCCGCGGCGGACAACCCCGAAGAAAACCGATTCAATACCGGCGAGAAACCCCGCCGCCCGGAGCCATCATACTCCCCGCGCCAAGCCGGACAAAAGGCTTCGACCCGCCGGGCCTAACGCCTGCGTTGACCGCCCCGCGCCACCCCACGAAACTTGAAAACACAAAGTCGCTTCGTGGCGCGGGTGCGGTCGAACGGAATGTTAGGCATGGATTTACTCGATTGATGAGGTTCGTTCCTCACCGCATCCTACGGTCCTTGAATTTCCTGGATATGCTGTCGGAACTGATTCTCAAGGTAATCCTTTAGTGCCTGCCCATCGAGCTTTCTGGCTTCTCTGTGCCACATTTTGACCCACAGCTTGTGCCGTTCCACGAAGGTCGCTTGGAAATCACCTTGAAGAGCAGCCTTCTTCACGATATAGGCGTCATATGTCGCCATGTCAAGGCTGGACAAAACTTTCGAGTCGCAAATGACCCGTTCGGCACGTTGTAACCGGCTACGCTCGCCGTAGCAATATCCCGGCTTTTTATCGCCCGTAGTAACGACAGCAGACGGCAAGGTTTCGGTGATGTGTGTAGTTGCTATTTTTTCGGGAGCATCATTAGTTTGCCGAGAACTAAGCCATAATCCGGCCAAAATAAAAAATATAATTAGTCCTGTTAGTACGCTACCAGAATCATTGCTTGAGGAAGAGCTATAGCCTCCTCCTCCTGAGGAAGAACTCCTTCCGCCTGCGCTGCCGCTAGGACGATCATCGTCGTCAGAGCGACCTCGACTTCCACGATGGCCGGAGCCAGAATGTTCGACGTACTTGTTTCCAAGCCAGTCCTCTCGGTCGCGGGATTCGCCGGTTTTGTCGCCGCTCGAGTCGGTATGCTCGGTGTACTTGTTCCCGAGCCAGTCTTCCCTGTCTCGGGACTCTCCGACTTTGTCACCGCTTGAGTCGGTGTGTTCGGTGTACTTGTTCCCAAGCCAGTCTTCCCTGTCTCGGGACTCTCCGACTTTGTCACCACTTGAGTCGGTGTGTTCGGTGTACTTGTTCCCAAGCCAGTCCTCCTTGTCTCGAGATTCGCCGGTCTTGTTTCCATCGTCGTCGTAATGCTCTGTGTACTTGTTTCCAAGCCAATCCTCTTTCTCTTCGGACCTACCCATGCTTACCTCCCGGATCGGTCAATTGATGCGCCCCTAACGCCCACGATCAGCGCCCCGCGCCACCCCACAAAACTTGAAAACACCAAGCCGCTTCGTGGCGCGGGTGCGCTGGAACTGCGAGTTAGGCTCTTGAATCCGCAACGCCAAATCAGGCAACAACATAGGTGCTTATATGGAACTCAACGAATACACAAAATTCATACTCGGAATGCCTGCGTTCAAGTGCGCAAAATTTGCCGCTGTTCTCCGCAGCAAAGGGCATGAAATACCAGAGAGATGCGAAGACGAGCAAGCGCATGTAATTCACTGGATGTATGGGCTTTATGAACAGCATGGCAGCGATTGGTTTGACTATGCAAAAGCTTACGTAAATGGTGCCTAACGCCCAAGCTCAGGCGGCGCAGGCCGCGCAAGAACCAGACGAGGAAACGAAACCATGACCCAACAACCAACCCAGAACGAAGCCACCTCGCGGACTGCGGTCGCCTGGAGCGGCGAGTTAGGCCGTCTATCGGAAGACGACCCTATCCCGGTCATGCAATGCCTAGGCTGCGGCGGCACAATATGGCGACAACACCAGTGGTTTCAATGCCCGGATTGCGGCGGACAATCTACCGCATACGGCGGGTTCTGCCCCGCGATTGGGCCTGACGGAAAGCCCATGGTGCCGTCCCCGATTTTATTGATGCGGTCAACGCATCAAAGGCTAAACTGGCAGCGGCCTAACGTTACGGTAAGGGGCGCGCCGCCAACAGATGCCAAGCGAAGCCCCAAACATTGATTAAAAAACCGCCTTCCAACGCGCTCCAGGGCGGCGCGTCCCTTTGACTGACTTGTTGGGCTGATAGATTAGACAAAAGCTAAACGGTCATTAGTAAACCGACCTGCCTAAAAGAAAATTTAAGCTCTGAAATGGTGGATTGCTAGCGCAAATCCAGCTTACGGGTTAGGCCAGATAAATACCCTCAGCATACCTGCCTTCATATGATTCAAGGCGGACTATATAGCATCGCCAGCTCATTCTTCACTTGCTCCTGCCTGTTTTAGCATATTAACCACATTTTCATACTTATTACTTAATGCTTTTTTCAATGCGGTATCGTGATATTTATCATAAACATTTAGGTCGGCATTTGCGTTAACTAGCATTTTAACTACATTTGGACATTCATTTTCAAACGCATTTGCAGCATATATTAATGCGGTTGAACCGTTATCATCCTTAACCTCCAGATCAGCTTTAGCATCAATTAATATCTTTACCACGTCAGCAACGCACCACTGTGAAGCTATCATCAACGCTGTTTCCCCGCCACCTTTATATGCCTTGGTATTCAGATCAGCTTTGGCATTGATTAGAATTTTTACCACTTCGGTGTGACCGCCGGCTGAAGCTGCCATTAATGGAGTCCAACTATCATCATGATAATTAACATTGGCTCCATTATCGAGCAACCTTTTTACTTCCGGCGCGTTTCCATCGTGCGCAGCTTCTTTGAGTTTTCCGTTAGTTGTGAAAGCCCAGCCAACCATTATTGGAAATACAAATATTACTCCTAGTTTTGCTAGAATAGGTTTGATTTTGTTAGTTTTCATTTTGCATTAAATCTGGTTTGTTTATTTGTTACGTCTAGTTGTGTTCTTCGCTTGCGCCCAACAAGAATTAGACGCCCGAACGGGCGTCTTTTTTTACACCACCAAGGTGTATAATCTGAACTTTACGCTCGCAATCGCTTGTTTGTCAAGGCCGCTCGCAAAAAAACACACCCTAATGGAAAAAGCAAACACACCTTCTGGGGCGAAGCCCAAGCTGCTCGACCAAGTG
>CAZOTR010000263.1:0-5067 GCA_964582755.1 uncultured Methylococcaceae bacterium | reverse complement strand
CGGCCATGGGCCGCTCCTACGGAAAATATCAATAAATCAATTAAACCCACCTCCGATTTGCCATGCCTGGCATTATCATAACCCGAGTTCGGGATAAGCGATGCAGGCCGGAAACGCCGCGCCGAACGTCACGTTAAACCGGCAAAGCCCCTGCGGCGCGGCTTATTCCGGCCTACCTTATCCCGAACTCAGGTTAAGTTAGGGAAGATTCTCCAGGAGCGCATCGTTTTGCAGTCCCGGCTTTAGCCGGTGCTTATGGGGCTTTTCCGCCTAAAAGCGGGACTGCAACGCTTGACTTAACGGCATTGGGGTTGGGGGATTCTAAGGCTTGATTAACGGAAGATCCGGCCTGTCCGGCAGAAAATAGCAGAACAAGGCGATAAGCAGGTAAACACTGAGGAGTTGGACGCCCTTGAACCAGTTCGACTTGCCGTCGGCGGCGACCATGGAAAAAATCAGCACCGGGAACAGCACGATCATAATCCCGGCATTGCCGACGACCAGGTTGAGCGGGTGGGGGGCGATGAAAAAACTACTGAGCATCAACACCGGGGCCACGAACAAGGCGATTTGGATGCTGCTGCCGACGGCAATCCCCAAAGTCAGGTCCAGCTTGTTTTTCCGCGCCATGGCCACGGCGGCGACGGCCTCCGGCGCGCCGCCCAGCAGCGCGATGATGATGACACCGATGAACGCCTTGGACATCCCCAAATTCTTCGCCGTCTCCTCCACCGACCCCACCAAAATTTCGCTCATCAAGGCCAGCACCAGCGAAGAGGCCAGCAACACGCCCACCGCCCAAGGCAAGGGCCAATGCCCGGCCTCGCCTTCCGCGCTTGCCGCGCCATTTTTCGGCACATAGTAATGCGGATGGGTCTTCAGCATGAACAGCAGGTTGAGGGCGTAGGTGACCAGCAAGACCACCGCCACGCAGGCGTTGAGCGCGGTTTCGTGCTGGTAGGTCTCGGGCGAGATGAAATTGTCGAACACGCTGGGGACGACGATGCTGATGGCGGCGATCATCAACACCGAGCGCTCGACGCGCCGCCCTTTGCGGTTGAACACCTGCTGGCGGTGGTACAAACCGCCGACCAGCAAGGACAGCCCCAGCACAAACAGCAGGTTGGCGAGGACGACGCCGACGATGGACGCCTTGACCACATCCAACATGCCCGCCTGCAAGGCGATCAAGGCGATGATGAGTTCGGGCGCGTTGCCGAAGGTGGCGTTGAGCAGCCCGCCGACGGTTTCGCTGGTGTGCAACGCAATCTGTTCAGTGGATTCCACCATCAGCGCGGCCATCGGAATCAAGGCCAGCGCCGCGCAGCCGAATTTGGCATAGGCCGGCACCCCGCCCAGCCCCTGTTGCAAGGACTCGGCCAGGGGGATGAAAAGGACCAGCCAATAAATCGGATTGCGCAGAAATCCCGCCATCACTTCAACACATCGACCCTGTCCGTCTTTTCCCACGGCAGTTCCAGGAGCGCGTTGGCGAAATGGCCGTGGGCCGGCAGCTTGGCATAGAAGCCGTCCGCATGGTCGGCGGGCAAGTGGCGCAGGTTGAAGTCGCGGATGATCGCCCCGACGCGGAAGTCGAAATGGTTTTCCAGCCGCCGGGTGATTTCCTCGTCGTCCACGCTGCCGGTGCCGAAGGTCCGCACCTGGATGCTGACCGGGCCGGCATGGCCTATGGAATAGCTCAGTTGCACCTCGCATTCCTCGGCCAGCCCGGCGGCGACGACATTTTTCGCGGCGTGGCGGGCGGCGTAGACGCCGATGCGGTCGATCCGCGACGGGTCTTTGCCGCTCAAGGCCGCGCCGTTGTGGCGGGCGTAGCCGCCGTAGGTGTCGGCGGCGGATTTCCGGCCGGTCATGCCGGAATGGTAGGCCGGGCCGCTCTTGGGAAACGCGCCCTGGGGGTTGACGAAGATTTCGGTGGATTCGTCCAGCCCTAAAGGCTCGGCGGCAAAGACCGGGCTGATGACCTGTTTGAGCAAATCCTCCCGCAACAGCACGGGATCGATTTTTTCCTTCTGCTGCACCCCGGCGATGACGGTCACGTTTTGCACATGCACCGGCTTGGCGTCCTCGTAGCGGACGCCAACCTGCACCGTGCAGTCCGGCGACAGATAGCCCATCGCCTTGCGCCGCCGCGCCGCCGAGAGACCCCGCGCCACGCGGTTGGCCAGCACGATGGGGATGGGCATGAGTTCCGGCGTCTGGTTGCAGGCGTAGCCGAAGATGGTCGCCTGGTGGCTGACCGGCAACTGCCCGATCTCCTTGTCGGTCATGTCATGCTCGTCGGCCTTGGCCCGCGAATCCTGCGGCATGGTGATGATGCTGGTCACCACCGTGCAATCGGCGGCGTTGAAATCCTCCGGGCGGTAGCGCACCGAGCCGATGACCGAACGCGCCACATCCGGCAGGTCGACATTGGCGGTCGAAGCCATGCGCGCCGCCAGGAACACCACGCCCTTCGACAAGGCGCACTCGGCGACGATGCGGGCGTAAGGGTCTTGGTTTAAAAAGCGGTCCACCACCGCGTCGCTAACCATGTCGCACAAACGGTCGGGATGGCCCTCGGCGACGGACTCGGAGGTAAACAGGAAATTTTGTTTCATGGTTGGGTTTTCCTATTGCTGCTTTTGCCCCCTCTCCCACGGTAGAGGGGCTGGGGTGAGGGTTTTAGTTCGTTCCATCCCCGGCCGGGAGGCGGGCGGGACTGTAGGAGCGGGCCGCGCCCGCGATTTCTCGGCGATTGCGGGCCTTAGCGCAGATCGTTCGCGGGCATGGCCCGCTCTTACGACGGCAAGCGCGCCGACCCGTCGGAAGATGGCTTGCGGGTCAAGCGTTTGGCGGATTCATTGATCAGGAAAGGCGCGGACGCCCCCGCCAAAATCAATGGCACATCCACCAAGGTCAAGGGCGAGCAGCGCAACAGGCTGCGCAAGGGCGGGTAAAACGCCGCCAACGCCTGGATGGCCAGGGTGCCGCCCAAGGCATAAACCATGTACGGATTGTCAGGACGCTCGCGGTCCAGCACCGTGGTGTCCTCCGAGCGGCAACTCAAAGCATGGAGGAATTTCGCCAGGGTAAACGCCATGAAGGTGTTGCTGCTGGCTTGCAAGCCCGGCCCGTAGCGCCTCATGCTCAAGCCATAAACGGCCAGCGAGCCGCCGGTCAGCACCACCGACTCGCGCAGCAGGCGGCGGAAGTCCGGGCCGTCGATGATGGGCCGGTTGGGGTCGCGGGGCTTTTGCTTCAACACGTCCAACTCCGCCGGCTCCAAGGCCAAGGCCATCGCCGGGGCGATGTCCGCCACCATGTTGATCCACAGCAGTTGCAAAGGATTCAGCGCCTCGCCCATGCCCAAGGCCATGGTCAGCACCGCCAGCTCGATCTCGCTGAGGTTGGTGGACAGCAGGAAGCGCAGGCTCTTGCGGATATTGCTGTAAATCGTGCGGCCTTGGCGGATGGCGGTAATCATCGTGTGCAGGTTGTCGTCCTCCAGCACCACGTCCGCCACCGAGCGGGCCACGTCGGTGCCGGCCTCGCCCATCGCCACGCCGATGTCCGCCGCCTTCAGCGCCGGGCCGTCGTTGATGCCGTCACCGGTCATCGCCACCACATGCCCGGCCTGCTGCAAGGCTTGCACGATCTTCAACTTGTGCGCCGGACTGACGCGGGCAAACACCGAGGTGTCTTTGATGACGCTCTTGAGAATCTCCGGGTCCAGCTTGTCGAGGTTGGACGAGTCGATGATCTCCAAGGGCGCGTCGCCGCTCAAGCCCAGCCGGTTGCCCACCGAATACGCCGTGGCGGACTGGTCGCCGGTAATCATCACCGTCCGCACCCCGGCGCTGTGGAACTCGCCGATCAGCCGGTCCATGTCCGGGCGGATGGAATCCTCCATGCCGATCAAACCCAGCCAGACCAAGGGCGGGGCTTGCAGATCTTCGGTCTTCTCCGAACGGGCATAGGCCACGCCCAACACCCGCAAGGCGTCCCCGGCCAGCCGGTCGTTGCGCTCGATGATGCGGTCGCGGATCGCATCGTCCAGTTCCTCCAATTCGCCCAGATGCTGCCGCCATTGGCACAAGGCCAGCACATCCGAGGGACTGCCCTTGACCGCGAACAGCAAGCCGCCTTCCGGGGTGTCATGCACGGTCATCATGTAAGGCCGGTTTTCGGCGCGATGCACGGTTTTCAACAGCGGATGGGCGGCGCGCAGGCCAGGCACATCCCAGCCCGCGTCGATGGCTGCCTCGACCATGGCGCATTCGGTGGCCGAGCCTTCCAACGCGGGACCGCCATCCGCGCCGTTGAATTTCACCTCGCTGCACAGGCTGACCATTTCCAGCAGCCGCTTGATCTCGGGCTGTTCCATCGGCTCGATGGACCGGCCCTTCACCTTGAACTGCTCGTCGCTGATGGCGACGGTATGCCCGGCGGTGCGCATCGACACCGCCTTCATCTTGTTGAGGGTGAGCGTGCCGGTCTTGTCCAGGCAGATCACCTCCACCGACCCTAAGCTCTCCACCGCGCCCAATTGGCGGATCAACACCTTCTCCCGGTGCGAATTGCGGATGCCAATGGCCAGGGTCGTCGTGGCGACCGCCGGCAAGCCTTCGGGAATCGCGGCGACGGCCAGGGAGATGGACGAGGCCAGCATTTGCAGCCAAGTGTAGCCGCGCAGCAGCCCCAAACCAAACACGCCCACGCAGAGAATGCCGCAGGTGGTCGCCAGCCGGGTGCTCAACTCGTCCAACTGGCGTTGCAGCAGCGTGTCCGGCGGCTTCACCTCGCCGACCAGGGATTGGATGATGCCGATTTCCGTATGCCGACCGGTCGCCGCGACCACCGCCTGGCCGCTGCCGCCGGTGACGATGGTCCCCATGTGCAACATGTTCTTGCGGTCGGCCAAGGGCGTGCCTTCGCCGGCGATGAAATTCCAATGCTTGCCGGCCGGCAAAGACTCGCCGGTTAGCGCCGACTCGTCCACGGTCAGCCGGCTGCTGTTCAGCAAACGGGCGTCGGCGGGGATGTAAGTCCCCGGCGTCAACACCA